>DATAZF010000335.1:0-8717 GCA_036272235.1 Bryobacteraceae bacterium | reverse complement strand
CCAGTGGTTTTGAGCGGCGATCTCTATCACTATCCGGAAGAGCGCACGCTGAACCGGCTGCCGGTGGCCGAGTTTAACAAGGACCAGACGGCGGCGTCGCGGGCCGATATGGAAGTCTTTCTGAAGAAGACGGGCGCGCAGCTTTGGATCCAGCACGACTTTTTGGGCAACGCGAAGCTGAAGAAGTCGCCGGACTTTTACGAATAGCGCTTAAAAACAGTACCGCCGGCGGTCTTGCTCGCACAAAAGCGCAGGCGCGCGCCACAGGCGCAGATAAAGGGTCATCTTATTCGGGACAAGGTCGCAGAGCAAACCCACGAGTCGCAGCGAAATCAAAGATCCGTGACGTGTTCGAGCTTGCCCGTGCTGTCGCCGATTTTTTCGGGATGAACCCCGAAGCCATCGAGCAGCGTCAGATAGAGATTCGTCATCGGAGTGTGCTTCGGATAGCTGATGTGGCGTCCGCCATGTCGCTGCGCCACAGCCCCTGTCAGAAACAAAGGCAGGTTGTCGTGGAGATGGCGATTGGAATCGCTCAGGCTCGATCCGTAGACGAGCGTCGAGTGGTCGAGCAGCGTGCCGTCCCCGTCCTTCGCGCTCTGCAGTTTCCCAAGGAAATAGCTGCACATATCGACATGATGATGGTCGATCAATTGGAGAAGCGCCATCTTTTCCGGATTGTTCTGATGATGCGACAAACCGTGATGCGCCTCGGGGACGCCGATCGACCGGTAAGTCCGGTTACTGGCTTCGCGGCTATACATCAGCGTGACGACGCGCGTAATGTCGGCGTGAAAAGCTACTGTGATCAGGTCGAACATCAGCTGAATATGTTCCTCGAACGTCGGCGGGATGCCATCCGGCCGATCAAGGGCCGGCAGCTTCGGCGCTGCGGCGTTCTTCGCTTCGGCCTGCTGGATGCGGCGCTCGATCTCGCGCACCGAGTCGAGATAATCGCTCATCTTTCGGCGATCGGCCGTGCCTAAAGTGCCGGAGATGCGACTGGCGTCGGCAAGTACGAAATCCAGAAGGCTGCGATTTTCGCGTGACTCGATTGCGCGCGCAGCGGGGTCCGTCGTATCGCCGTCGCCGAAGAGGCGTTCGAAGACGGACCGCGGATTGATTTCGTATGGGATCGGCGTAGTCGGCGAACTCCAGGCGATGGTGTTGCTGTAAGCGCAGCTATAGCCGGAGTCGCAGCCGCCGACTATGCGCACATCCTCAAGACCGAGTTCAAGAGAGGGAAGCGCGCTCTGGCGGCCGATCTCCTTCGCGAGGATTTGATCGACCGTCATCGCGTTCTGAATATCGGCGCCTTCAGTCTTCTTCGGATGCACGCCCGTGAGCCAGGTGGCGCCGGCGCGCGCGTGATCGCCCGCGCCGTCACCCAGCGATTCGCCATTGTGATGCGCCAGTCCGCTCAGGACGAGCACGCGATCGCGGAACGGTTCGAGCGGCTTCAGCGTGGGGGTGAATTCAAAACCGGCGCCTTCGGTGGCGGGCGTCCAGTCCTTCATGATGATGCCGTTGGGCGTGTAGAGGAATACGGCTCGCTGGATGGGCGCCGGCTCTGCTGCAAATGCCGGCGTCATCGAATCGAGCAGAGGAAGGGCGACGGTGGCCCCGATTCCACGCAGAACGGTGCGGCGTGACAAGGCTCTCACTAAGCCTGGGCCCTCCTCATTTGAAATGGTACGCTATCCACGATTCCAAGAATCAGCGAGGAGAACCGATAGTCTTCGCTGGCCGCCCGCCGCCGGATTGCGCGCACCGCGGGCTGATCGTAGGATTCCAGACCGCGGCCCAGTGCGTACGTCAGCATCTTGCTCGCGAGGCATTCGACAAATTCGTCGCGGCGGCTGAGCACGACTTTCTTCAGACCCTCGAAGCCGTTTAAAGCGGTACCATCGGGCAGCGCGCCGGATGCTTCGATCGGCGCGCCACCTTCCTCGGTGCGGAAGCGTCCGATGCCGTCGAACTGTTCGAGCGAAAAGCCCAGCGGATCGAGCCGGGCATGGCACGAGGCGCAGGCGCGGTCGGCGCGATGCTTTTCGAGCTGCTCCCGCAGGCTGCGCGCCGAATTCGCGGCGCTATCCGGCAGCGGCGGGACGTTCGGCGGCGGGGGAGGCGCCGGGGCACCCAAAATGTTTTCGAGGATCCACTTGCCGCGCAGCACCGGCGAGGTGCGGGTTGGATAAGACGTCACCAGCAGAATCGCGCCCTGGCTCAGCACCCCGCCACGAGGGCTGTCCTTCAAATCCACCTTGCGGAAGTAGCTTCCTTTGATACCGGGCACGCCGTAGTGGCGGGCGAGGCGCTCGTTCAAAAACGTGTAGTCGGCATCGATGAATTCGAGGACGCTGCGGTCGTCCCGCATGATGTTCGAAAAGAACAGCGCGCTTTCGCGCTCGAACGCATTGCGGAGGGCCTCGTCGAACTGTGGATACTTGTCCGGATCGGGCTTCCATCCGTTGACGTTGCGAAGGTGCAGCCACTGGCCGGCGAAATTATCCTCAAACGCCTGCGATTTCGGATCCGCGAGCATGCGCCGAACCTGCGCTTCGAGGGTGGCCGGATTGCGCAGCTTCCCTGCTTCGGCGGCGCGGAGGAGTTCGTCATCCGGAATACTGCTCCACAGGAAGAACGAAAGACGCGACGCCAGCTCGAGATCGCTGATTTTCGCGGCAACGCCGCGCGGTGTATTTTCCACGCGGAATAGAAAATCGGGCGAGACCAGAATGCCGCTCAGCCCCAGTTCAATTCCCGAATCGAAGGTCTCGCCGCCGGCCCGGCCGCTGTCGAAAAGTTTCACCAGAGGCGTCAGATCCGCGGTTGTAACCGGGCGGCGGTAAGCCAGACGCGCGAGTTTGCTCAGTATCCGGCGCGCGCAAACGTCTTCCGCCTCGCCAGCCGCGGGGCGGCAAATGAAGATGCGGCGCCTGCTCTCGGTGGCGCCGGGGCCGGACGGATTATACGGACCGCCAAGCGTGATGTAGTCGATCGAGAGTCCGTTGGCGCTCGGGGCAGGAGTTTTGGGGGCTCCTTCAACCTGCGCCGATTCCTTCAGAAACGCTGCTCCCACGACGTGATTTCCAGCAGCCAGCTTCAGCCGCAGCTCGAGATTGCGCGTGCCCTGGTTGGCCTCCGCGGTATCGATCGCCGCATCGAACAGCTTCACCCGCTTGCCGTCGATGCGGAGGTCGAGCTTCGCCGGCGGAAATCCGGGCGCGGGATTCCCGTGTACACGAATGAGGAACGAGTATTCGGCGTCGAACGGCAAATAGCGGCGGAAGCGGATGCCTCCACGCTCGTTGGGCGGCAGTGAGTCGATGGCGTCGCTGGCGGTGCCGCGAGCGGGTGTGATCTTTTCCGAAGAGAGACTCGGTTTCAGCGTTCCCACAGCGAGACGGGCGATGCGGCGCGCTGACGCCAGATACTTCTCCATATGAAGCGGAGAGACGGTGAGCACATCGGCGATGTTGTCGAATCCGTAACCGGAGTCATCGGGTGGAAGGCTCGCGGAGTGATCCATATCGATGGCGGTCAGATCGCGAACAGCGTTGCGGTATTCAGCGCGATTCAGGCGATGGATTCCGGGGGCGCCGGGGTTCGGGTGATCGGCGGCGGCTCTGTCGAGTTGCGCTTCAAGTGAATTGATAACGCTCGCGCGGGTCGCCGCTTCCGGACCGGGGATGCCGGCGGGGGGCATTTCACCCGAGCGCAGTTTTTGCAGGACCTTTTCGAGAACGTCGGATCCCTCGGCTGCGGGATTGGCGAGAGAGAGCCCGGCGGTGCGCAGCTTGTCGTTATGGCAGCCGACACAGTAATGGCTGGTGATTGTTGCGAGGGGCGTTTGGGCGAAGCCGTATACGGCGGTGAAACCGAGAAAGGCGAGCGCGCAAGTCGTGCGTTCGAACACGCGAGCCACAACATCAGTCATATCATGTGGGGGTGAAGTGCGGTGTATTGCCGGTAACAGGCAGTGGCAGGCGAAACCGCCTGCCCCACCTGAGAGTGGCTGCGCTGCTTCTTCTTCCGATAGCTGCATTTTGCGCCGATCTCGGACTTTTTGACGCCGTCCAGTCGCGCGATCAGAAGGTGGTAATCGGGCTCATTCGCGCGGGCTCGGAGGTCAACGTGGCGCGCTCCGATGGATCCACGCCGCTGATCTGGGCGGCCCAGCGTGGCGACGCTGAGATCACGGCCGCACTTCTAAAAGCGGGGGCCGATCCAAACCGGGCGGATGAAAACAAGGAAACTGCGCTCCTCGCCGCGGCGGAGAACGGGAGCATCGCGATCGCCCGCATGCTTGTTGCCGCGAAGGCGGATGTGAAGGCGGCGCGCTGGGACGGTGACACGCCCCTGCTTGCAGCGGTGAAGTCGGGGAATCTGGAACTTGTGCGGTTCCTTCTGGCGAACGGCGCGAAGGTCAATGTCGCGGAGAGCCGCCTCGGCCAGACGCCCGTGATGTGGGCCGCGGCAGAGGGCCGAACTGGGCTGGTGAAATTCCTGATCGAGCAGGGCGCACAGGTGAACGTTGCGTCAATGAATGGTTTTACGCCGCTTCTTTTTGCAGCGCAACGCGGGGATCCGGACGCCGCCCGGGCGCTGCTCGATGCGAGCGCCGATCCCCTGACAAAGAGCACGGACGGCCAAACGGCCTTTCTGATTGCGCTCGCAGGGGGAAGCGAAAGCGTCGCGCGTTTGATGCTCGACTACGGCGTCGATGTGAATGCGCGCGATCGGAATGGCGGCACCCCTTTGCATGAAGCGGTGCGGCAAGGCAAGTCGGAGCTCGTGAAGGATCTGGTGAAACGCGGCGCCGATCTCAACGCGCGATCCGAACGCCACGGGCGGCCGCAGGGTCCGGTGACCGGCGCCAACGGGCTCACGCCCTTTCTGACTGCCGCCGAAGCGGGCAACGTTCCAATGATGCAGGAGCTGATCGGGTTGGGCGCGGATCCGACGGCGACTTCGCCTGACGGCGCGGGCGCGGTGCTGTTGGCCGCCACGAGCCGCAATCTGGATGCCGTGAAGATGGCGGTGGAACTTGGACTCAGCGTCAATCAGGCTCCGAACAAGGCCCGCAGCGCTCTTCACGTGGCGGTGCGATTCGGCGCGATCGAGATGGCGCAATACCTGGTCGATCACGGGGCGGATTTGAAAGCGAAGGATAATTTCGGCCGTACGCCGCTCGAAGAAGCTGAGTTCGAAGCGCCGCCGTCGATGATCGAGCTCATGAAGAAGCTCACGCCGCACTGAGAGCGCCCGGCAGGCGAAACAGCCTGACTTGCGCCACGCTTCGCGGTGACATATGCTTCGCGGTGACATATAAAGACATGTAACAAAGGAGGCGCGCCATGCGAATCGCCCCGATCGCGATCGCCGCGACCCTGCTGTCCGTGCCGCCCCTCCGGGTGCAGGCGCCGGCTCAATGGCTCAACTACCCAACGCCCGGAGTGCCGCGGCTCGCGAACGGAAAACCGAACCTCGCTGCTCCCGCGCCACGAACGTCCGATGGCAAGCCGGACCTCTCCGGAATTTGGGCATGGGAGGACAATCGACCGTGTCCTGCCGACGGTTGCGCCGATGCCCGCATCGGCCAGGAGTTCATCAACATCGGCTGGAGTCTGAAAGGCGGTCTGCCCTACCAACCCTGGGCCGCGGACCTCGTTAAGGCTCGCCGTGCGGCCAACGGCAAAGACGACCCGCAATCGCGCTGCCTGCCGCGAGGCGCGGTTCGGGTCTTTACCGACAGCATGTACAAAAAGATCGTGCAGAAGCCAGGCTTGATGATGGTCCTCAGCGAGCGCGAGGCCGGCTACCGGCAGATCTTCACGGATGGGCGTCCGCTGCCGCGCGATCCGAATCCTTCGTGGAATGGCTACTCGGAGGGCAAGTGGGAAGGCGACGCACTGGTGATCCAGACTGCAGGCTTCCGCGATGACCTGTGGCTCGATTCCTCGGGAAGCCCTCTCACAGGTGCCGGGAAAGTGACGGAGCGGTTCCGCCGGCCGAATTTCGGCACGGTTGAAATCGAAGTTACGGTGGATGATCCGAAAGCCTACACGGCGCCGTGGACCATCAAGCTCAGGCAGCCCATCGTTGTCGACACCGAACTGCTCGATTACATGTGCGTCGAGAACGAGCGGGACGCTCCGCACTATACGGCGAAGTAACATGTTCCGCTTCAGAGAATTCGTTGTGGCGTCCGCCTTTGTCACCGCGGCCCTGCCCATGCTGGCTGACGATTTCGATGGGAAAGCCGTGGCGGCGGTGCTGGCCCGGAAAGACCTCCGGCCGGCGCCGCGTCTTGCCGACGGGCACCCTGATCTCGGCAACGACAAAGGCTCGTGGGATCCGCCCGGCGTCGGCGACATGGCGGGAACCGGTGGCGGCTTCGCCGGGACCGCGCAGCCCGACAAGCAGCAGGACGTCCCGTTTCTGCAGTGGACCAAAGCCGCTTACGCGCTGCACAATTCCCTGATCACAAAGGACGATCCGGAAGGCTTTTGTCTGCCGCCGGGAATTCCGCGCATGTACGCGACATCGTTCCCGTTTCAGATTTATCAGTTTCCGAACCGCGTGCTTTTCGTTTTCGAAGGCGGCGCGCACATGTGGCGCGTGGTTTATACCGACGGTCGCCGCCACACGCCGCCGGACCGGCTGAATCCCACGTACCTTGGCGAAGGGATCGGTCGTTGGGAAGGCGACACGCTGGTGGTCGACGACGTCGGTTTCAACACGCGAAGCTGGCTCGACGCGGCGGGTCATGAGCACACCGAACAGCTTCATGTTGTCGAGCGCTTCACGCGCGTGAATGAGCTGATACTTCACTACGAGGCGACTATCGACGATCCGGGCGCGTACACGAAGGCATGGAGCGTGGGCTGGAATATTCTGTTCCACCCCGGCATGGAGCCGATGGAATACATCTGCCAGGAAAACAACGTCGACATCAAGCACCTGATTGGCAAGTAGAGGTGGTGCACGCTATAAGAAAATCGACCACTCGCTCGAACGGATCGAATCCGAACGCTCGCGCGATGGGCGCCCGCAGGTTCGAATTCGCATTCACGTCGTAAAAGATGAGGCGGCCGTCCCGTGCCTCCAGGTATTCAATGCCACCGACGTCCAACCCGCCGGCATCCATGATCCTCAACCCCGCTTCCACTGCTGCGGCCGGGACTTCCGGATAAGGATAAAACTCGACGGGAGCGGATGGAGGGGCCTCCGGCACCGCGCATTCCCCGGCCCCGTCTTCCGGGTTGCAGACTTCGGATGGGCACAGATTGAACGCTCCGTGCGAGATCACGCGCATCGCGTAAAGCAGTTCGCCGCCGAGAAACTCCATCCGCACAATGCCGCGTGACGGATCGACCGGGAAATACTCCTGCAGCAGAAGCAGATTGTCCGGGAACCATAGTTCCGGGCGGTCGTGCAGCAGGCGCTGCAGTTCCGCGGCGGACTGCACAAGATACATCCGCGCGCCGCTTCCGCCCTGCTCCGGCTTGAGGAGAGCGGGCCAGCCATCTCCCCAGCTTGCAATCGCCTCATCGATATCGTTGAAAGCCAGACTGCGCGGATGCGCAATCCCCAGACGGTTCATCAGCGCGGACTGCGCGGATTTACTGAGTTCGAGCGCGAATGCCCGGCTGCCGTTCAATACGCGCGCGCCACCAAGTTCGAGCGAACGCATCAGCGCGAACGCCAGAGGCACCGCGCGCGCGTTGCCCCGCACGTACGCGCTCGGGCTCGCCTGGTTGAAGTAAAGAGGCGCGTCAGGCATGGCCGCCGGATCGAAGGCGGCCCGCTTCAGGTCGAACTTGCCGAACCGGATTCCCCGGCGCTCGAGCGCCGCGAACAGCGGCTTCTGCCATTCGGGATGCTCGAACAGAACGACGACGTCGTGCTTACTTCTTTCCACCAAACTCCTCGTAGAGCGGGTCGAGCCGTCCGGGCGCCTGCCATTGGGCTGTGTTCACGTTCCATCCGAGGTCGTCAGTCTTGACCTTCGCGAGGATTTCGTTCTTTGGCGTGCCGGCTTTTATGAGTTCGCTGAAGCGTGAAGCCAGCGTGTCGACCTTCATTTTATAGGCGTCGAACTCCGCCCGCGTCATCGTCGTTGCGTTCGGCGCGGAATGTCCTGGCACGACCGTATCGAACTTGAGCTTCGCCACCTGCGCCAGAACTTTCGTGGCTTCGAGCAGGCTGCCGCCGTTCGGATAGTCGAAGTTCGGCTGGACGCCGACGATCTCGTCGCCCCCAGACAGCACTTTCAGATCGGGGAAATAGACGACGGAGTCGCCGCCGGTGTGAGCGCGGCCGAAGTGATAAACCTCCGCTTTCGCGCCGTCGAGCTTGATGACGGTCTTCGAAGCGTAAGTCGCGCTCGGCGGCGCAGGCTTGCCGGCCGCGCTGGTATAAGTCGCGACTTCCGTTTTTTCGCCTTCATTGGCCGTCACGCGCGCGCCGGCTTCAATGAACTTGCCGGTGTTGCCGCTGTGATCCTGATGGACGTGCGTGATGATGACTTCCTTCACCGGCTCGCTGGAGACGGTCTTGATCTGCGCGATGAGGTCGTTGTAGAACTGATCGCCGAGATTCTTGGTATCGACAAGGATGATGCCGGCTTTCGTAACGCGCACGGTGCTGTTGCCGCCCGCGCCGGTGACGATGTAGAGGTTTGGTTTGATCTGCATGATCTTTTGCGGGGC
>DATAZF010000334.1:0-28122 GCA_036272235.1 Bryobacteraceae bacterium | reverse complement strand
GCCGGAGCGCGACGGGTTGTTCTGCGCTCGGATCTTCGGGCCGGTAACGGATTGGGAATGTCTCTGCGGCAAGTACAAGAGAATGAAGCATCGCGGCGTGATCTGCGACAAGTGCGGCGTCGAAGTGACGCTGGCACGCGTTCGTCGTGAACGCCTCGGACATATTGAGCTCGCGAGCCCCTGTTCGCATGTGTGGTTCTTCAAGGGACTGCCTTCACGCATCGGCCATTTGCTTGACATCACGCTGCGTGAACTCGAGCGCGTACTTTATTTCGAGGCCTACGTGATTGTGGATCCGGGCGAAGTCGCGGATCTTTCGCAGGGCGAAGTCATTTCGGACGAGCGCAAGCGGCAGCTTGAGCAGGATCCCGAAACCGCTGGCAAGTTCGTCGCCATGATGGGCGCCGAGGGCATCAAAGAGCTTCTCAAGAAAATCGACGTCGAATTCCTTAGCGAAGACATTCGCGAAAAGATGAAGACCGAGACTTCGCAGCAGAAGAAGCTGAAGTTCGCCAAGCGTCTGCGCGTGGTCGAAAGCTTCCGCAAGTCGGGCAACAAGCCGGAGTGGATGATCCTCGACGTGCTGCCGGTGATTCCACCGGAATTGCGCCCCCTCGTCCCGCTGGATGGCGGCCGTTTCGCCACCTCCGACCTCAACGATCTCTACCGCCGCGTCATCAACCGCAACAACCGGCTCAAGAAGCTGATGGAATTGCATGCGCCGGATGTGATCGTCCGCAACGAAAAGCGCATGCTGCAGGAAGCTGTCGACGCGCTGTTCGACAACGGCCGCCGCGGCCGCGTGCTGCGCGGAGCGAATAACCGTCCGCTGAAGTCGCTGTCCGATACGCTCAAAGGCAAACAGGGCCGCTTCCGCCAGAACCTGCTCGGAAAGCGCGTCGACTACTCGGGCCGTTCGGTCATCGTCGTCGGTCCGGACCTCAAGCTGCATCAGTGCGGTCTCCCGAAGAAGATGGCGCTCGAGCTCTTCAAACCGTTCATCTATCACCGGCTTGAACAGCGCGGCCATTGCACCACGATCAAGCAGGCCAAGGAACTTGTCGAGCAGCAGGATCCCGTGGTGTGGGACATCCTCGAAGAAGTCATCAAAGACCATCCGATCCTTCTAAACCGCGCTCCCACACTGCACCGCCTCGGTATTCAGGCTTTCGAGCCGGTGCTGGTCGAAGGCAAAGCGCTGAAGATCCACCCGCTGGTTTGCACCGCTTTCAACGCGGATTTCGACGGCGATCAAATGGCCGTCCACATTCCGCTGTCGCCGGAAGCGCAGATCGAAGCCGCCACGCTGATGCTGGCGTCGAACAATATTCTTTCGCCGGCGCACGGCGGTCCCATCACCGTTCCGACGCAGGACATGGTGCTCGGCTGTTATTACCTGACGAAGACACGCCCGGGCGCGAAGGGTGAAGGCCGTACTTTCGCATCGACCGACGACGTGCTGATCGCGCTCGAAATGGGCGAGGTGCAAACGCTGACGCCGATCAAACTGCGCTACACCGGCAGGGTGATCGACCTCAACAAGGCGTTCGACAATCAGGACATTCTGCACGCGGCGCCGATCGAGTTCGTGAAGCAGTATATGGATACGACGGTCGGCCGCGTGATCTTCAACGACCACCTTCCCGAAGAGATGCCGTTCATCAACGGCCTCCTCAAGAAGAAGGGCCTCGCGCAACTCGTTCAATATTGCTACCTGAAGTTCGGTTTGCAGGTCACCGTCGGGATGCTCGACGAGATCAAGAACCTGGGCTTCCTCTATGCAACCCGCGCGGGCATCTCGATCGGCGTCGACGATATGGTTGTCCCGGGCGAGAAAGCGGAGTTGGTCCGCAATGCCGAGAAGGACGTGGTCGCGGTGGAAGGCCAGTATCAGGATGGCGCCATCACGTCCGGCGAGCGCTACAACAAGATCATCGAAATCTGGTCGCGCGTGACTGAAAAAGTCTCGGACGAAATGTTCGGCGCGATGGAAGAAGACGATCGTACGGGCCGTTATCTCAATCCGATTTACATCATGGCCGACTCGGGCGCGCGCGGATCGAAGCAGCAGATCCGCCAGCTCTCCGGTATGCGCGGTCTGATGGCAAAACCGTCGGGCGAAATCATCGAAACCCCGATCACCGCGAACTTCCGCGAAGGCCTGAACGTGCTGCAGTACTTCATCTCGACGCACGGCGCGCGTAAAGGTCTGGCGGATACGGCGCTCAAAACGGCCGACTCCGGTTACCTCACGCGGCGTCTGGTCGACGTGGCGCAGGACGTCATCATCACTGAAGACGATTGCGGCACGACCGAAGGCATCGACGTCGAGTCGATCGTCGAATCGGGCGAAACCATCGAGCGGCTGGGCGACCGTATTGTGGGCCGCGTGGCGCTCGAAGACGTTCGCGATTACGAAGGCAACATTCTCGTGAGCGCGAATCAGGAAATCAACGAAGCGCTTGCCGAGGCTATCGAGGCTGCCGGCAAGGAGCGGGTGAAGATCCGCTCGGTGCTGACCTGCGAATCGAAGCGCGGCGTGTGCGTCGCGTGCTACGGCCGCAACCTCGCGACCGGGCGGCTGGTCGAACGCGGCGAAGCGGTCGGTGTGATCGCGGCGCAGTCGATCGGCGAACCCGGCACGCAGCTGACGATGCGTACGTTCCACATCGGCGGCACGGCGACCAGGGTTTCCGAACAGTCGAAGCAGGATGCGAAATCGGATGGTTTCGCGAAGTATCTCAACATCCAGTCCGTCAAGAACGAGAAGGGCGAGATCATCGCCATGAACCGCATGGGTATCCTGGCGGTGGTCGACGACAAGGGCCGTGAGAAGGAGCGCTATCAGGTTGTTTACGGCGCGCACATCACGGTGGCCGACGGCGATCCGGTGAAGCAGAATCAGGACCTGCTCGAGTGGGATCCCTACACGTTCTCGATCCTGACCGAACTCACCGGCGTCATCCACTTCAAAGATCTGCAGGAGGGCATTACGCTCGCCGAACAGGTCGACGAGGTGACCGGTATGTCGCAGCTCGTCGTTACGGATTCACCCGACGAAAAACGCCAGCCGATGGTGCAGGTGAAGGGTCCGGGCGGCTCCCGCAAGTACCTGATGCCGACGCATGCCCACCTGATGGTGCATGACGCGGAAGAAGTGCACGCGGGCGACGTCATCGCGAAGATCCCGCGCGAAACGACGAAGACCAAGGACATCACCGGCGGTCTGCCGCGCGTGGTCGAACTCTTCGAAGCGCGCAAGCCGCGTGAGAGCGCGATCATGGCCGAGATCAACGGCATCGTGAAGTACGGCGAATTGTCGAAGGGCCAGCGCAAGATCTACATCGGCGGTGACGACGGCGAGGAGCGGGAATATTCGCTGCCACGCGGCGTCCACATCAATGTGCAGGAAGGCGAGCGCGTGGCCGCGGGCGATCCGCTGATGGATGGTCCGCGCAACCCGCACGATATTCTCGACGTGCGCGGCGAGAAGGCTCTGCAGAAGTACCTGGTAGACGAGATTCAGGAAGTCTACCGGCTGCAGGGCGTGAATATCAACGACAAACATCTCGAAGTCATCTCACGCCAGATGATGCGTTGGGTGAAGGTGGAAGATATCGGCGACACGGAATTCCTGCCGGAAGAAGTGGTTGACAAGTTCAAGTTCCGTGCGGAAAACCAGAAGACGGAAGATGCGGGCGGGCGTCCAGCGCAGGGTAAAGCGGTGCTGCTGGGAATCACGAAGGCATCGCTCTCGACCGATTCGTTCATCTCGGCGGCCAGCTTCCAGGAGACAACGCGTGTGTTGACCGAAGCCGCGATCAACGGCAAAGTGGATTACCTGCGCGGCCTCAAGGAGAACGTCATCATGGGCCGGCTCGTGCCTGCCGGAACCGGGATGGAGTTCTATCGCCGGACCCGGATCGCGGGCGAGGATATTGTGGAAGAGCCGATTCCGGAGCCGACGCTCGATGCGCTGGCAGGGTATGAGGATGAAGCTCGCCTGCAGTATACGGGTGGTTTGAGCGAGGATCTCGGGCCGGAAGAGACGCTGGCCGAATAAGCGATCGAAGAAGTTGAAACAGATGCCGGGCGCCCCGAAAGGGTGGCGCCCGGCTTTTTATTTCTCTTGCGTCAACGCCTGGCCGGGTCTCCGCCAGGCACTTCTCGCAGGCGGGGTTCGTGCGGCTTTTGAAATGAGCCGGGTGGTCAGGACGCAGGGTCAAAGGAAGCACTGAGCCACAGTTTGGAGGAGGGCCGGAGCCCCAAAGGCCTATGCGACACTCAGACCAATGGCACGTTCGGCCGCCCGATACATTTTCGCCGCCTTGCTTGTGCTGCTTTCAATGCAGGCGGCGGAGTTTTCGAGCCCTCCTGTCTCGCGGGCGGATATTGTGTGGAACGGCGCGACGGATCGCCAATCCGTCCGGCAAGTCAGCGCGACCACTGAGATCTCACTCACGCCCGAGCTCATAGCTTCCAGTTACGGCAGCATCCCTTCCGAACCAGATCCCGCTGCATTGTTTCAACGCCCTCCTCCGGCTACCTCTCTTTTCGTATAGTTCCCTCAGCAGCAAGCGAAAGGAGAGGATTCTGTCGATAGCAAAAGTGCTGCGATTTCTCGGGCTGGTGGACACCGAGCCTGAAATCCAGTTCCAGGCGATAACCCGGAGACGAGAGGAACTGTCCGGCCTTGATGCCTCCAGACTCAAGGCCGCCGCGGAAGCAGCGCGCGAAAATCCCGAAATCATCGAGACATTCGCGCTCACGGCGGTCATAGCGGAACGCGTGCTTGGGTTGCGGATGTTCGACGTGCAGATCCTTGGAGCGCTGTCGATGGCCCGGGGCCAAATCGCCGAGATGCAGACCGGCGAGGGCAAGACGCTGACGGCGGTTCCGGTCGTGGTCTGGCTGGCGCTGAACGGGCGCGGCGTTCACGTGCTGACCGCGAACGACTATCTCGCCCATCGCGATTCGGTGTGGGTCGGCGGCATCTACGAGTGGTTCGGGCTAAGCGTGGCGCATATTTCGCAGGGCATGACAACTCCCGAGAGGCGCGCCGCTTATCTATGCGACGTTACGTATGCCACGGCGAACGAGGTCGGCTTCGACTATTTAAGAGACGGTCTGGCGCGCAAGCCTTATGAGCTCGTGCAGCGGCCATTCGCCTTCGCCGTGATCGACGAAGCGGACTCTATCCTGATCGACGAAGCGCGCATCCCTCTGGTTATCGCTGGAGGGATTCCCGACGACCCAATGCTCGCGCAGCGCGTCGATTCGATCGTGATGCAACTGCGACCGTTTACGCATTATCTTGTCGACGAGTTCGCCCGCAACGTGCAGTTGACCGACAGCGGGATCTTCCTCACGGAAAAGCTGCTGGCGTGCGGAAGCCTCTTCGAAGAGCACAACTTTCGGATCCTGACGGCGGTGCAGGACGCCCTGCATGCGCACGCGCTGCTGCGGCGCGATGTCGACTACGTTGTGAAGCAGGGCGCAGTCGAACTGGTCGACGAGTTCAAAGGCCGCATCGCGCAGAATCGGCGGTGGCCTGCAGGCCTGCAATCCGCAATCGAAGCGAAGGAGCACGTGATCCTCAAGACGCAGGGCCGTATTTTGGGCTCCATCACGGTGCAGAGCCTTGCCAGCTTATACGAGCGCGTCCGCGGGATGACCGGTACCGCGGCGACGCAGGCCGACGAATTCTGGAAAGTCTACCAGCTGCCGGTGTCGGCGATCCGCACGAATCGGCCGATGATCCGCACGGATTTGCCGGACATACTCTACGCGGACAAGCGCGCCCGAGACGAGGCGCTCGAAGCGGAGATTCGCAAAGTACATGAAACCGGCCGGCCCGTGCTGGTGGGAACGGCGAGCGTGGAAGATTCCGAAGCGCTGAGCCGGCGCCTCCACGCCGCGGGCATCCGTCATTCCGTATTGAACGCGCGGAACGACGAAGCCGAAGCGGAAATCGTCGCACAGGCGGGAGCGCTGGGAGCGGTAACCATCTCGACCAACATGGCGGGACGCGGCACCGACATTCTGCTGGGGGGAAATCCGCCGAAGAACCGCGACCGAGTGGTGGAACTCGGGGGACTCTACGTGATCGGGACGACGCGCCATGAAGCGCGGCGAATCGATAACCAGTTGCGCGGACGCGCGGGCAGGCAGGGCGATCCTGGTTCGTCGCGTTTCTTTATCAGTCTCGAAGATGAGTTGCTGGTGCGGTTCGGGGTGGCGTCGAATCCGGATGTGGACAGCGTACAGCGGACGGTGGAATCGCAAAATCTCGAGATCCGGGAAACGCTGTGGAAGTACGAATCGGTTATCGAACATCATCGCGGTGAAGTGCACGCGCTGCGGCGCGAAGTGCTGCTGTCAGAAAACTGGAGCATCGCGTCCATGCTGAGCGAGGAGCAGTTCGGCGAAGTGGCCGCAACAGCCGGGGTTGAGGCTTTGGAAAAGGCCGGCCGTGAGTTGGCGCTGGCGGTAATCGACGATCTTTGGTCGGATTACCTTGCGAATATTGCGGAACTCCGGGGCGGGATCCACTGGGTATCGTGGACCGGAAAGGATCCGCTGCACTCTTTTCTCGTCAGTGCGCAGGCGATCTATACGGATTTCGGCGCCAGGCTCCAGGATGAGATCGCCGAGGCTTTCGCGGCGGCTGACATTCGCGAAGGCGAAATCCGGTTCCACGCGCCGGAGAGGTTCGAGCGCGGGGCGACGTGGACTTACCTGACCAACGACCAGCCGTTTGGAACGCTCGGCGAAAGAATCGCGAAGGCGGTCCGGCAGAAGTTCCAGAGGAGATAGCGATACTCTGAACTCTGATGAATCGTCTGGAGGAACTGCGGCGACGCCACACAGCCGCCGAAGAAGGCGGTGGCACCGCCCGCCGTGAACGGCAACATAAAGACGGCAAACTTGCGGCTCGCGAACGTATTGAACTTCTGCTCGACGAAGGTAGCTTCGAGGAGATGGACAAACTGGTGCAGCACCGCTGCCAGGATTTCGGGATGGGCGAGCAGATCGTGCCGGGCGACGGCCTGATCACCGGTTTCGGCCGCGTCAACGCACGGCCTGTCTATGTCTTTGCGAACGACTTTACGGTGTCCGGCGGGTCGATGTCGGAAGCCAACGCGCGGAAGGTCTGCAAGATCATGGACCTCGCGCTGAAGACGGGAGCGCCGATCATCGGGCTGAACGATTCCGGCGGCGCCCGTATTCAGGAAGGCGTTCTCTCGCTCGCCGGCTACGCCGATATTTTTCTGCGCAACACGATCGCAAGCGGCGTGGTGCCGCAGATCTCGGCCATTATGGGCCCGTGTGCGGGAGGAGCAGTCTACTCTCCGGCGATCACCGATTTTGTTTTCATGGTGGCGGAGACGAGCTATATGTTCGTCACCGGGCCGGACGTGATCAAAACGGTCACGCACGAAGATGTAACGAAAGAAAAGCTGGGCGGCTCCGTGACGCACAATTCGGTGAGCGGAGTCGGCCATTTCATTTCGCGGGATGACGCGGAGTGCGTGCAGATGATCCGCGAGCTGTTGAGTTTTCTCCCGCAGAACAATCGGGAAGATCCACCGCGGCGCGCGTCGACGGATCCCATGGACCGCGCCGATGCCTTGCTCGACACGATCGTGCCTGCGGAGTCGAATCTGCCATACGACATGAAGGACGTCATTCATCGCGTAGTGGACGACGGCTGGTTCTTCGAAGTGCATGAGCACTGGGCGCAGAACATTTTGGTCGGCTTCGCGCGCCTCGACGGGCGGCCGATTGGAATCGTGGCTAACCAACCGGCTTTCCTCGCCGGGTGCCTGGATATCAATTCATCGGTCAAAGGCGCGCGCTTCGTGCGATTTTGCGATGCTTTCAATATTCCGCTGATTACGTTTGAGGATGTGCCTGGTTTCCTGCCGGGCACCGAGCAGGAATTCGGCGGCATTATCCGGCACGGCGCCAAGCTGCTTTATGCCTTTGCGGAGGCAACGGTGCCGAAGATTACAGTGATCACGCGCAAAGCATACGGCGGAGCGTACTGCGTGATGGGCTCCAAGCATATCCGGACCGACGTGAATCTGGCGTGGCCAACCGCCGAGATCGCGGTCATGGGGGCCGAGGGAGCCGTGAACATTATCTATCGCCGGGAGCTGAATGGAGCCGGTGGAGAGATACGGGATCAAAAGATCGCGGAGTTCAAGGACCGGTTCGCGAGTCCTTTTGTGGCAGCGGAGCATGGGTTCGTCGACGATGTCATCGAGCCTCACGAAACCAGAGGACGGCTCATTCGCGCCTTGCGGATGCTGGAGACGAAGGTCGACACCATGCCGAAGAAGAAGCACGGGAATATCCCGCTCTAGATCCCGGGGACACGCGGTGAGAGCCGCGTCTGCCCGGGGACAGTCCAGATGCGGCTCTTGCCGCGTATCCAGACTTTCCTGAACAAAATTTCCGCGGCGGACGGGTTTGGCAGGCCGAGCACAGATTAAAGCAGGCCGCCAAACCTGAGCTTCCGGGTACAATGAAGGCCATTCGCTTCATTACCTTCATTTTCTTCTTTTGGAGTTACAGATTGCCTCGCTTTATTTCACGATTGGGCATTTTGGTCGCGTCGTTCGGCCTGCTTTCCCCTGCGCTCCTTGCCCTGGCATTCTTTGCTATGAGCTCGACGGCGGAAGCGCAGTTCAAGGAGGTCGGGCCGCCTCCGTTTTCTCCCGCTGTCGCACATCAACGAATCAGAGACCTTCTTGAGAAAGTCGACGACGGTAACCGGCAGCAAACGATAGCCACTATTTCCGGCTGGCTGGTCTGGTATCGGGACATCTTCGACGAAGAGTTGATCGCAGCGTGGCGGAACGACCAACCGGGGAACGGCCAACGGGCGAACCTGCCTCCCGTCGTGAATCAATTCGCCGATCCGAAAATAGCGGCCGGCATCGTGGAATTTTCCTGGCGTCAACAACGCGCCGCAACTTTCAATCCCATGTTCGCAGCGATGTTTACAGACCTCATGTCCCGGTACTCGGACAGCGCCCGGCCATTTCTTGACGATCTTCTCGGCCGCGGCGGGCAGGCTCCTCAGCTATCAGAGTCTGAAGCCGAGACCGTCTGCCGGATTCTCATCGACCTGCCGGATACGGATGCGTGGAAGACGAACGTCAGGCAGATTCTCCCCCTGTATCCGCGCGCTGCCGAGCGTGTTCTGGATCAGGAAGCGCGAAGCAGCGATCAGGAAAGAGCATACCGGGCACAGGCATGGCTTGGTGAAATCAGACCGGACAACGCGGCGCGTCAGCCACAGGTTTCACGAAGATCTGGGCCGATGCGCACATCGGGCGCATATCAACCTCCGGTGGGTGATGAGACGACGTCTCTCTCGCCAGGCCGGCGTCCTCTTACGGATGGATCTCAGCAGTCAGGCGGCGAGCCGGAGCCGGGTGGGCGTTCCCTGCCTCCGGCCGCTCCCATCCAATCGGCGGCGATTGCCCCGACGTCACGAACCCTCCCGCCATCAGCGACTCCAGAGCCCCGTACCTCGACGCCCTCCGCAGTGCATTCGAGCACCCCCGGACCGGTCTCCTATAACGGACCCCGGTCCGGCGCCCTCGAATGCAAGAGAGGAGTTGTCATTCCGCAGAACGGCGAGTACGTCTTCCGGGATTTGCCTCCGGGAAGACTGCAATTGGACTACGACACGAAAATCTGGGATGCCCGCGTCGCTCCAGGCGAAGGAACAGCGCAGAGAGTAATTCTGACAAATAAGCGGCCTGGGGAACAAAAGCGCTGCGTTGTCCGCTGGAGTATGGCGCCTTAACCGAAGAGTCAGCCTGCTGAAGAACTTTGGAAGCCGCTCGCTCAGGCGGCGCGGCTCGCAGGTCGAGCTTTTAGTAAGCTGCCCCCGTCGACGAAATTCGCCCTTCCGGATTGTTTTCGCGTTTCGCGTATCCACAGCAGCCTCCGGCGCGTCCGATAACATGAGATTGCATTTTCGCTGCTATACTGCTAAACAAGGACGGTCATTCGTCGGCATGGCTCAAATTCGCCGGTCTCTCTATCTCATTCCCACTCTGGTTTTAGGCTGCGCTGTAATCGGCGGCATGTATGGTCCGCGGCTTGAGGTTGCTTCAGCCGCCAGCTCCGACGACGACGTCAAAACGAGCATGAAGGAGTTCACGAAGGTCTACTCGACAGTCGAGCAGAACTTCGCGGATCCGGTCAGCCCCGACAAAGCAATCTACAAGGGCGCGATTCCGCAGATGCTGCGGACGCTGGACCCTCATTCCAATTTCTTCGACCCCAAAGATCTGGAAGGTCTGCGTGAAGATCAGCGCGGCCATTACTACGGCGTTGGCATGTCGGTGCAGGGCCGTAACGGCAAAACGATCGTGATGGCGCCGTTCGTGGGCTCGCCGGCGTACAAGGCGGGGTTGCGTCCCGGCGATGTCATCGTCATGGTGAACGACAAGCCGACCGACAATCTCGATTCCACCAAGGTCGCCGATCTGCTGAAGGGGCCGAAAGGCACGCCGGTCCAGATCAAGGTGTCGCGCGAAGGCGTGGATCAGCCGGTCGTGTTCAATATTATTCGCGACGAGATCAGCCGCAAGAGCGTTCCGGATGCTTTCCTTCTGAAGCCGGGGATCGGTTACGTATTCCTCGAACAGTTCAACGAGACCACCAGCAAGGAAATGGAAGAAGCACTGAAGGCGATGGATGAGGACAACCTCAAAGGCCTGGTGCTCGACCTGCGGAGTAATCCGGGCGGATTGCTGAACGAAGCTGTGGCGGTCGGCGATCATTTCCTGCCAAAGGGCGACGTGATTGTGTCGCACAAAGGGCGCTCGTCCGCGGAACATGTGTATACGGCCCGCAACGGCAATCATGGGCGCGATTATCCGATCGTAGTGCTGGTGAACCGGAATTCCGCGTCGGCCGCCGAAATCGTTTCCGGCGCCTTGCAGGATCATGACCGCGCCTGGGTCCTCGGCGACAACACGTTCGGCAAGGGTCTGGTACAGACCGTCTATCCGCTGGTGGAGAACACCGGCCTGGCACTGACCACCGCGAAGTATTACACGCCGAGCGGACGGCTGATCCAGCGCGATTATTCGAACGTCTCGTTCTTCGATTACTACTACCGCAATAACACCGAAGCCCGGAATCTTAACGATGTGAAGAGCACCGACGGCGGACGCGTGGTGTATGGCGGCGGCGGCATTTCCCCCGACGAGAAGTACACTCCAAAGAAGCTGGACACCTTCGAGACAGAGTTGCTCGTGAAGTACGCGCTTTCCAACTACACGCGGCATTTCTTCGCGACACACAAGACAAAGCTCCCGGCCGACTGGAGCGTCGACAAGGCGACAATGGACGACCTTCACAACTACCTTCTTGAGCAGAAGGTCGATTTCACGGAAGCCGATTACACGAAGGATTACGACTGGACGCGCCGCGGTCTGCAAGCCGAGATCTACAAGACGGCTTACAGCGTGGACGAAAGCCGAAAGTACGAGATCAAGACCGATCCTGAAGTGGAACAGGCAATCGAGGCCATGCCGAAGGCGCAGGCTCTGATGAGCAACGCCAAGAAGATCATCGCCGAGAGGGTGCGAAAGTAAATACGGCTGCTTGCTACGAAAACCAGCGCAAATAGCCGTACTCGACACCGGCGGTCAATACTGCCACCTCATCGCTCGCAAGATACGGGAACTCGGCGTCTCGTCCGAAGTACTGCCGAGCGAAGTTCCGGCCGAAGAATTGATTCACGCCCGAGGCGTTATTATCTCGGGTGGCCCTCACAGCGTCTACGACGAGTCGAGCCCGTTCGTAGAGCGCGCCACACTGATCGCAGGTATTCCGGTACTCGGAATTTGTTATGGCCAGCAGTTGATCGCACACCTGCTCGGCGGAACGGTCCGAAAGGGTGACAAAGGCGAGTTCGGCCTTGCCATACTGGACCTTCTTGCGAGCGCGGATTCCCGGCTGCTCAGCGGTGTGCGCGATCACCAGCAGATCTGGATGTCCCACCGGGATGTCGTCGCCGCGCCACCTCCGGGGTTTCGCGTGTTGGCGACGACCTCCACCTGCGAAACGGCCGCGATCGAAGATGAAGGCCGCCGGATTTACGGAGTGCAATTCCATCCTGAGGTCGTCCACACAACCGATGGCAAACGGATTCTCGAAAACTTCGTTTTCGCGATCTGCGGGTGCGAGAAGGATTGGAATCCGGGTCAGCGTGTCGCGCTGGTCGAGGAGCAAATCAGGGAGCGGGTCGGCGACCGGAACGTGTTTTTCTTCGTCAGCGGCGGCGTGGATTCGACTGTCGCCTTCACGCTGTGCCTGCGCGCTCTCGGGGCTTCGCGGGTGCGGGGCGTCTACGTCGATACCGGGCTGATGCGCGAAGGCGAAACGGAATTCGTCGAGAGCACATTCGCAAAGCTCGGCGCGGGCGTCGTCGATATCGCTCATTGCGAGGAGGAGTTTCTCGGTCCTCTGGAATTGGTGCGCGAGCCGGAGCAGAAGCGGCACATCATCGGCGAGCAATTCGTGCGCGTGCAGGAGCGCATCATCGAAGCGCGCGGTCTGCTCGACGGGCATTGGATCCTCGGACAGGGCACGATTTACCCCGATACGATCGAGTCCGGCGGATCGTCTTCGGATTCCAAAGCGGCGACGATCAAAACCCATCACAATCGCGTTCCAGGAATCCAGAAGCTGATGGAATCGGGCCGGATCGTCGAGCCTCTCGCGGAATTCTATAAAGACGAAGTTCGGGCAATCGGCCAGCAATTGAATTTGCCGGCGGATCTCTTGAACCGGCATCCTTTCCCTGGGCCGGGTCTGGCGATTCGCTGCCTTTGCTCGGAGACCGAAGAGCCGGTCAGGCGAGTTCCCGAAGGATGGGTCATTCCGATCCGGTCGGTCGGCGTACAAGGCGATTCGCGCAGCTATGCGCCGGTGCTGGCGATCGAAGCTTTCCCAGGGGAGTCGGGCAAGTTGCAGGAGGAAGCCACCGAGTTGGTCAATCGCACGGCTGATGTAAACCGGGTGATTGCGCTGGTTGCGTCACGCGAGCCTCTGGGGCGGCAGCGGGTCTTTATGAGTTCACTGACACACGAGCGGGTGGCGCTGCTCCGGCGGGCCGATGCGATTGTGCGGGAGATGTGTCACGATTCCGGCTTCGACGCAAAGGTTTGGCAGTTTCCAGTGATCGTGATTCCTGCAGGCGCGGACGAGTGCCGGGATTCTGTCGTGCTGCGTCCGATTCAATCCGTCGATGGCATGACCGCGGACTCTGTCGCGATGCCGGAGGACCTGCTGCGGGCGATGGGCGCGCGGCTGATGGGGATCGCGGAAATTGCCGCAGTTTATTATGATCTGACGCACAAACCGCCGGGGACGATCGAATGGGAATGATGTCTGTCGATCTGCAAAAAGCGCCGGCCCGGCCACAGGCGTAGCCTAAAGGGTCACCTTATTCAGTACAAGACTGACCATGCCACTTTCCCTCTGGTCAGGACCGGCGGCCGTACATCCTGAAGAGACAACGCTACGGCGGTGGTACGCTGGGTGAACGCCTCGCGTGTAATCTCCATGACAGTTCAGGACCTTCTCACCATTACTCTGTTCGTCGCGGTAATTCTCTGGTTTTCCGATGGCGGACCGGGAACGCCGAAGAGAATACGGCTGCCGATTTCCGTCCGCGGCTGTTGATCCCTTTACAATCGAGGCATGGCGCCGCCCCGCGCGACAGGTGTGAACCAGGCCTTCTTCGGCCCTGAAGACCTGCCGGATTTTGCGATTGCTCCGCCGGGCGAATTCCCCTACACGCGCGGCATCCACGAAACGATGTATCGCGGCCGCTTGTGGACCATGCGGCAGTTCTCCGGGTTCTCTACACCGGAGGAAACGAATCTCCGTTATCGCTATCTCCTCGCCCAGGGGCAGACCGGGCTTTCGGTAGCCTTCGATCTTCCGACCTTGATGGGCTATGACGCGGATCAGCCACAGGCGCGTGGCGAGGTAGGCAGGTGCGGCGCGCCTGTCTCATCGCTCGCGGATATGGAGACGTTGTTCGAGGGCATCCCGCTCGATACAGTCTCCGTCTCGATGACCATCAATTCGCCTGCCGCGGTCATCTGGGCAATGTATCTGGCCGTCGCGGAAAAGCAGGGTGCGGATATTGCGCAGGTCTCGGGAACGCTGCAGAACGACATCCTGAAGGAATATATCGCGCAGAAGGAATACATCTTTCCGCCTGAACCGTCGATGCGGCTGGCGGTGGACGTGATCGAATTTGCAACGAAGCGCATACCGCGATTTAACCCGGTTTCAATCAGCGGCTATCACATCCGGGAAGCGGGATCCACAGCGCTGCAGGAACTCGCCTTCACATTGCGCGATGGAATCGAGTACGTCGATCGCGCGATCGCGCGCGGTCTTGCGGTCGACGACTTCGCGCCGCGGCTCAGTTTCTTCTTCAACGCACACAACGATTTCTTCGAAGAGATCGCGAAGTACCGGGCGGCGCGAAAGTTGTGGGCATCACTGATGCGCGATCGCTACGGGGCCCGCGACGAGCGCAGCCTGAAGCTGCGCTTCCATGCGCAGACCGCCGGATGCACGCTCACGTGGCAGCAGCCCTGGAACAACGTGGTCCGTACGTCGATGCAGGCAATGGCAGCGGTGCTGGGCGGGGCTCAATCCCTGCATACGAACTCGCTCGATGAAGCGTGGGCTTTGCCGAGCGAGCACGCGGCGACGGTAGCACTGCGCACGCAGCAGGTGATTGCATACGAAACGGGCGTGACCGAGGCGCCGGATCCCTTCGGCGGCAGTTATTATCTGGAGCGTCTGACGCTCGATCTGGAAAGCGGCGCACGGGACTATATCCGCAGGATCGACGAGATGGGCGGCATGGTCGCAGCGATCCAGCGCGGCTTTCCGCAAGGTGAAATTTCGCGTGCGAGCTACGAGTATCAACAGAGTGTCGAGCGGGGTGAGGCGGTCGTAGTGGGCGTGAACCGGTATCAGACCCGCGAGCAGGAGCCCGTAGCCACCCTGCGCATCGACCAGGCGGCCGAGGCTCGCCAGATCGATAAGCTGCGCGCGCTAAGAAAAACACGCGATAATGAAGATGTTGAGCACAGGCTCGACCAGCTTCGCCGCGCCGCGAGTTCCGCAACCCGCGAAGGCGGCCCCAATTTGATGCCGCCATTGCTCGATGCCGTACGCGCTTACGCCACCCTGGGCGAGATATGCGATGCGCTCCGCGAGGTTTTCGGGACATACGAGGAACGGCCGACTATCTGACATGAATGTGCCCATTCGGGTTCTCGTAGCCAAGCCCGGCCTCGACGGCCACGACCGCGGTGCGAAGATTATTGCGCGCGCCCTGCGCGACGCAGGCATGGAAGTCATTTATACTGGTTTGCGACAGACTCCGGAAATGATTGTGAACGCGGCCCTGCAGGAAGATGTGCAGGTTATCGGGCTCTCAATCCTCTCCGGCGCGCACAATGCCATCGTGCCGCGCGTGCTGGAATTGTTGCGCGAGAAGGAAATGGCCGGCGTGAAGGTAATCGTCGGCGGCATTATTCCGGACGAAGACGCTCGAGAACTGGAGAGGCAGGGAGTCGCTGCCGTATTTCAGCCTGGGGCGTCGCTCGAGACGATCGTTTCGGTCGTCCGGCAGGCGGCTAAAGACGCAAACGCGCCCGCCGTCAAATAAAAGGGCCCAAAGCCCACTGGCCGAATACTCAGGAAGGGAGCGCAGCCGGATTGCGCAAAACAAACTGGTGAACATGGAAAAGCACCTCAAGATCGCGGTCTTCATCGATTTCGACAACATAGAGATTGGCGTCAAATCGACGCTGCAGCGGGAGTTCGATGTTTCGATCGTGCTCGAAGCGCTGAAAGAGCGGGGAGAAATCATCACCAAGATCGCTTACGCGAACTGGGGAAAGCTGGAAAACTCCACGCGGCAGCTCTCCGAATACGCCGTGCAGATGGTGCAGCGCGATCCGTCGCCGCGCGGGGACAAGAACGGTGGTGACATCAATCTCGCGCTCGATGCGCTGGAACTGGCGTTCACACACGACCACATCAACGCATTCGCGATCATCAGCGGCGACAGCGACTTCATGGCGCTGGTAAACAAGCTGAAGCAGTACGACAAAACGGTGTTTGTGGTCGGGGGCAAGGCCTTCACGAGCACCATCCTGCAGAAGAACTGTCACGAGTTCATCAGCTACGAATCGATGCTCGATGACAACCGGTCGTCGCGGCCGCAACGCGAGCACCACCAGCCGCAATCGTCGCAGCAGGACCGCGGCGATCGCGCCCCGGCACCGCACCAGCAGGGACCCCGCGAGCAACGCCCGCCGGGAGGTCAGCGGCGTCCGCCGGCGCTCGATCTGCAGCAATCCATGCCTCTGGTGGAACGCGCGCTGCAGGTGCTGGAAAGGCGCGAAGTACGGCCGCAACTGGGCCTGCTCAAATCAACGATGCTGCAACTGGATTCCAGCTTCAGCGAACGCGCCTATGGGGCGGGATCGTTCACCGATTTCATTGAGAGACTTCGCAAGGCCGACCTGATCCAGGTCACGGGCGGCGAAGGGCGCTACATGATCCAGCGCAAACGGACTGGCGCGCCGGAAAAGACGGTACGTCCGGAAGAGGCGCTGCCGGCGCTGCGGGACGTGCTTGAGAATCATCGCCTGGAAGTGGAAGAAGGGGTCACGGCCGACGATCTGGCCGGATGGGTGCGGGAAGAATCACCGGCGTTCGACTGGAAGTTATACGGGTTCCAGGAGTTCAGCGAATTCCTGAATTACGCGCAGGACAAGACTGTTGTCCGCATTGAACCGAATCAGGAGACCCAGAGCCTGATGGTTTATCTGGGAGCGGAATTTCATCCGCCGGCGATTCCGGAGCCGGCACCTGCGCCGGTCCCCGAAGAACTCGACGAAGAGGTCGAGGAACCACAGCCAGTGGTTCCTGGACAACCTACCGCAGGGTCGCCGCGAGTCAAGAAGGGCGCCCGCAAGGCCGGCAGTGAGGCCGACGGCAATGTTGCGGCTGCGCCGAAGCGTCCGCGAAAGGCGGCGGCTCCGAGGAAACGAAGACCGCCGGCTGGAAATCCATCGTAAGAAGCTCCGGCGCTACAAGCTCAATCAAAAAATATTAACGCCGACCGTGGAAGCCACCACCATGGAAGCCGCCACCGCGGAAGTCACCACCGGCGCGCGGACTGAAACCCCGAGCCGAAGATCCTCGTACCGCCGCGCCCCGGTTCGCGAAGCCGCCCCGGAAGCCGGTGCGGAATCCTGGCCTGACGCCGAACCGGTACGGAGAATAGATCGCGTAACCGGGCGAGAAAAACGGATAGCCGAAGGGGCTATAGAAGAATCCATCGCCAGGCAGCCACGACCATGCCGTGAAGTAGGGATTCCAATACCATCCCGAGCCCCAATACGGTCCGTAACCCGCATAAATGTTTTGCGCCGTCGATCCGTTAGCCTCAGCGAGGTATCCGGAGCGAACACTGCTCCAGCGGTACAAGTCGTCTTCGGACTTCCGGTTAAAACTGACGGATTTCAAAGGCTCACCGTTGAGAGTGACCTCTTTCCCCTTGCCGAGTTCTTTTTCCTGGCCGTTTTCGTCGACGCGCAGTTTGCCATCGACGACTTTCACGCTGTTCTGGTCGCTGTTAAACGCATAGAGTCCTTCCTTGAGGATCGAAGCTGTTGCGCCGTGCTCCAGCACGCTAACCTGAGCATCCTTTAACTTTGCGTCGACCTCGACCATCGCTTCGCCGCGAACGACTTCGATCGCCGGGTCCACCAGGCGGCCCGAAACCAACCGAATTTCGCTGTTGCTTCCCTCCCTGACGAAGACCCCCGGCGAGAGAAGCAGTTCCACCTTGCCGTCGGCGGTAGTGACCGTTTGATTCTGGTTCAAACGCGTATTGCCATCCTGCTTTTCGCTCAATCCACGACCGTCGATTGAGGCTTGCCCCTCCACGTAGTTCACTGTGCCCGGGAGGGCCGTTCTTCCAGTCTCTGCGCGGGCGATCGGAGAGCAAACTCCAATCAACCCCAATGCAAGACAAGGTACAATCCAGTGCTTTCGCATTTTCTTCACCTGTAGTATTAGATGCTTCACAGGGCGGGAGGTTTCTGATGTAGTCTGTTCACAATCAATGACTTGGATTGTGGAATTGTGATGCCGAAGGCGAGGCCAAAGGTGCGCGGAAGTTGATTTTTCGCCGGGTCCCTACAGCATAAAGCGTAAAACGCCGATAGTAATCACATAAGTACTGGTACTATCGCCGTTGGTTTGGTACTATCAGATCGTGTTGAACTACACGTGGGATGACGTCGAGGCCGAGGTCGTCCTGCGCAATCTGGAAGTTCCCGTCAACGAACGCCAGAAGTTGCAGGATTATTATCGACACCTGCGGGAAGAATGTCGCCTGGCGGCCAGGGCCGCGAAGGCCCTGTTCCAACCCGCGGCCGATTAGTCCGCCCAAACGTCCCCAATTCCAGAACCAAATAATCGCGATAATCGCGCATACTGTAATTCCTATGGTTGAAATCACCAAACCGGAGTTGCTGCATGTGGCCGATTTCATTGTGCCGGTTGGCGAACCGATCGAGATCGGGCGGATAGCCGGAAATCTGCGGCGGATGATTTCGATTGCGGAGGGCGAGGTATCGGGTCCTCGTCTGAGAGGCAAGGTGCTGGCGGGAGGTGCGGACTACCAGATCATCCGGGCGGACGGCGTGACCGATCTGCACGCGCGATATGTCATCGAGACGGAAGAACGGCACCTGATTTACGTCGAGAATTCCGGGATACGATGCGGACCAGTGGAATTGATGGAAAAACTGTGGCGTGGTGAACCGGTGGATCCCGCGCTCATTTACTTTCGGTCGACGCCGCGGTTTGAAACGGCCGCGCCTGGGTATGAGTGGATGATGCGCAGCTTGTTCCTGTGCTCGGGAGCGCGCTTCCCCGATCGCGTGGAGATGCGGGTCTTCGAGGTGGGGTGAGAGAGCGGGCGGCTACCACTCACCGCGCGGAATTGCCCTCACCAGTTCCTGCGTAAAGGGGTGTTGCGGACTTCGGAAAATGGAAGCCGGCGGCCCTGACTCCACGATACGGCCTTCGTGCAGAATCTCGACGCGATGACCGAGGGATGCAACGGACAGAAGATCGTGTGAGATAAACAGCAGCGCGATTCCGTGCCGGCTGTTCAACTCCTCAAACAGGCGCAGCACAGCGGACTGGGTGATGGCGTCGAGGGCGCTGGTGGGCTCGTCTGCGAGCAGCACGGGCGGATGGTGCATAATCGCGAGGGCGATCAAAAGCCGCTGGCCCTGGCCGGTCGAGAGCGCGCCGGCGCGCTTCCTGCTGAAGTCGGATGTAACCGGCAGTTGTACGCTTTCGAGAAGCTGCGCGAAGAAATGCTCCGGCGGGCTTTCCCGCGCGTGGGCGTACCAGGTTTCTTCCAGAAGCGTTTGCACGTGCAAACGATCGTTCAGAGCGGCAGCCGGGCTCTGGGGCACGTATCCGATCAGCCTGCCGCGTACCGCGCGCATCTCGCGCTGGCTCAATCCAGTGATCTCGCGGCCAGCCAGACGGATGCTGCCGGAGACTTCGCCGCCCCGATAGTGCAGCAACCGCAGCAGGGACAGTGCGAGAGTGCTCTTGCCGGAACCGCTCAATCCAACGAGAGCCACGATCTCGGCAGGCGCGATGGCACAGGCGATTTCGTGCAAAACCGCGGTGTTTCCGTAGCGGGCGGAAATACGAAATTCGAGGGCCGGCTCTGTCATTCCAGACGCAGCGACTCGATGTTCCAGAGGATCTGGGGCGGCGCGACCGTCGCCTGAACCCCACGCAGCGAGGGGGAAATTACCGAGAGGTAGTCGGTATTCACCAGATAGATTATGGGCGATTGCTCTACGACAATCCGCTGAAATTCGTCGAAGGCTTTCTTGCGCAGAACGCGGGAGGGTTCCGAGGCCTGCAGCAGCTCAAGCTGGTCGATGCGAGCTTCCCAGGGGGTGGCAGGCGTTTTTTCCGATGGCCACCAGGGATGCTGCGGACGGGAGCTGAGCCAGATGTTCATCTCCTCGACCGGGTCGGTTTCGACGTTGGCAAAGCCGATCAGGCAGGCTTCGAACTGGAGAGTTTTCGAGATGCGCTCGACAAGAGAGCCGAAGTCGAGGGTCACTATGTTGACCTGGATGCCGATCTTGCGGAGGTCGTCCTGAACGATGGCCGCCATGGCTTCGCGAGGCCGGCTCCCGGAGCTGGTAAGCAGGGAGAATTCGACAGCATGGCCGTCGCGATCGTGGAGAACACCGTCGCGCAGCATGAAGCCTTCCTTCGCCAGATCGCGCAGCGCCGATTGCGAGTCGAAGGGCGGCGGCTTCAGGGCAGCATCAAACCAGAAGCGATTGGAGGGCGAGACCGGGCCGGCGGCGGGATGAGCGTGGCCCCGAAAGACAACCCGCGCGATGTCGTCGCGATGAATCGATGCGCTGATGGCGCGGCGAAATACGGCGGAGGTGAACCATTTCCGCTTCCAGTCTGGAATGGATGGCGACGGCGACTGGTTGAAAAATATGTACTCGGAGTCGAGGGACGCCCCCAGATCGCGGGCCGCGGCGGGCTTTTCTCTGGCGACGCGATCGAAGCTTTCGGGCTCGATTTTGTTGATGAGCTGCAGCTCTCCTCGGAGAAAGCGAGTGAGCTCGATCTCGCGATTGGGCTGGATGTCGATTCGAATTGAGTCGAGGTAGGGGAGCTGTTTGCCGGCGGCGTCGCGCTTCCAGTAGTGGGGATTGCGCGCAAGCCGGAGATAGTCGCCGGGTTTGTATTCGGAAACGAAGAAGGGTCCGGCAGAGGGCGGAAGGGCCGCGGGTGTGGCCGGGACGATGGACAGGGAGTCGAAGAGCCGATCGATGTCCGGCTTCGGCTGCGGATATCGGATCACGATTTCGAGCGGTGAGACGACGCGAACCTGGGGGTCGCCCTGTTCGGAACGAAAGGTGTCTCCGACGGCTGCGGCGTTTTTGGGATCGAGGGCCGCGGTGAGGGTGCGGGCGACGTCTGCGACGGTGAGGGGAGCGCCGTCCGAGAACTTGAGTCCGGGGCGCAGGCGGAAGGTGATGGCGCGTCCACCGTCGGAGAGTTTCCAGGACTCGGTGAGCGCGGGTTCGAGCTTGTCGGTCACGCGGTTGACGCGCACGAGGACGCCGCCGGTGAGATAGCGGATGAGTTCGGAACGTTGATCGGAGACGCGAAGCGCGTCGAAGGTTTTCGGATCGCCTGTGAGAGCGAAGTGGAGCTCGGCAGCAGACAGAAGAAGGCAGGCGAAAATGCCTGCCCCGCCAATACGAGCGAGGAGCTTCAAAAGGTGACCTCGCGGGTGGGTTGCAGGGCTTCCAGCGCGATCATGACGAGCATCAAAAGGACCAGAGGGGCGAGAATCCAGGGGTTGTCGCGGACACGGTCCGGGTGCTGCAGTTCGGCGAGCAGGTTCCCCCACGAAGGGAGGGGTTCGGCGACGCCCAGTCCGAGCAGCCCGAGGCTGGCTTCGGAGAGGATGTAGGCCGGAATCAGGATTCGAAACTGCGCGAGGGCGATAGTGCGCAGATGCGGCCAGGCGTGCACGTGAGCGATGCGCCACGGCGGGATTCCGGACGCGCGGGCCTGCAGCAGCCAGCCCGACCGCTCGATCTGGCGAATGGACGCGCTGAAGACACGCGCCGGCCACGCCCACCCCGCGATTCCCATCAGGCCAAAGGTTATCAAAATAGACTGGACTGGACGCGTGTTGAGCGGAAGCAGGGCGCGCAGGATGATGAACAGGAAAATCCACGGGAGGGAGAGACTGAGGGTCGTGAGAACGGAGAAGCCGCGATCAGCCCAACGCAGGCGCAAGCCGGCAATGGAAGAGAGCAGAAGCGCGAGCAGAATCGACACCAGCGCGCCGGCGGGAGCGAGCAGAATCGACACACGCGTGGCATAAACGAGCCGGGAAAAGCGATCGCGACCCAGGTCGTCAGTGCCCATCGGAAACTGCCGGCTCGCGGCCGCGTCAGGTGTGTCGCGGAACTGGCGGCCATAGTCGTAGGGAGCGATGACAGGGGCGAAGACGGCCGCCACTACGAGCACGACCAGGACCGCGATGGCGGCGAACTTCACGCCGTTTCCCCGATTGCGATGTCGCCGATAGCATGGACGAGGGTCACAAAGCAGGTGATGATCAACGCGAGCGCGCAAAGAAGGGGCATGTCGCGGGACGTCGCCGCCTGGATTGTAAGCGCGCCCATGCCAGGCACTCCACACAATGCCTCGATGGGGACGGCGAGTCCGAAGGCAAGCACAAATGCGATGCCGAGCAGAGCAGTGAGCTGGGGGGCGGCGGTGCGCAAAACGTATCGCGCGGCGACCGCGGCGGGGCGTATGCCGCGCGAACGGGCCGCCAGTAACACCGGCGAAGTGTAACAGTCCGCGAGAACAGCGCGCAGAGTGCCGAAGAGGCGAGGGAGCAGTCCCAGGCTGAGGGCGAGGCCAAGAGGAGCCTGGTAGAAGAAGAACGCCAGCCCGAGGACGGCGGGGGGGATGGCGAGAAGCAGGCCGCTGGCAGAGGCTGCGACGGCTTTGAGGGGCGCCACGCGGGTCCAGACAGCCATCCATGCGAGTCCGGCGGAAAATACCCAGGCGCCAAGCGTGCCCCAGAGGACGAGGCGCGCCGTTACGGGAGCTCTTTGGCGGAGGATCGCGGAGACCGGTTGCCCGAGGCTTTGCGAGACGCCCAAGTCGCCATGCACGGCTCTGGTGAGATAGCGGGCATAGAACACAGGAAGAGAGTTTTCGCTGTTCCGTTGCGCGTGCAGAGCCTGCAGGGTGGCAGGGCTGAGGGCTGTGTTCAGATCCTCGGGGATGGAGTCGAAACCCGGGCTGTAACGGACGAGCGCAGCGGCGATGAAGCCGCCAGCCAGCACCACGACCACGATAGTTGCGAGGTGGAATGCGAGCCGGTTCAGGAGCGGCATGCCCGAATGTTTTCGTCCCTACGATGCCGCGACGGTGGCGTGCGGATTCTCGATGGGAATCACCTGCGCGGACTTCTTGCGCAGGCGTTTGCTCTTGTACATCCGGCGATCGGCTTCGGCGAGCAGATCTTCGGCGTCACCGCCGTCATCCGGATAGATTGCCACCCCGACACTCATCGATAGAACGCTGGGTTCAGGAGTGGAATCGCCGGCGTGTTTGGCAACGGTGCGCATGAGGTCGATCTTCAACTCGAGTTCCTCGCCAACTTCGCCCGGGATGAGCAGGACGAATTCGTCGCCGCCCATCCGCGCGACGTAATCGACCGCGCTGCAGTTTTCGCGCAACCCGTTGGCGATCAGGCGCAGAACCTTGTTGCCCGCGAGATGGCCGAAGCGATCGTTCACCTGTTTGAATCCATCCAGGTCACAGACAACGACGGCGAGCGAGGAACCGGTGCGGCGCGCGCGGGCCAACTCGTTGTCGAGCGACAGGAAGAGCGAACGGGCGTTTGGAAGATTGGTCAGATAGTCGGTCGTGATGGAGGTTTCGAGCAGCCGGTGCGTCAGGGCGGTCTCGACCGCAAGTGCCACCTTCGGACTGATGGCAAGGAGTATCCGCAGGTTTTCCTTGCTGAAAGCGTCGCGGTCGGCGCGATAAAGGGCCATCACACCGAGCGGCCCATTTACGCCGTTGAGCGGAACCGCAAGAGCCGCGCGCAGGGTGCTGTACTTGGTAGGGTCGTTGAGGTAACCGGCTTCGACGGACGGGTTTCCGTTGAGCAGAGGCTTGTTGTTTTCGGCGACCCATCCGGAAAGCCCCTGGCCGAGAGGAATTTCCAGTGAAGTGAACAGCCGAAGGTTCTCACCACTCACGTATTCGGGAATGAGCTTGTCTTCGCGGCGAATATAGACGGCGATCGTCTCATAGGGGATTAGCCGCTTCATCCGCACGCCGACGAACGCAAGCGCTTCCTGCAGGCTTAGAGAATTCCCAAGATCCTGCGTCAGCTCATAGAGCATCTGGGCTTCCTGCGTGGCGGCAGCGATGGAAGACAGCGGATCGATCGGCTCATCCCCGACAGTCGGCAGGATCTCGTCAGCGGACTCGGCAAACCCCGTGGCCGGGGCAAGGCCGCGCTCGATCTTCACGTCCATCGAGAGTTTGATCTTTTCCTTGATCACGCCGGTCGACAGAGCCATCTTTTCGAGCTCGATGTAGCGGCGGCGCATGATATCGACGATGACGGGGTCGAAGCTTTTGCCGGATTCCGAGTTGACGATCTCCATCGCCTGATCGAGCGGCAGAGCGCGGCGGTACTGGCGGTCGGAGGCCAGCGCGTCGAGGCAATCGACGACAGAGAGAATACGGGCGCCAATGGGAATTTCCTCGCCGGAGAGCCCGAACGGGTAGCCGGAGCCATCCCATTTTTCGTGGTGAGCCCGCACGATGGGAACCACCGGATAGGGGAACTTGACTTCTTCCAGAATCTCCGCCCCAACGAGCGGATGGATCTTCATTTTTTCGAACTCTTCCGGTGTCAGGCGGCCGGGCTTCGAAATGATGTGCTCCGGTACGGCGAGCTTGCCGATATCGTGCAGCAGGGCCGCAGCCTGCAATGCGTCGAGCTCCTTTTGGCTGAGGCCGATTTCGCGCCCGATTTCAGTGGCATAGACACGCACGCGCTGCAGGTGATCCGCCGTGGTGGTGTCTTTGGCCTCGATGGCGAGCGCCAGAGCTTCAATCGTCCGCAGGTGGAGGCCTGCAATCTCCTCGACGTGGAGCTTATCGTTCTCCAGGCGTTCGAGGTACATCTTGTAGGTCCGGTAGACGAAGTAAACGAGGGGGAAGAGGACAAGGGCGGCGTGCCAGGAACCCTGCCGCGTCAACACGATGATCAGCCACGCGACCGAAGCCGCGGCGAGGTGATAGGGAAGAATCCAGAAATAGGTTTGATACCAGGTGCGGTAAATGGACTTTCGTTCGGTGAGCGCGATGACACCCGCAACCAGAACGGTGTTCACGACGAAGTAAACGCAGGCGGCGAGCCCGAGCAGAAGCGGATGCAGTTCCGTGAGCATCGCCTTCAGCGGACCGTGGAACACCATGTGGGCCGCCATGATCGCCATACCCACAGAGCAGGCGCTGAAGGCTATCCGGATGGCTTTGGGACGCGAGCGCGGCCGCCACAGGCATTGCACGATCGTTCCCGCGACTCCCAGAACGATGGCTTCCGGAAGGCTGAACTGAACGATGCCGACAAGAATGAAAAGGAAATTTACCGAAAGCGTGGCGAGCACCATCGGCAGCCGGATCTTCAGACCCGACGTGAGAACGGTAGCGAGAAAGTAGCACCAGAACTGGACCGGGTGCGCCGAACTGAAATGCGCAATCTGGGCAGCGAGACCCAAAGTTCCCGATGCAAGGATCAGCGCGATGTATATTCTGGCCCGAGTCGGCATGCGAACAAGTCAAACTGCGGTGCACGCAACATTCCGAAGGCGGGACGCAGTGCTTAAATCATAGCAAATAAATATATTTAGTGTCCAGATCCTATCGTCTCGCGTGACAATCAGACACAATCGTAGCGCACAGTGTCACTCATCGCTATTGCCAATTTGGCACATGGGGAATACCTCCAAAATGCCAGAAGCTTATCCTACTCTCCGAGGTTATCATTGACAAATCAATAAGTTGGCGGAAGATGGAGTTAACCGTCGGGCTATGGAAAAGATTCGCACGGAAAGTGACGAAGTGACGCCAGTCAGTATAAGTTCGACGGATCACACCGTCACGATCCGCTCGGAAAGACGTCCGGCGACGGTGGAACCGCACTACGAAGAATTTCTGGGGATGACAACGGTGATCGCCTCGCCCGCGATGAGGCGGTTGATCTCGGTCGCGAGCAAGGTGGGGCGTACCAACTCCCCGGTCCTGATCACCGGTGAAAGTGGCACGGGCAAGGAACTGGTCGCGCGCGCGGTCCACCATTACTCGGCGCGCGCGGGTAAGCCGTTCATCGACGTCAATTGCGCGGCGCTTCCGGAGCACCTCATGGAAAGCGAACTTTTCGGCTATGAAAAGGGCGCGTTCAGCGGGGCGGAAATAATGAAACCCGGGCTGTTCGAGGCGGCGCATACCGGGACACTCTTCCTCGACGAAATCGGCGAGCTCGACAGCCGGATGCAGGCCAAACTGCTGCGGGTTCTGGACGGGCAGGCTTACTTCCGCCTGGGAGGGTCGCGAAAAGTGCTGGCGGACGTCAGGATCGTGACGGCCACCAACCTGAGCCTCGACGAAGCGGTGGCAAGCGGCAAGTTCCGGCGCGACCTGTTTCATCGCCTGGATGCATTCCACCTGCACCTGCCGCCCCTGCGGGAACGGTTGGAAGATATCGCGCCTCTGGCGAAATGGTTTCTGCGCGAGTCGCCGTTAACCTTGAGCGATGAAGCTCTGCGAATGCTCGAAGAATATTCCTGGCCTGGCAACATTCGCGAGCTGAGAAATTCGTTGAACAAGGCCATCATGTTTGCACCCGGCCCTTACATCGAACCGGGAGATTTGCCGCTGCAGGTAATCCTGTGCCAGCACGAATCGACCGAGGATGAGTATTCGCTGGACGGCCTCGAAGAACAAACCATTCGCAAAGTCCTCGCACAGACCGGCGGGCATCAGCAAAAGGCGGCAGATCTGTTGGGAATTTCCCGGCGGACGCTGATTCGGAAGCTGAAGATGTACCGCTCGCCGGAACACTTCGGCAACAAACAATCCCGGCATCAAACCGACAAGAGAATCGTCGCTTGAGCAGCGCCTCGGTCATGGCCGGGCCTCCTCCAGAACTTGCGGCAGCGCACAGTACGTGAGCGGCGGTCGCAGAAGCGATTACTGGCACCCCCTGCCTGGCTACCGGAAGCGCCTCGCACCCTCAGTGAGATCGACCTGCCAGAAAATCTGATTCTGGATCTGGCGGTGAGGCACGTCAGCGTGCGCGGCACAATATTTTGAAGTGCGCCGGATGATAGGCGAGACTACGCCTTCTCGCTCAGCCCGAGCGGCAAAAAGCTGGCGGCGGAGCGGCTGCTCTCATCGCGGTATACCGGGCCGGCCCCCGTGTCCCTGAAGTCGTGGACGGCAGCGGTGCGAGCGCAAATCGCGCGCGTCGAAGTTACCCGCGCCCAGATGCAGCGCGCATTCTCGGACATCGTTGTAGCGCTCGGACCGGCGCTGATCTCGCGAAGCGTTCCTGCGGCGCATCCCGAACAAGATCCTGCTGGATGCCGCCAGCGCGGCGCAGTTCGACGAGATCTTCCGGCTGACTGCCGCGGGGATGGGCATGGAGTACGAGCCGGGTTGTGAAATGACCCTTCGCGAAGCGTGCCTGCGGCATAGTCCCGATCTGCGGCCGTGCTTTCCGCGAGACATCTGCAACGTGATCCGGGCGATCACAATCTACGAGCAGCGGAAGTTCGCCATCACGCCGGCCGATATAGAGCGGGTCGTCGCAAGTTACTTCTTGTAGGCCGGTCTCGGCTGCGTCGATCTCCCCTCTTCGGGAGCGAAGCTGGAAACGCGCGATCGCGTCGAGCCCAGGACGCACGTGCTTGTGGAATCGCCACAGTTCAGACGCATGGGAATGGCTTCGATCCGGTATTGCTCGCGAGTGGCGATGAAGTATGAGGCCGGACTGCAATTCAATAACGCGTTCCTGCTGAGTAACCCGGTGCGGAAGGCCATCCTCGAAAAAGTACTGCGGCAGAATGACGATTCTTCGAAACCCGGCGGGGGCGATTGAGTTACAGCGCGCGGTACTTCCGCAGCAGTTCGTACAGCACAACAGCTCCAGCCGAAGCCACGTTCAGGGAGTGCTTGCGCCCGAGCATGGGGATCCGGATATGGGTGTCGGCCAATGCCGCCGTTTCGGGCGTGAGTCCGTCGGTTTCATGTCCGAACAGCACGCAGACCGGAAAACGGGGCTGCCAGTCGAACAGATCGACCGAATGCGCGCTGGTTTCAACGGCGGCGATTTCGTAGTTGCGGGAT
>DATAZF010000333.1:0-6607 GCA_036272235.1 Bryobacteraceae bacterium | reverse complement strand
AGTCCGAGATTCTCGAAGACCGTGAAAAGCGTGGGGAGGTCGGCCACTTCCGAGCCGTCTTCCGCTTTCGCTCCCGCGGCGGGCGCTGGACCGAGCCGCATCGGGATCCACGGTTTCGTCTCGATGTGGTAGAGCCCTCTCAGACCGGTTTTGTCCACTACCGGACGATCGGTCCAGTTGGAGACAATGATCGCGAGGTCGGAAATATCGACGGCATCTCCGTGCAGCCCACGGCCCTGACCGCCGTTGAAGCCGTGGCAGGAGACCCTTTCCGCGGGTTTCGACGTAGCGAGGCCGCCGCCGATCGCTTCATGGTCCTGCGGACAATCCTTCTCTTCGACTTTCGATTTTTCCAGCCTCGGTCCCTTCTTGCCCACCACGATCGCGTATACCGGAGCGACCTTCGTCTCGCGGCGAATCGCCAGCTTGAATCGATCCGCGAGAAGGGACTGGAGCATCGCCCGCAGCTTCGCATCGCGCGCAGGCCCGGAAAGAGTGGCGGGGAATGCATCCGCCGGCGGGGTGGCTTCGATGTCGAAGCGGTCGCGGCCGAGCCAATCCGGTGCTCCTGTCAGGCGGGAAGACTGGAACGGAATGTTGTAAGCCGTCGCGATGGTCATCAACAGAGGAATATTCTTTGATGTCAGCTTTCCCGCCGGCGACACATCGAGCTGGATGCCTTGCCGAAAATCCTGCGAGGTATTCGGCTTTACGGAAACGACTTCGAACGCGGGACGGGCCGGCTGCTGCGCGAACGCGATCCAGCGCGGTGCGAGCGTGCCGGCGAGCATCAGGGCGCCGAGTGCGATCACGCTCATCGCAACGCTCACGCCCGACGCGCGCGGCGAAAACGTGCGCCCGCCGCGGAGGAGTGTTTCGATCCGCCCGCTCAGGCTGGATCCGCCGCCCAAAATTCCAACCGCGAGTAGTTCCTTCGACCTAATTTGCATAGGGTTTCTCAATTCTCATCAGGCTTCGCGACATGATCGATCACCAGCACGTCGACCGCGCCTTTGGCGGATTCGAGTTTGAGGCCGAGTTGCTCCTGGATCGCGGTGAACAGGGAGGGTCCGCTGGCATCGACAGGGGCGGGCGCATCCGGCAGCGGGTCTGCGACACCCTCGCCGGGCCCGGGCGTCCAGACAAGTTTGAAATCGTATTTGCCGGCAAGTCCGGTCTTGTCGATTACGGAGCGTCCCAGTGTTTGCGACAGAATATTGGCCAGCTGCCCCGTCGGGGCGGCAAAACCATTGAGATTGTTTCTCACGGTGCTGAAAATGCCCTGGCGGCCCTTGGGATCCGGCGCCGTTTCCTTCATGCGGTGCCCGCCTTTGGCCACGACCAGCTCGTACACCTGCTCCATGCGGGATTCGTGGTGCAACGTAAGCTTGAAGCGTTCCTGCAGCAGCGATTGGAGCATTAGGCGCAACTGGTTCATGTTCCGGGGCTCGGGCGTCATCGCGGTTCCGGCGGGCGGCTTCGCTTCAATGGTGAACGCTTCCGAGTTAAGCCAGTTCGGCCCGCCCGAAATCTGGTGGTCGCGGACGTCATACGCGAACCCGATCATCATCTTCAACGTTGCGTTGGTGGTGATGAACCGGCTGGCCCGTACGCCGATGCCGAACTGGCGGGAGCTCGGATCGCCGGGCTTTACGGAGGCGACTTCGAAGGATGGGCGGGGCGCCTCCTGCGCTAATGCGAGCCAGCGCGGTGCGAACGAGCCCGCGAACACGAATCCGCTCAGTACGATTACAGCGGCTGCGACTCCACCGCCCGATACCCGCGGGGAAAATGTCCGGCCGCGGCGCATAATTGACTCGATGCGATCGCCGGCACGCGTGCCGCCTCCGAAGATTCCAACCGCGAGAAGTTCCCGTGATTCAATTCGCATGGGGCTTCTCCGCGTGATCGATCACCAGGACCGGAACGGAGCCTCGGGATGCTTCGAGCTTCAGCCCCATCTGCTCTTCGAGCGCGGCAAAAAGCGACGGCGTCTGCGAGTCCGGCGCCTGGTTCGGATCCCACTCCAGTGAAAAATCGTAATAGCCCTGCAGGCCGGTCTTATCGTCGACGACCCGATCCAACTGGCGGTTTAGGATGCCGGCGAGTTGTGACATCGAAAATCTTTCGGCGGTGATGCGGATCTTTTCCGCGCCGCGCGAGGTGTGGATGGCCCCCGCATCGCCTTTGTGCTCGGGGGACTTCGGACCGCCTTTACCCAGCCGGAGCGCATAGATCGGCAGGTTGCGGGATTCCTGATGGATTTTGAGACGAAATCGATCGCCGAGCAGATTTTGGAGCAGAGGCCTTTCGTCCGCTTCGCGGATGGGTCCAGCCGTCTTCGCCTGAATGTCATACCGATCGGAATCGATCCATTTCGGCGCGCCGACGATCTGGTTCTTCTGCATTCCGTATGCGTTGCGGATGAGCGTTTCCAAAGTGGCGTTGGTGACGCTCAGCCTTCCCGTATCCGGCAAGTTCACGATGGAGTCGGGGCTACCAGTCGTATTCGCGTGAATGGATGCCACCTCAAAGGCGATGGCGGGATTCTGCTGCTCGAGAGTGATCCAGCGCGGCACGAGCGATGCGCCCAGCATTAGAAATCCCAGAACAAGCAGGCTTGCGATAACGTCGGTTCCCGACGCACGTGGAGAAAATGTCCGGCCGCGGAGCAACAGCATTTCAATGCGGTCGCCCACGCAGGTGCCGCGGCCGAAGATACCGATGGCAAGCACTTCTCTTGATTCAGTTCGCATCGGGTTTCTCCACGTGATCGATAACTATCGTCTCGGTCTGCTCTCTCCGAGCCTCCAATTTGAGCCCGAGTTGCTCCTGAATTGCGGTAAAAATGGACGGAGCCGAAGAAGGGTTTGCCGGTGTCTCCTCCGCCGTCCACTCCAAATTAAAATCGAACGCCCCCTGTATCCCGGTCTCATCAACAACGGAGCGTTCCATCAGACTGGAAAGATGGCCGGCCAGCATCGACAATGGGGCTTTCTGACCGCTCAAGCGCCCCTTGCCCGCGGAGATTGACCCGTCTCCTGGCCGGACCTCGGTTGCTGACTTGAGTTTTGGCCCACCCTTTGCCACCAGAAGTGCGTATCCGGAAGCCACTGTCGTCTCGTGGTGGATCGCCAGCTTGAATCTGTCCTCCAGAAGGGTCTGGAGCATTTGAGCCTGCAGGACTTGCTTCGCTGCGCGTCCTGCCGCTTCCGCGGCCTTCAGCCGGGGATCCTGGTCGTTGGCTTTGGACTCAATATCGTACCTGTCGTCGGACCTCAACCAGTTGCCGCTGGAGACCTGATTCCGGTCCACTCCGTAGGCGCGCGCGATGAGCATTAGTAGCGGCACGTTCTCGGCGGAGAACCGCCCACCCGGAAGCGTTCGGAAGTATGTCCCGTACTCATTCCCACTCCGCGCGACTGGTGTTGGTTTCACCGAAGCCACTTCGAAGGATGGTCGGTGCTGCTCCTGCGCGAATGCGATCCAGCGCGGCGCGAGCGAGCCGGCCAGCATCAGTGCGCAAAGAGCCAGCCCGCTGGCGGCCATCCCGCCGCCCGACGCACGTGGAGAAAATGTCCGGCCGCGGCGCAACAGCATTTCAATGCGGTCGCCCACGCAGGTGCCGCGGCCGAAGAGCCCCGGGGCGAGGGCCTCCTTTTGCCGCGCCCAACGCATTTCGAAGAGCCGCGCCAGTGTGGCCGCGTAGGGGCGGGCATCGCTGGTTCGCGCCACCACCCAGTCGTCGCAGACCATTTCCCTCTCACGCTCGATGCGGCGGAGAATCCAAACGGCAACTGGATGCAGCGCCAGCGCGGCACCGAGGATGCGCATCGCGAGGTTGCTCCAGTCGTCGTATCCGGCGAGGTGCGCCATCTCGTGCAACAGGACGTGCTCGCGCTCGGGTTCGGAGAGTTCGGCCAAAAGCGATTCCGGCAGGATGACGGCCGGCCGCGCGAATCCCACGGCCATCGGCGAAAGAACATCGCGTGAGATCAGCAGCTCGGCGCGTCTGGCGGATGAGGGCAGGGCGATCGGCGAGACAGCGGCGCGACGCTTCACGCCGCGCAGATAGAAGTAGCTGCGCGTGATTTGTCCCAGGCGGAACAACAGAATCGCGGCCCAGACCGCGAGCACTGCGAGGGGCCATCTTGCGGTACGGTCCGGAGGTACGGTGATGATGACGGGCTCCACGGCCGGGGCCGGCTCGGGTGCGAGTCTGGGCGAAACAGGCGCCTTCAACGCTGCCGTGGGCGGGCGCGGGCGCATCGCTCGCAGTGCCGTGGGCGCGACCGGCAGCACCAGCACTACGGCCAGCGCCGCCCACCAGATGGCGTAGCGCGTGGCGGCGTTGATTTCAACGGCTTTGAATCCTGCAATGCCGCGGGGCAGGAATCGCAGCGCGAGCCAGACCAGGCCGGCTACTATCGCCGCCTGCCACAGGCTGTTCATCAGAGCTTCGAGAATCGCGAGGATGTGGTTCATTGCCCGCTCTCTTTCAAGAGGTCCCGGATGCGCTTCAGTTCGTCCTCGCTCAGCTTTTCGTCTTCCAGCAGATTCAGCACCAGGGCTTCGGCGGAGTTTCCGAAAAACCGGCTGAGCACGCTGCGCAAAGCGCTGTGGCTGGCCTGGTCCCGGCTGACCAGCGGCGTGTAGACGAACTTCCGGCTGTCCTTCGGGGTGGCGTGCTCCACGTAACCTTTGTCTTCCAGAATGCGCAGCGTGGTCAGCACCGTGTTGTAGGCGAGGCCAAGCTTTTTTGGAAGCGCATCGGCGACTTCGCCGACCGTTGCCGAGCCTTTCTTCCAGAGAACTTCCATCAGCCGTTGCTCCGCTTCCGTGAGGTTGAGCGATTTCCTGCGAGCCAAAATGTTCCGGCCTCCTGAACTAAGGAATTAAGACTGGCTTGATTATATGCGCGGTCCCGGCGGTCGTCAACTATAAAATTAAGAGTGGCCCGGGTTCGTTAATATGCTGCCGGGCTTCTGAAGTAACGCACTTAGTTCGCGCCGGGTTTTTCGGCACGATCGATTACCAGAATCCCGACCGGCGCTTTCCGCGATTGCAGCCGCAGCCCCAATTGGCGCTGGATCGCGGTGAAGATTGTTTGCTTTGCGGAATCGGGGTCGCTCGCGTTCATGGCGAGGGCGCGAGGCGCGCTGAAGCCACCACCGCTCAACCCGGCGACGCCTTCCGCTGCGAACTCCAGATGGATATCGAAGGTCCCGTCGTATTCCGTCCGATCGGTGACCGAACGGCCGAGCATGTTCGAGAGCGCGGCCACGAACTGCGCCATGGAAATTTTCCGGCCTTCGAGGTGGGTGCCATCCATCATGAAGCCGCCGCAGAGCATCGGCGGGGCCTGGCCCGGCGCGGCTTGCGGAGGCGGAGCATGCGGATCGAACGGAACACAGGCCGCCGTCGCCTCCGGCAGCTTGCTTCCTTTGCGGACCGGGGTCAGCGCATAAACAGCCATTTCCCTCGTCGCGCGATGTGTCACCAGTTTGAAGCGCGATTCGAGCAGCGACCGCAGCAGCAGCCTGAACAGGTCTTCGCCGCCGTCGCTCGCGGCCGCTGTGGCGGCGATGTCAAACCGATCGGAATTCATCCATGAAGGGCCTCCGGAAATTTCAAAATCCTTAGCCTTGAATGCCCGCATCACGAGCATTCGCAGGCTCACGTTCTCGGCGGTGAGTCTCCCGCCGTGAAAGTCGAGCCGCACCATATCGCTCCCGGATGCGTTGGGCTTGATCGAAGCGACTTCGAATTCCTGACCGGCAGCCGGTGCCGCAAGGCAGAAGGTCAGAATCAGGCAGGAAGTCCTGAGCATTCACCGCCTCAACTGGCTGTAGGGAGTCATGTCGATGTGGTCCGGAACGTAACGAGGCATGATCAGCCTCGGCCCGATCGTGAGCATCGCGACCTCCACGGGCTTCTCGATGCTGTCGATCACCAGCACTTCCACGGGCCCTTTGGTCGCAGCGAGCTTGAGGCCAAGCTGCTCTTCAAGCGCGGTCGATAAAGAAACGTCGTCAGGCCGCAAATCCGGTGGGATGTTGGCGAGGTCGGCCGGTTTCATGTTGTCCGGCATCCAGCGGACGAGGGCATCGTACTTTCCCGTGAGGCCTGTCTTGTCGATGATCGGCCGGTCCTGAATCGAGCGGGCCAGCGCGCTGACGAGTGCGCCGATAGTCGTGTTCGTGATGCCGGCGGCGAAGGGGGCGATCGGGCCGATTGAGGCGCAACTCTCACCCGCCTTGATCCTGGCGCCGCAAGGGCCGTCTTCCGGCCGTTTGAGCTTCGGCCCGCCTTTCGCGACGGTGAGCGCGTAGATCGGCAATTGCCGCGTTTCGACGTGATACTTGAGGTGGAAACGCTCGGCGAGGAGCGAACGCATCATCTCCCAGACTTCGGGGTTGGTGACGCTGGCGTCCGGGCCCCTGGCGACGATGTCGTAGCGGGTGGAGTTCAGCCAGTCGGGTCCGAAGATCAGCGTGTCCTGAATTTGAAAAGACGACGCGATGATTCGGTGGAGCTGCAGGTTCTCGATGGAAATGCCGCCGTGCTGCGGAGGGCCGAGCCGCCATCCGTTGCTGTCGGAGCGGTT
>DATAZF010000332.1:0-10227 GCA_036272235.1 Bryobacteraceae bacterium | reverse complement strand
CATCCAAAAGCTGCGTCAGGTGCGCCATTGCCAGGAACTACTATAAAGAACGAAATGTCCCGACAGACTTTGACCGCCGTGCTCCTCGCCTGCTCGATGCTGTTGCTTGTTCTGGCGCTCGCGACGCTGGTTCCCTCTTCGGCTTTGTTGACCAGCGATCTGGGCTATGCGACGTTCTGTCCATTTGCTCCGTGGAGTACGCTGACGCTGCTTTTCTTTGCGGGGCTTGCCTGGGTCGTGCGATCGCACGTCAAGTCCCTGCCGTCGTAAGCTGCCACTTTGTTCGCGTGTAGGCGATCCGAAAGCCCTCGCGTTCGGCATTGCGCTGGCTGGCGCTTCCGGGCTCAGCATCCATCATGGCTATGTCGCATCCGCGGGCCACGGCCACTCGGAGCCGGGCATCGAGTAGAGAGCGCTGAGCTCCCAATCGCCTCGCCTCCGGGACCGTCGAAGCACCTGCGAGAAAAGCGACATTTCCAGCGCAATGAAGCACGGCAGTCGCAACCGGTTGCCCCTCAAGGCAGGCGAAAAAGTTGAACGAACCCTCACACACGGCAACCACACGGCCCAGAGCCTGCAGGAATTCCGTAAAATCGGGAAGCCCCCATCCGCGAACCGATGTCTGCGAATAGAGATCCTCCTCCCCAGGCAAAGCAAGGCGAATGCTGAGGCGGGAGTCAGTATCGGGCGCACTGGGATTCGGCTCGAGACTCTTGTACATTACGCTGGTGAATTCGATGGGAAGGTATTCGCGGCGGCTGAGCAAATCGGCCACCGGCACTCCGGCAAGAGGACTTACTTCGTGCGTGACCGGTGCGCGGCGCTCGCGGAAGAACTTTTCGATGCGGCCGAGATCGGCGGAGGTTGCCTCCGCGAAGAGCCCGAGCCCGAATGTCTGGGTTGCCGGGGAAGTCGGGCCGTCGAACATCGCGTACGTGCCGGCGACATCGATCCATGTGGCGCCAATCTCCGGCGAGACGCGATGGCGCGCTTCGACGAACCGCGCGCCGGCCAGCGATTCGGTGCGTTCGAGCCGACGCGCGAGTTCAAGATCCGAAAAGACCATGAGGTGGATGATACCGTGATTGCCGCGCCGGCCAGCCCGTTCCGCGGACAAACGCTGAAATCATTCGATAGACTTCGGGGTGAAAGAGAGACTCTTTTCGAAACGATAGTGCCGCCGCGCGACACTACCTCAAGCGGGGTTAATTAAATCGCCCGGCCCTGGCACTAATGGATTTCCACTAGTGCCTGCCTCGCCCACGACCGCTAACATGGGCTATTCGCTATGAGTTCTCGCTTTGCCGATTTTCTGAAGATACCGGTCGGCATGGTCGAACTGGGATTGACGGCGCTGGACGCCGGCGCCCGCAGGATGCGCCAGGGTCTGGATGCGATAGCCGGACCAACCACGCGCAGGTCGGAACCCCATACTCCGCCGCTGCATGGTCCGCAGGATCTCGATGCCGCGCTGGCGGATTTTGCGAACCAGATGGTGCGGATCGGGTGGGTCTCCATACCGGAAGGCATGCCGCTGAAGCAAGTCGCGGGGGACGTGCTGAACTCCGCCCGCCGCGCTTTCGGATATCTCGATTTCAAAGATCCGCGCGCTCTAGCCTCCCTGTCGCTGGAACTGCCGTTTTCTGCCACCGGCATCATGGCGGAGACGCTGCTCCGCGCCGCGGCTATTTACTCGGCAGTCGGTCCGAAGCGGATCTCCGCATTCGTGCTGGATGCCGCGGAGGTATACGTCGAGACCGCCGTGTTTATCGGGCTCGAGTACAAAGAAGTCATCGCCCGTTACAGGGAACATCTCAAAGAAAAGCCGGATGACGCCCGGACGCGTCTGGAGCTGGGGCGCATGTATGTGAAGTGCGGCCTCTACGATGATGCGGTTCGGGAACTGGAGCAGGCGGCGCTCGATCCGGAAATGCGGGGGCGCGCCAAGCATGAGTGTTCGCTGGCGCATTTCCGCGCCGCGCGATTCGCGGACGCCGTGAACGCCGGAGTTGCGGCGATGGCGGCCGATCCTTCGAACGAGCGGTCCCGTGCGGCGATGTGGCTGGCTTCACGATCGCTGGGCGGATATCCGAAGAACGTCCCGGAAGCTTTCCGGATGGAACTGAAGGCCGGATACGAGCCCGCCCGCGTGAAGTTCGAAAACGTCGCGGCGAAGATCGGCATGGACAAGATCTGCGCCGGCCGCGGGACGGCGATTTTCGATTACAACAACGACGGCCTGCTTGATATCGTCGTGACCGCCGCGCACGCCGGCTGCACGCTTTACCGCAACAACGGCGACGGTACATTCAGCGATGTCACCGTCGGCTCCGGACTCGATCAATGCATCAACGGCTTCGTCGTCATAGCCGGCGATTTCGATAACGATGGTTTTCAGGACCTGTTCTTCACTCGTCTCGGCTTCTACTACGGCGATTGCTCGCTTTATCACAACAACGGCGATGGCACGTTTACGAATGTGACCGAGAAGGCCGGCGTGCAAAGCTGGGGCCCTTCATACACTGCCTCCTGGGTCGACTACGATTGTGACGGTCACCTCGACCTCTTCATCGGCTATAACCTCGGCGGCATGTTCGACCGCCGCTGTCAGAACCGCCTTTTCCATAACAACGGCGACGGCACGTTCACCGACGTGACCGAAGAGTCGGGCCTGGCGAATGTGTTCACGACGATTGGATCGTGCTGGGGCGATTACAACAACGACGGGTATCCCGATCTGTTCCTGTCGAGCGGCATCGGCCGGCCGCAGTTGTTCCGCAACAACGGAAACGGGACTTTCACGGATGTCAGCATCGCGGCAGGCCTGACCGGTTATGTGATCGGGACCACCTGCTGCTTCATCGATTACAACAACGACGGGCTGCTCGATATTGTCCAGTACAGCTGGTCGGACCACGAAGACGTCATCCACACCATGAAGACCGGCCATGGGCCGGAAGACGGCGCGCCGCTGGTGATTTATCACAACAACGGCGACGGCACGTTTACCGCGAGGACGCGAGAACTCGGGCTCGATGGTTGCTGGGGAACGATGAGCGGCAGCTTCGGCGACGTCAACAACGACGGCTATATCGATTTGTTGTTGGGAAATGGCAGCCCGCGCATGGAACGCCTCGAGCCCTTCATTCTGCTCGAAAACAATCAGGGAAAGTTCAGTAATACGACGTTCGCGGCGGGGCTGCCGTTTTCCGGCAAGAGCCACGGAACGAACTGCGGCGATTTATTCGGCGACGGACGCATGTCGATTCTGATCGCGGCGGGCGGCGCTTATCCGGGAGATTTGCTGCAAACGGCGGTGCACTGTCCGAAGGAACTGCCTGGCAATTACCTGAACGTGCGGCTCGCGGGCGTCCGAAGCAATCGCGACGGCAACGGCTCGCGTATCACGCTGTTTCAGGGGAAGAACAAACAGATTCGCGAAGTCACCAACGGCTCCAGTTTCGGCTGTCTGCCGCTTGAGCAGCACTTCGGACTGGGCGCTGCTGCCCAGGTCGACGCTCTTGAAATCCGCTGGCCGAGCGGTCTCGTTCAGAAGATCGCCAACCCTCCGGCGAACGAGACAATCCGTGTGACCGAGGGTAAAGCCGAATGGGAACTGGTTTACGCGTCGCGGAAGCTGGCGGCAGCGAGCGGGTAGTTAAACCGCGCCGCTTTTCTGCCAGGCGGCGAAGACCTTCGAGCTTCCTTCCATGAGCGCCTGATGGACGCGTGAATGCTGCGTCGACATCTGCAGGTCCATGAAGTCATGGAAAGGCTGCGACTTATATACGCCGAGGGTGATCGTTTCGAGGAAGTCCGACGTGCCGTAAAGCGGATCCGGGATGAATTTCCCGAAGTCGAAGACTTTCTTCGTACGCGCCCCCGCGACGAAATCCATGTCGCAGCGCACTTCATTGTTGTCGCGCAGCAGAAATGAAAACGTCTTGACCGCCCAGTTGAATTTGCCCGGACCGAATCCGAAATAGTTCGGGATCGGCGCGTAGTCGATGAAGGGGTACCCGATGGCGACTTCGAGCTTGTAGCCCGGCCGCGGATTCTCGACGATGTGGATGAAATCCGGGTGCTGCACGACCGAAACTGCTTCGCTCAGGACCTTTTTGACCGGCCCGAGCATGACAACAAAGTCATGGAGGTAGATCGTGAACAATGACCACCGGTATTTCGGCCCGATAAGATTCCAGTCCTGCGCGTCTGTGAGCTGATCGTCAGAATAGCGGCCGTAGCGTCCGTTCGCATCGCAGTAAAGCATCTGCTTGATGGTGAACCCGCCGGGGTCGCCGTCATCATAAGTCCAGCGCGCGGTGTTCAAAAAACGGCGCAGGACGAAATCTTTGAGAACCTGCTCCGGATTCGGCAGGGTGATCTTCCCGAACTCGACTTCCTGCCGGGCGCCCAGCGCGGTGAGGGTCTGACCACTGATGCTCACGTCCGCAAGATAGCCGTAAGCTCTGTTGACGAGATTGTAATCGCGATCCAAATTGAGCAGGTGTTCTTCAATTTTGCGATTCGGATCGCGCGTCCAGCGCTCCAGCTGCAGGCCATCGGTGATAGCCGCATCGGTCTTTTCCACTAAAGACCTTTCGAACGCGGAAAAGTCTTTGGGCATTGCGAGGAGTCCAGCAGGTTGAGGTGTCGCCATCTGGTTGTGCAGTCACTTTAGCCTTTTGGCGGGCCTGAAGTCAATGCAGGCGGGTGTGTCGCCGGCGCCGGCGCCCGGGACGCATCCTACAGAAATTCCGGCAATTTTCCGATGGATGTTTGTCTATGCAGCTAGAGGTAGCGCAGCCCGTTGAAATGGATACGAGTCCGGTGGACCGATTGGAATTTCCTGCACCCCGTCGGCCGATGAGGATGAAGGCGCCGCGCAGCGGGCTCTCTCCGGAACCCCTCCAGCCGACCCGCTCAGGCCGAAGTCTGCAGAATCGCGCGTCGGTCGGGGGAAGCGAAGACAGCGCCGGCAGACCGCAGGCCGAGGGACGGCAGCAACGCAGAGAGGCAACGGAAATCGCGTCGCTGAAGGCGCAGCTTCAAAACCACGATACCCTGCAGTCGCAATGGAAGATCGCCCAGCAGGAACTCGCTACCCAGAAACAAGCTCGCGCAAGCGATGCAGCCAGGATGGCGGAACAGGTCGCGCTTCTCGAAATGGAACTGGGGGCGGCTTCATCAGAGGCGGTGCAGGCTTTCGTATCCGTTTCGAAGCAGCGGAATCTCTGGCGCGCAGTCGCGGCAATCGCCGGAGTGGCCGCACTGAGTTTTCTTTGTGCCGGATTGCGGGCGCCGGGCCAGCCTGTGGCCACAACAGCCGCTGGATCCGCCATGAAAGAGGCCGGCCCGTCGCTCCGAGAGCCGGAATTATTCGCGAACCCGCTTCCACAGGATCCGCCGGCCGCATTGACAATCGCGTTCGATCGCCTGAACGATGCGCTTGAAAGGGTTCCGGGGCTGAGTCCGGAGGATGCACTCAGGAAGGTTTCAGGCGAGGGAAGCGGTTGCGGAATTGTCTGGAACGATCATCTTCCCGCGGTGGTATTTGGGCTCAAGTCCTCGCGTCCTAATCCGCTCGCTTCAACACTGGAAGATTGTGCCGAAGCGGTTGCGCGGTTTCATTAGCCAGACCAGGCGAGACTTATGAGCGGTTTCAACCTCGTTTTTTCTGGATTCGCGCAGAATTACTCAGCCCGGACCCGATGGGACCCGCGGGGAAGCAGGACAGCACAGGCCCCCGGCGTAGTGCATTTACTTTCCCGCGGGGCACCATCTACATCGATCCGCGCAGGCTTGCGGTCGAAGCGCGCGATGGCGCGGCTGTCGCTCGCATATTGGAAGGCCAGCGCCTTTCCGGTTTCATACGCCGCCGAAATAAGCCTGGCATTCAGATCGATCAGGTGAATGGACTCGCGCTTTGGGTTTTGCTCGACAATATGGGCGCCCGCCGGAAGATGCACGGTTGCCGCGGACTGCGCCGGCCACGGCTTGCCGTCTACAAGCGCGCCCGCCGCGGTCCAGTTCAATTCGAGGTCCATGGGCGACTCGATCGAGATGCGGTCATGATCTTTCGAGTAGCGGGTAACAACGGCGGAGGATGCGGCAAGGAGAGGAAGATCCGCCTTGAGGATGCTGTTTTCGAAATAGAGAGCGACCCGTGGAAACGCCATGGAAGCCATGTGGACCAGTTCGAAGAGTTCCGTGCCGGTCTGTTGCTTCGTCGGATAGACATCCTGGTAGCGGTCGACAATGTTGATGTCGATCGCGAGCTTTTCCGTGTGCTTTGTCAACGGCTGATACCGCTTTGCAATTTCGGCGTAGCGCTGGGGGCCGAGGTTCCACACGGTTGCCGGATCTTCGATCAGGAACGAGAAAGTGTGTCCATCAAGCAGCGGCAAGACGCGTGCGGCGTCGGCGCCGATCGAATCCCTCATGCCGGAATCGAACCGATCGTCTACATGTGTCAGGATGATGTCGAGATCCGGGCGGAACTGGCGGAACGATTCCATCGTGCCGAGCCAGTCCTCCTGCATACGGCGCGCGAGCCCGGCGCGAAAATCGAGAAACTGGTGAAGGGACGCTGTGTCGGCACGGCTTTTCCCGGAAGTGCTGAAGAGTTCGATCGGATCCCAACCGGCCTGCTTCTGGAATTCCCGGCGAACGTCGTCGTTCATCGGCGTGAAGCGCGCCGGGTTCCCGGCGCCTTCCAGCGATTCGAAATAGAGCTCCGCCAGATTGACCCCGTCCCAGTCGAAGCGCGCGACCATCTGCTTCAGGCCCGCGCGAATTGCTTCGACACACGCGGCATTCTGCAGGTTCATCAGCTTGCGCCAGTCGAGTTGAGCGTCCTGCAGGAGGGCGGTCTTCTCACGCCAGGCCGGGTGATCGTTCCAGAACATGTCGCTGACGTGCGGTAGTTCAACCCACGCGTAAACCAGAACGCCGTGCCGATGGCAGGCTTCAATAAGCTGTTTCAGATACTCATCGCGGCCGGCATCCGGATCATAGAAATGCCACCCTGCCACGTGCAGGGCGCTGATCCCCTCTTTGCGCCAGTGCTCGGCCAGATAGTCGGGATCGGCGCGGGTGCGGTACGAATAGTCGAAGAAAGCCCACAGTCCGGATGCCCGCCACACGGGAGCGAAACCAAGATCGTTGAGCGCCTGCGGCAGATAGGGAAAGCGCTCGTATCCATTTACGCCGGGATTGACCGCGACCCACAGGACCGCGCCTGCCCCGACTCGAAGTCCCGCTATCTCGGGGGCGCTCGTCCAACGATCTTTGGCGAATACCTGAGCGCCCCCCGGAATTGTGTAGCGCGGAATCTGGATCGGCTGACTCCAGACGATCGGCAGCTTCGGATTGTGTACATCGACCAGGTGGACCACGGGAGCGATCTCGCCCTCAGGCCGAAAACCGAAGGCGGTTGCAAGCGGTGACGAGCCCTCCAGAATGAGTGCCGCACCGCGCTCAACCCGTCCTCTCCACTCGGGCGAATCCGGAGTACCCGAAGGCGCCACCAGAATATCCGCGACTGCGGACGGTCCTGCGATATGCCCGGCTGAACTCAGAATGGAAGGCCAGGATCCGGATTGAGAGCCGATGACCGAGAAGACACCCGCCGAGCAGTGTGGCGCGAAGGCGACGAGAAGAACGGCTCGCCCTACGTTATTTCGTGAACGCATACCAGATGCCGGCCCTGAAGTCGATGAAGTTGGGCCTGTGAGGATTCCCCTCATTTCGCAGATAGACTCCCCGGACAACGCCGAGCGTGATGGCGAGTGACGGTGGTGTGCCGGGGGGATGAAACCGGAAGCCCGGCCCCGTCTCCACGAAATTCGCCCAGTACTGCTTCTTTGCGTCGAAGGTGAGATTGTTGCTCCAAAACGTCTGAACTTTGAAGCCGCCGAGGCTCGACGTGAAGCCGGCGCGGTTTTGGGAGTAGTTCAGAAGATCATTGCTGAAGCGGCTGATGAAAACGCTGTCGGCAAGAGATTCGATGAACCATCCGCTATGCTCGGCCGCGATGGATGCGCCGATTGTCTTGGCATAAGAGACACCGCCGCGATAGTCCGCGGACCGCGTACCGTTCAGATAGCTGACCGTGGTTCCCGCTTCGAACCACGCCATCGCGCCGCGCCAGTATCGCGTGGCCACTCCAGCGCCGAAGATAAATGCGCTCTCGGACAGATTCTCCGGCGAAACACCCCCCGTGGACCGCCGGGCATCGCCGACGAACCGCAGCGATACGTAAGGTCGGAACGGCAGTTTCTTCAGGTTGACTTCGGTCTTCAACTGGCCGTAGCCAAAGAGGTCGTTCCATCGGGACGAAAACAGCGGATAAACCCACAGCGTCGTTCGAAACAGTGCAAGGCCGGGGCGAAGATTTCCGTAGGCTCGGTTTGCTTCCGTCGAGATCGCATGGTCGTCGCTGCGGCGCGCGATGTCGAACCAGCGCAGCGCGGCAGCATCGTCGTGCAGCAGGTTTGTGGTCCAGCCGAGTTTCAGCGCGATGGATGCATCCGCCGGATTCTGCTCCCGCGCCGCGAGGAAATAGCGTTTGGCGTCTTTAAAAAAACCTGCCTGATAGCTGCGTTCCGCCAGCACCCGCGGGTCGAATGGGGCGACATCCGGGGAATTTTCAGGGCGTCTTTCTTCGAGCAGAAGCGGCATCTTGAGAGCCATGCGGACGCGGTTGGCGGTGGCCTGGTCCGCGTGCGCCAGCACATCGCGCAGAATAGGCATCGCAAGAGCGTTATCGTCGCCCGCGAGATAAAGGATGCCAAGCTGAGCTGCAGCCAGGTAATCGTGCGGTGAACGGTCCACGATCTGCTTGAACTCCTGCTCTGCGTCCCCGCGGCTTGCCTGATCTTTTTCGGACATGGCCAGAAGGAGGTACGCCAGTTCCCGATGGAGTGCATCATTGCCGGGGTCGAGCGCGAGCGCATTACGGAATTCATACACGTATGGATAGCGCTCGGGGAGTTGCTCCCGGGCAAGCTCGGCCGCGCGGGTCTCGCCACCGCGGGAAGCAGCCAGAAGGGCCGCCGTGGCGCCCTCCGCATTGCCGCGGGCCTTTTCCACTCGGGCCAGCTCAAGGAGCACCGACTTCCGTTCCGGCAAAAGCTGGAACGCCCGCTTGTAACTGTCGGCGGCCAGATCCAACTCGTCGCGCTGCTCGGCGAGCTGGGCCAGTTCGTAGAGCGCGCTGAAGGTCGGGCGCGAATTCGCAAGCACCTGCTGCCATCGCGCGATTCCGGCGGCAAGCGGGGAGTCGATGTTTTCGAATGCGGCGGCCGCCGTGGCGCGCGCATCAGTATCGCTCGACATGCGGATTCGGAGGAAAATGCGCCGAGCTTCGGCCTTACGGGCTGGCGCCTCGCCCGTGGCCTCATAGCAGAGAAAGGCATATTCGAGCGCAACGTGAAGGTCGGATGGATCGAGCCTCATCGCCTCGCCGAACTGGTCGCGCGCCGCCTCGCTGTCGCCGATTTTCAGCAGGGCGTAAGCCATGTTCTTGCGAATATCGGCGCGGCCGGGAACAAGTGCAGCCGCCTTCCCGAAGAAAGAGATTGCGGCGTCGTAGTCGTGAATTCGCAGCGCGTCGAATGCGTGGGTCAGTACGGCATAAGCTGCATCCGGCGCCGCTTTCGGCACGTTTACGACGTCATTTGATCCCCCCGCGAGCGCGCCGGCGGCGATCAGACAGAGGACTGCGAGTCGAATGGGGTCACTCCCACCTTGCTAAGTGGTGGCCCGGACCAAAATTCTCAAGTGATTCAGGAAAAAAGCGACTATCGGCCGCTGGAGCCATTTCACAAATACTGTAAGGCAGTTGGCAACCTGCACGGGGTTGCTAACCCCGCTCTTCGGTCGCAGATGAACAGCCGCGGCCAGCCACCAATCGGCCCCGAATTCACCATCTACCCCACACTTTTCGCGAAACTGCTCTAATTCCCCGAAAGGCCGCCCGGCCATGCGGAGTTCAGATGATAGGTCGATGACGGGCCGATCATTTCCACTCGCCGGATCTTCCCGTTTACGATCAGGAACGCCTCGCTCAGCAGAATGCTTGAGGGGCGGTTGAAGCCTTTGAACGCATATTTGCGGCCGTCCGAGAGAACGCCTTGATTGACGGTGCCCTGATCGATCACGGCGTGTGACCAAACCACTCCTCGTTCGTTGTCCACCAGAGGATAGCGGCGATGGTGGATGTTC
>DATAZF010000331.1:0-2632 GCA_036272235.1 Bryobacteraceae bacterium | reverse complement strand
CTCCGGGGTGCGGCGCGTGAGCGACACGCTCAGGTTCAGGGGCGTTGTTCCTATGTTGTGCAGTTGAAATTGCTGGGTCAGCGGCAAGGGTGTCCCCGGCAACACGCCGAACGACGCGCTGGCCGGAATCACCGTCAGGGTGTTTTGCACGGCGAAGGCGGCATTTGCCTTGCCTGCGCCAACGGCGAGGACTGAGGCGGGAAGTCCGTTCTCGGTGACATCCTGCGTAGCCGTGTTGACGACGGCAGACTTGAGCTCGAGTGCCGGTAGCAATGGATACGTCTGCTTAACGAGAGCCGCGATGCCGGCGACCTGCGGAGTGGAGAAGCTGGTCCCTTGTGAAACCAGGAATCCGTTGGCGGAGTAGAGTTCACCGTTCGGATCAAAGGTCTCTCCCGCCAGGTACAGGTCGACGCCCACCGCCGCAATATCCGGCTTCAGCGCGGAAGTCCCGACGACCGGCCCATGAGAGCTGAACGGGGCCACCTGGTTAAAGGTGGTGATATCGAAGGCGCCGAAGTTCGGGCTGATGCTGACCGCGGCCTTTGGGTTGGTGGTGAGGAAGGTTCGGATCGCCGCGCCATCGTCGTACCCCACAAAGATCGAGGGGATCGTCGTTCCGCCAAGGCCGCTCGCCGTTACGAGCGTATCGTCACCGGCGCTGTTGGTGATAATCGCTCCGACTGCTCCGGCCGCCTGGAGATTTTGAATTTTCACGGCAAAGGTGCAGGTGCCGCGCGCTACGAGCGCGATCAACCCCGCCAGCGAACCGGCAGGAGGCGCAGAGCAAGCCTGCGGATCTCCGACGCTCGCAACATCGCCAAGTGGGCCGGTAACTGTAGCCGCCGGCGGGGGGCCATCGCTGAGGCGCGCGTGATAGGCGGCGAGTCCGCTAACCGTAAGCGTGTTGCCCCAGCTGTGTGAATTGGTAGTGGCGGCGACCGCTATCGCGGCCGGCGCATCACCGGGAGAGTCGATGGTGCTGAGGCCGGGCTGCAAGGGTAATCCGGTCTGCCCTTCGTTGCCTGCCGCCGCCACGACGAGCATCCCGGCGTCGACTACGGCGTGGTGGACCACGTAAGCTTCCGGATCGCAGAGTTGCCCCAGCGAGAGGCCACAGGTTTTGCCGGTGTCGAGAGGGCCGTAAAGAGCAGGGCCTCCCAGCGAAAGGACCACAATGTCCATACCGTCGCTGTAAGCGTCTTCGAGTGCCTGGATCACTACATCGCCTGTCGTGAAATCGTTTACGGAGGAGGATCCGAACACTTTATAGCTGCCGATAAAGGCCTTCGGCGCCACGCCGGTAATCGTATCGGCAGGACCAGTCACCGTTACCCCGGCGGCGGCCATGGCCACCGCGGTGCCGTGGCCGACGCGATCTTCAGGCGAAGGATCGTCCGGGCGGGAACTGGCTGCATCGCCGCTGGAGAGCAAGGGGACGTAGCTGCGCGCCACGATCACTTTATTGTTGGTATAGGAGCACGTGCCGGCCGTACAGAGTGGGAATCCCTTCGCCGGATCGGTGGCTGTGCAGTCGATCGATTGATCGAGCGCGGCTCCCGGAAACACCACCTGACACACGGGGAAACCGGACGGAGGAGTCAGCGAGGGATCCTGAAAGGCCGGATGAGTCGCTTCAATTCCGCTGTCGATGAAGCCGATCTTTACACCCGCGCCCGCGTTCGACGTACCGCCCAACAGGTTCCACGCGGCCGGCACGTTGATGAGTTGTTCGGCATGGTCGAGATTCAGGTGATAGCGGGCGAGCGGGGCGACGTGCATAACGCCGGCGAGGGATTTCAATTGGTCCGCCTGGTCCGGCTCAGCCGCTACAAAGATGGCATTGAGCAGAATGTGGGATGAGCCGGTGATGCGGATGCCGCGCCTGCGCAACTCGGCTTTCATGGACTCCTGTCGAGGCAGCAGGCGCGCGCGCGCGGCCACGACGGCAGTTCTACCGCCTTGCGGGCGGGCTGTAATCGGTGCGGGGTCCGACAGGATTATGGCATAACGGGGCAGATCCCGCGCCCAGGCGGCGAGGGAAAAAAATAAGGTGATCGAGAGAATCGCGAGACTGCGCATGAATGTATCGAATGGAGAGAAGACGAATGGCGTTTCAACTGCAAACCTGTGGCCAGTTTCATCGGAGAAACACTCTCCAGATGGTGACCAGCACGGCGTGCGTCACCATGGCAGCCTGGACGCTGCGGGCTTTTTGCCAGGCGAGGCCGCAGAATGCACCGAGGATGGCAGCGATGATAGCCCATCTCCAGTTGGGAAAGGTCCTGTGGAAGCCAAGGTGCGCGCATCCGAATATGATCGAAGCGACGATCAGGGCGACCCGGGGCTTGCTGGTCCATTGCTCGATCCATCGTTGCAGCAAACCGCGAAAGAAAAACTCTTCAGAGAGCGCGAGCACCCACAGCATGGCGAAAAATGTCCCGATGGCCAGCAAAATGGCTGCTCCGGGGTTTTTGGGCAGGGGGCGCAGCGCGACAAGGCCGAGCGCCCAATAGGCGGCGGCAATCACCGGAAACATCATTGCGAAGTAGCGAAGGCCTGTCAGCCACTCATCACGAGTCGGAAGAAAGCGATATTCCGCCTGCACGTTGCCGCGGATGACGAGAACTGC
>DATAZF010000330.1:0-10993 GCA_036272235.1 Bryobacteraceae bacterium | reverse complement strand
GCGCGCGATGGGAAATTGCTTTGGGAAACAAATCTCGGACCTTCCGTATCGGCGGGCGCGATGACGTTCATGGTGGATGGCAAGCAGTACGTGAGCGTGCAGGCCGGGCCGTCGCTGTTTACGTTCGGGCTGCGATAGCGGAACCCCCGTGCGACGGGCAATCCTGACTGCGCTGCTCGCCGTCGTCCGGAGCGGGGCCAAACCTTAGCTCCCACCGGCTCGTTGAAGTTCGACTCGCTTCGATCAGGAAGAGTACGCCAGACACCCAACCGCCGGGTGTTTGGCCCGCACCCGGCGGAAGGCGTTATATCAGCATTGCTTTGCGCTCCGGACCTGCTTGTACGTACCAGGTGAAGCAGGAGCAGATCGTGGGCGGACCGGGCTCAAGGGATGTTTCGATTTCGACCTCGCAAAACTATATTCCAGGCGCTGCGGCCTCAGTCAGGTCTGAAGCTGGCGCCACGCGAGGCGGCGGTTGACACGATGCTCATCGACACTGCCGGCCCCGGCGACGGATAGCCCGCATGGACGGATTTATTTCGCGGCTGCCGGCGGCCGGGGTGGGTTGATTCCGCCTTCGTCCCAATGCTCATCCGCTTTGCCGTCAACGAAGCGCCACATATCGAAGTGTGTCGTGGTGTAAGTCTTGCCGGCTTCTCTCGGGTCGGGGCGTTCGCTGCGTGTCGCTACGCAGACCAGATCACCCTGAGCAAGAACGGCAACGACCTTCGTGCGCGCTTCTTTGAGGCTGGCCGGCAGCGGACCGCCCGGACGCGCGCTGAATGCCTTCATGATCGTCTCGCGTCCGGAAGCGAAGGCGGGGTTGTGCTGGATGTAGCGTTCGGTCAGCCACTTGTCCGCTTCGCTCCAGTGGCCGGCTTCGAGCAGATCGATAACGATGTGCATCGCCGCCTGTTTGTTGCGGTTGAGGACGGGATCTTTGTCCTTAAACAGAGATGTCGGGTCCTCGACGCCGACGACGGGAGCGGCCTGGCCAAAAACCACCGCGGCGGACAGGACCGAGAACAAACCAGCAAGAACGACGCTATTCATGGGTACTATAGTTTCCAACTCGCGACGCTCTGTCAAGCGCGGTCAGCGTCAAAGCGATCGAGAATGCCAGTCAGTTGATTCAGCTCCGTGATTGCTGCGTCAGCGTGCGGGCACGCTCCCCAATACTCGTCGTGTTTCCGGATCGCGCGCATCCCAGCTTCCTGTGCGCCTCGAACGTCGACGTCAGGGTGATCGCCCACAAAAATCGCATCGCCGGCGGCAACGCCAAGCCGCGACAGCGTCAAATCGAAAATGCGCCGGTCCGGTTTGCTCACCCCTTCCGCTTCAGAAATCACGATTGCGTCGAACAGGTGTTCGATTTTCAATGCCGCGATCGCCGCTCGCTGAAACGACGAGGAGGCATTTGTAACGATGGCCAGCTTGAGGCCGCGATCCCGCAGGAGGCGAAGCGTTTCCAGCATGTGCCGGAAGCCGACGCAAAAGGCCGGATACGCCAGAAAGTAGTCGGCCGTCAGCGCTTCGCGCAGCCGCGGCGAAAATCCGAACTCAACGCCCATCTGTTGATACACGGCCTCCTTCGGAACATAGCCGTGCTCTTCGAGCTGGCGAAAACGCTCCCGAAAATCCGCCAGCCGTACCGGGGCAAGACGGTCGGCAAACCGCTGGAACTGATCCTCAACGCAATGGCGGACGCACGTTTCCCGATCGAGCAGGGTTCCATCCAGATCGAACAATACAGCCCGGATCATTGCTGCCATCTTATGTCGCCCCCTGGTGCTGCCCGTTGGTGCTGCTTGCGTGTTAACACCGTTTGGAAATAGACTCTGTAGGTTGTACCCCCTCTGGAGACACATCGAATGAAAAGCTTTTCCCGCAGCAGCAGATTCGGAATGACCCTCGCCGTTTTCGCGGCCCTCAGCCTCACGCCGGCCTTCGCACAGCACGGCGCGCCTTCCGCCGGCGAGTGGCGCGTGAACGGCGGTGACGTCGGCAACACGCGCTACTCTCCGCTCGACCAGATCAACGGCTCGAACGTGAAGAACCTTCAGGTGGTCTGGCGCTGGAAGGCGCAGAACATGGGTCCGGCGCCGCAGGGCGCCTGGGAAGTGACGCCCCTGATGATCGGCGGAAAGTTGTTCTTCACGGCCGGCACTGGACGAACTGTCGTCGCCACCGACGCTGTGACTGGCGAGACTCTCTGGACCTATCGCGGCGACGATACGGCGGAGCGCGGGGCTGTCCGCGCCAACAATCGGGGCCTGAGCTACTGGAGCGATGGCCGGGGCGACGATCGCATCATATTTATTACACCGGGTTATCAACTGGTGGCACTGAGCGCGAAAACCGGGCTGCCGATTGCCAACTTCGGGACGGACGCCCATGTCGATCTCTGGAAGGGCCTGGATCGTAAAGAGGTTCTCAAAGGAACCATCGGCGCAACCTCGCCGCCAATCATCGTCCGTGACGTGGCTGTTGTTGGCGCTTCGTTGAAAGTAGGCGTCGCGCTGCCGACGAAGCTGAACACGCCCGGTTACATCCGCGGCTATGACGTGCGCACCGGAAAGCTGCTGTGGACTTTCCACACCGTTCCGCAAGCCGGAGAATTCGGCAACGATACATGGCTCAAGGATCCGAAGACCGGCGAGGAATCCTGGAAATTCACCGGCAACACCGGGGCGTGGGGTCCGCTGACCGGCGACGAAGAGCTGGGCTATGTGTATATTCCGGTCGAAGCGCCGAGCGGCGACACTTATGGCGGCCAGCGTCCGGGCGCGAATCTGTTTTCCGACAGCATCGTTTGTCTGGACGCGAAAACGGGCAAGCGCGTCTGGCACTACCAGCTCATCCATCACGAGATGTGGGATTACGACATTCCCGCGGCGCCGATCCTCGCCGACGTCACGGTGAATGGGCAGAAGATCAAGGCGGTGGCGGTCGTGAACAAGTCCGCGTTCACGTTCGTTTTCGACCGTACCAACGGCAAACCGGTGTGGCCGATTGAGGAGCGCCCGGTTCCGAAAGGCAATGCGCCAGGCGAGTGGTATTCGCCGACGCAGCCGTTCCCGACGAAGCCGGCTGCATTCGATCGCCAGGGGGTGACGGAATCCGATCTCGCCGACTACACGCCGGCGATCAAAGCGGAAGCGTTGAAGGTCGCGTCGCAGTATGTGCTGGGACCCATCTATACGCCGCCGATCTTGAAAGACGCGGGCGGCAAACTGGCGACGATCCAGCTTCCGGGCGCCGGGGGTGGCGCGAACTGGATGGGCGGGTCGGTCGATCCCGAGACCGGGATGCTCTACATCCCGTCGACCACCGCTCCTTACTTATCGTCGCTGCAACCCGGAGGCACGCGGTCGGAAATGGAATACATCGCCGCAGGCAGCCTGGGCGGCGCGAACGTGACGACAGGCACCGGACCGAATGGGCAACCGGAATCTGTGCCGTTGATCAAAGGACCGTATGGCCGCATCACCGCCATCAACCTGAACACCGGCGACCATGCGTGGATGATCCCGAACGGGAAGCCGGCCGACAATCTGCTCAGGAATTCGACGCTCAAAGCGGCCGGGATCGATGTCAGCAAATGGGGAGGCGGGCAGCGGTCGCCGATCCTGATCACGAAGACTTTGCTTTTCGAAGGCAGCGATACTTTGCGCGCAATCGACAAGGCAACAGGGGCAGTCATCAATGAGATGCCGCTCGGCGGGAATTTGAGCGGCGGCACGATGACATACAGCATCGATGGCCGTCAGTTCCTCGTTACTGTGGTCGGGGGGCAGGGCGGTGCGGGAGCGGAGCTTGTCGGTCTGGCGTTACCGAAGCCCGGCGCTGAAGGTGGACGCGGCGGACGGGGTGGGCGTGGCGGGCGCGGCGGCGGAGCGGCCGCAGCCGAACAGGATTAACGCAAATGCGATTGGCTATTTTGTTTTTGGCTTGCAGCGCGCTGTTCGCGCAGCGGCCGACGAATCCGGCGCTCATGGTGCCGCAGGAAGCGCCGGCGCTTGACTATGTCGCGGTCGCGGATCCAATCCCACTTCCCGAAGGAACCAAAATTGGCGCGCCCGCGAGTATAGCCTTCGATTCGAAGGGGCACATGTTTGTGCTGAATCGTGGTCCGCAGGCTCTGGTCGAGTTCGACGAGAATGGAAAATTCCTGCGCGTATTCGGCGACGGACTTTTTCGCCGCACCCACGGTTTGAAAATCGATCGGGAGGACAACCTCTGGGTAACCGACGTGGGCGCGCACATCGTCGTAAAGATGAATCCGAAAGGTGAGATCCTTCTTACCATCGGCACGAAGGGCGAGGCTGGCGTATGGGACGAAGCCACGCAGTCGCATCACCTGAATGAGCCGAACGAAGTTGCAATCGGCCGCAACGGGGATGTGTTTGTCGTGCAGGGTCACACGCCTGGCAAGGGCGATCCGCGCGTCCTGAAGTTCGACGCGAGCGGCAAGTTCATCAAGTCGTGGGGCGGGTTGGGCACGGAGCCTGGGAAGTTCAACGTCGCGCACGGAGTTACGTTCGATGCGAAGGGCCAGCTATGGGTGGCCGACCGCGAGAACGAGCGCATTCAGATTTTCGACACCGACGGGAAGTTCATCCGCGAAATCAAGTACGCGGGCTTGCCTTGCGGCATGCAGATCGGAAGCCAGTATGTCTACATGGTCAACGGCTTCGCGGGCCAGTTGCTGCGGCTGGATCTCGATGGCAAGGTTCTCGCGGCGATCGGAAAGTCGGGCAAGGGTCTGGGCGAATTCGGCGAAGCGCATTATGTCGCGGTGAGTCCGAAGGGTGATATCTACGTCGCGGACACGGTGAACAGCGCGGTGCAGAAGTTCGTGAAGAAGTGAATGCCGGGACGTTCCGCAAAACAAAAAAGGCCCCGTCGCCGGGAGCTTCTCTCCAAAACAAAAAAGGCCCCGTCGCCGGGGCCTTCGCTGTACTGATGTTTACGCCCTGAGAGGACGCTGAGCAGCTACTTCTTTTTCTTCGGAGCAGCTTTCTTCTTCGCGGCGGCCTTCTTGGTTGCGTTCTTCATTGATTGATTCTCCAATTCGAATTTGCGATTTCGAAAAATCGCAGCGTGATTCATATATAGAGTCACTCCGCGCGAATGTCAAGAAAAAAATGCACTTCGCGCATGCGATGAGTCTTCTCGCGTCGCGCAGCAAACTGAAAACGAATTCGGGGATGCACACCGCGAAGTCATCCACCGCCCTCGCTGCAACGTATCCATATATAAGGCACTGTCCAGAGCGCCCCATTGGAGCGCTCGCCGCACAATGTCCGCCTTGCAGAAATCGATGCTGCCCGCGCAAGCCGGGACAATACTGTCGTCATGGCGCTATGCTCATCAAAGACGTCTTCGCATGTTTATCCCTGGCATCTTCGTAACCAGCATGACAATGCCAGGTATGCTGCTGGCGCTCGAACTGAGCAGCAAGCACGATGAGGATCTGGCCCGCCGCCTGCAGCGCCGCGATTCGATCGCCATGGCGGAGATTTACGATCGGTTCGGAAGGCTGGCGTACTCGGTGATTCTCTCGATTGTGCGCGATGGCGCCGTCGCCGAAGACCTCGTGCAGGAAACTTTTCTTCGTGTATGGAACCGGATCCATGCGTTTGAACCCGCTCGGGGAGCTCTCGGGCCGTGGCTGCTGGCCATTGCGCGCAATCGCGCCATCGACCACCTCCGCTCTCTCAGTGCGGGCATGGATCGCAACGCATACGAGCTGGACCTCCGCGAGCATCCATCGCTCTTCGTCGACATGGAGCGCGACGTGCTCAACATCGATCACGCCCGAGTCATCCGACAGGCGATCGCGAAACTCAGCGCCAATCAGCAGAAAGTGATCGAGCTGGCGTATTACGAAGGACTCTCGCAAACCGAAATGGCCGAACGGATGGGTGAGCCGCCCGGCACGGTCAAGACCTGGGTGCGCACGGCGCTCAAACATTTGCGTGAAGAACTCGGACAGGCTGTGGAGGCATGACCTGCGAAGAACTTCGCCAGGATTACACATCCTACGCGCTCGGTATCGCCGTCGAGCCTGAGCGCTCGGAAATTGCGGCGCACCTCTCGCGCGAATGTCCGAACTGCGTGCCGGGAGTCGCGAGCGCAATGGCAACCGTGACCGCGATATCCGGAGCGGTTGAGATCAAACAACCGCCCCGGCATCTTCGCAGGAGGGTGCTCGCCGCGATTGAACCGGCGCCGAAACGCTGGTCCTTCGGCGTCGTACTGCCGTGGATAATTACCGCTGCGATGAGCCTTGCTCTGGTGACGATTGGAATTTCGGGACGGCGGCAGGGCGGCGATTCCGCAAGACTGGAACAGGCCCTGTCGATTCTGAACGACCCGGCGACGCGCGACGTGGCTTTCGGTGAAACCGAAAAGCCGTCGAAGGGCCGGATCTTTGTCAGCGCCGGCAAAGGCGTCGTGTTCATCGGAGCCAGCCTGCCGCGCATCGATCGCGGGAAGACATTCGAGCTTTGGGTGATTCCGGCGAAGGGAAATCCGGTGCCGGCCGGATTATTCCAGAGCCAGCCGGACGCCACAGCGGTCTTCGTACGTCCGGGACCGGTCGACAACGCCGCGGCAATCTCGGTTACGGTCGAGCCGGAAGGCGGCTCCGCCCAACCGACTACGACTCCGTTCATTGTGACCAGGCTCTGAACAAAGCTCTAACCGCGAGGCTCTGCGTTACGCTGGGATTCGTGGAACCACTTGATCTCAGAGAAAAAGGCGGCGTGCGCGCCGGTGCACCACAGACATCCGACCGGCGGCTCTTCATGCAGCTTCTGGCGTGGGGCGACGCCGACGATACGGAAAACCTGGCGGGAGCGCTGGAAGATTCCGGGATGGAGGGCGTCCTCTATGAGGATGCGAACGATCCGCGCGGCGTCGGGCTGCTGACCTGGAGCGAATCTCCGGACTTCTTCGTGACGAAGCTGCGGCCTTTTCTGCGTCACAGCGCGTTTCACTCCCTGGCTTTCAAACCGGACTACACGATGACCGGCCGGACTTATTCGATCGGGTATGAACCGAATCTTGAGGACTGGCTGCTGGACCGGCCGCGCAAAGTAGTGACCGACGCGGCGTGGTCCTGGCACGTCTGGTATCCGCTACGGCGCAAGGGCGAGTTCAATTCGATACCGTCCGAAGAGCAGATGATGATCCTGCGCGAGCATGGCAAGATTGGACACGGGTTTGGCGATGCCGGCCTGGCGCACGACATCCGGCTCGCGTGTTTCGGGATGGATCAGCACGACAACGATTTCGTGATCGGCCTGATCGGGAAAGAGCTGTTTCCACTCTCCGCGTGCGTGCAAGCGATGCGAAAAACGCAGCAGACTTCGCACCACATGCAGGAGATGGGCCCATTCTTCGTCGGCAAAGCCGTCTGGCAGAAGATTTTGTAGAGCCGGCTATCGCCTCGCTTCGAAGAACTTCTGCAACATCGCGGTGGCCTCGACGCCGAGGATGCCTTCCACTATCTCGACCTGATGATTGAGCAGCGGTGAATCCGCGATCTGAAACTTGCTCCGCACGCCGCCAAACCTAAGGTCGCGCGCCGCGAAGACGAGAGTGCGGATCCGCGCCGCCACGAGCGCGCCGGCGCACATCGGGCAGGGTTCGAGTGTGCAGTAGAGCGTCGCGGTGCTCAATCGATAGGAAGATAAAGCAATCGCCGCCTGGCGCAATGCCAGCATTTCGGCGTGGGCGGTGGGATCGAGCAATCCAATCGGGGAATTCCGCGCCTTGCCGACGATCTCGCCTTTAGCCACCACGACGCAGCCGACCGGAACCTCTCCCGCTTCTTCGGCTTCACGCGCGAGGGCGAGCGCGTGCCGCATCCATTGCTCGTGGTCCTTCCCGTGATCCTGTTCGGCGTCCGCCCGCAAGTAGTTAGAATAAACTCACCCGCTATGGCCGAACTGGAAATCCATCACGAAGTCGAAGGCATCGATCCGCTGGGGAAGAAGATCGGAGTCGTGGCGTCAATACTGGCGGTCCTGCTGGCGATCGTTACGATCGTTTCGCACCGCGCCCATACCGACGCTGTCCTGTTCAAGTCAGAGGCGAACGACAAGTGGTCGTTCTATCAGTCGAAGAAGATCAAATTCCACAGCCTCGAGCTAGGCGTGGACCTGCTGAACGCCATGCCGCAGCGAAGCCCTGCCGCGGAGAAAACTCTGGAACGATACGAGAAGGAGAAGCAGCGGTACACGCGGGAATCCGACGCCGCGCAGGAAGATGCCCGCAAGCAGGATGAGAAAGCCGCTCATGTGGAAGACCAGGCGCTGCGCTTCGATTTCGGCGAGGGATTGCTCGAGATCGGTCTGGTGCTGACGTCTTTGTATTTCATCGCGCGGTCAAAGCTGTTCCCGGTTGTGGGCGCGATCAGCGCCGTGATCGGGCTGGCGATGGCCATTTCGGGATATCTGGTTTAGCGGGGCGCTGAAAATCCTGCGTGGTATCCGAACGCAGGCGAAACCGCCTGTTCGATCTGCAAGGGCTTTTTCGCCACCGTATTCAGGTTGGGCGAGACGCATGGACTCGCGCCAGGGTTCAATAGGAACATGCGCCAGCGGTCAGCTTTGCTGTTTTTACTCGCGTCTCTTCTGTTGCTTATCCTGTCGTCGACCCTCCAGGCGCAATTTTCAGGACGTCTCGCCGGTACTGTTCTCGATGCCAGCGGCTCGCCGGTTCCAGGCGCAGCGGTGTCTTTGTTCCTTCCCGGCAGCGACAAACCGGTGCTCACGACAAAAACCGTGGGCGACGGTACGTGGCGGCTGATCGGTGTTCGTCCCGCCGATTATGATCTCTCCTTCGAAGCCACGGGGTTCGCGAAGACAACCCTTCGCCCGATCGCCGTTGACCCGGCCCGGGAAACGACGGTCCAGACGGTTACTCTGGCCCTCCCGACGGTCAGTCAGTCGGTGGATGTCGCCGGCGATGCCCAGTCGATCCAGACGTCGAATGCCGAAATCTCCGCGACGATCACGATGGAGCAGATTGCGAAACTGCCCATCATAGACCGCGACCCGCTGGCTCTGATCCAGACCCTGCCGGGCGTCACTTCGAATGGAAACTCCCCCACCACAATCAATGGATTGCGGACTTCCTACTCGAACATGACGCTCGACGGCATCAACATTCAGGACAACTACATTCGGGACAATGCCCTCGACTACACGCCGAACCGGATCCTGGTCGGGCAGGTTCGGGAGATGACGCTGGTGACGTCGAATGCAAATTCCGCAGCTTCCGGCGGCGCGACGCAACTGGCTTTCGATACGCCGTCGGGCACGAACGCTTTTCACGGAAATGCCTACTGGTACAACCGCAACAGCGATTTCGCGGCCAACGACTGGTTCAACAACCAGGCCGGGCTCGCGCAGCCGCGTCTGAATCAGAACCAGATGGGCGGATCCGTCGGAGGCCCAATCCGGAAAAACAAACTCTTCTTCTATTCCAACTACGAAGCCGTGCGCACCAACCAGCAGTTGCCGCAGGACCCGACGATCCTTACCGACGACGCCCGTAATGGAATTTTCACTTACCAGCCACGCGGCCAGGCGGTCCAGAAAGTGAATCTGCTCACGCTGCGCGGTATCTCGATCGATCCTTATATTCAGAATCTGCTGCAGCAGGTGCCAGGCGGGGCCGCCATCAACAACTTCGAGGTTGGCGACAGCAGCCCGGGCCTGCTGAAGAACGCGGCGGGCTACCGGTACAACCAGAGAGATAACGAAGTCCGCGACAACGTGACGGCGCGGTTTGACTACAATCTCTCCACGCGGCATGTTTTCACCGGATCGTATATCTGGAACCGCGACAACGCGGACCGCCCGGATGAGGAGCTCGACTTTTCTCAGGTGCCGCGCATCACCAACCCCAACCACAGCCACTTTCTCTCGCTTGGATGGCGGTGGACGCCCACTGCCACGATTACCAATGAGCTGCGCGGCGGCTTCAACATCGCGCCTGGGGATTTTGCGACGTCCCAGCAGTTCGGCTCATACCTGGTTACGGGGATGCTCTTCACCGATCCGGTGACGGAAGGCCTGGCGCAGGGGCGGGCTACCAATACTTATTCGATCTCGGACAATGCGGGCTGGCAGCGCGGGCGGCACTTTATCCAGTTTGGATTCCACACACAGCAGGTCCGTGTGCACACTTACGACAACAGCGGCATCGTGCCGACTTACACCCTCGCGATGGGAACCGGCCAGGACGCGCTCACGCGAAACGATCTGCCCGGCATATCTTCGACCGACCTCGCCACCGCCAACCAGTTGCTCGCCACCCTGGGCGGCTACATCGATAGCTACAGCCAGACGTTCAACGTCACCAGCCGGACTTCGGGTTTCACTCCCGGCGCAGGAAACGTCCGCAATTTCCGCCAGAGCGAATACGCCCTGTACGCGCAGGACAACTGGAAGCTCTTTCAGCGGCTGACCGTAAATGCGGGCCTGCGCTGGGAACTCCCCGGTGTCGTTGACGAACGCGATTCGCTGGAACTCCTGCCGGTGATTCAGAACAACGATCCGGTGCAGACGCTGCTCTCGAATGCGACTCTGAACTTCGCGGGCTCCTCGGTCGGAAGACCCTGGTATCACCGCGACATGAAAGATTTCGCGCCGAACATCGGCCTGGCGTGGGATGTTTTCGGAAATGGCAAAACCGCGTTCCGCGCGGGGTATTCCATCAGCTATGTCAACGATGCAACGATCGTTGCGGCCGAAACGATGGCTGAGAACACGGGCCTGATCGGTATTTCTTCCGACGTCGGCCTTTCGGGCCGCGTCAGCAGTGGTCTCCCGGCGATTGTCCGGCCAGCGTACCAGGTACCGCTGACGCTGGCGGATAACTATGCGAACGACCCCCTCAACACGGTGGGTATGATCAATCCGGGCCTGAACACGCCTTACGTCCAGCAGTATTCCTTCGGTCTCCAGCATGAATT
>DATAZF010000329.1:0-4151 GCA_036272235.1 Bryobacteraceae bacterium | reverse complement strand
ACTTCGAAACGATCCCCACCGAGCAAGCGGCGAACGCGCGCAGGCTCGCGAATCCCCTTCAGGCGGACGCGCGTGCCTTCTTCGATCCTGAGTTTGCCGGCTGCCGGACCCGCGGGCGTGACGGCGATTTTCTCCCAGTCTTCGCGCATCTCGCGTCTGGCGCGGGCGGTCTGGCGACTCGCTTCATCCACGGCCTTGCGGCGTTCGGCGGTCTCCTCGATGCGAGCGACAATCTGGTCGCCGCGCTCCTGCCAGCGCCGCTGCATTTCCTCGAAACGGGCTTCGAGGTCGCGAAGCTTCGCGGCTTCATTCTTCGCCGCGTCGAGCACAACCTGTTTTTCACGCGCGGCCAGCGCGGCGCGCTCCTGCTCGAGCATCGTCTGTAGCCGGCGCGTCTCTTCGGTGCGCCGGTGCAGGTTGGCGATCAGGGTGGAAAGCTCGATCTCCTGTGTGCTCAAAGACGCTCGCGCGCGCTTCATGATGTCTTCGGGCATGCCGAGGCGTGCGGCGATGTCGAGTCCGGCGGATTTGCCGGGGAGGCCGGTCTGGAGTTGATACGTGGGCTCCAGCGTTTGTTCGTCGAAGCCCATCGAGGCGTTGAGCACGGTCTTCGTGTTCGCACCGTAAATCTTGAGCGCCGTCAGGTGGGTGGACGCCAATGTATATGCCCCAGCGGCGCGGAAGTGGTCGACCAACGCGACGCCCAATGCCCCGCCCTCTTCGGGGTCTGTCGCGGAACCGATCTCGTCAAGCAGGACGAGCGAATCCGGGGTGGCATCGAGCGCCATTTCGCGGAGTCGCGAGACATGCGCCGAGAACGTGCTGAGGTTCTGCTCGATGGACTGGTTGTCGCCGATGTCGGCGAGCACTTGTTCGAAGACGGGCAGTTCGGCGGCTGAGCAGGGCACGGGGAGTCCGGCCTGGGCCATGAGGGCGAGCAGGCCGACCGTCTTGAGGGTGACAGTTTTGCCGCCGGTGTTGGGTCCGCTGATGAGGAGGGTGCGGCAGTCGCGGTCGAGAGTGAGGGTGAACGGAACTACCCGGCGTCGGGTTTTGCGAAGCACGTCGATCAACAGCGGATGGCGGGCATTTTCCAGATGCAGGCGATCGCTGAAGGTCGGGACGGCGCAATCGAAGTCGATGGCGAAGCGGGCCTTGGCGAAGATGAGATCGAGCTCGCCCATGATTTGGGCCGCCGCGCGAATCGGCTCGCCGTAGACGCTCAGGCGCGCTGTTAATTCGCGCAGGATACGGAAGACCTCGCGCGACTCTTCTTCCTGCAGGCGGACAAGCTCGTTATTGAGATCGATGGTTTCGAGCGGTTCGAGAAACAGCGTCTGACCGGTCGAACTCGCGCCGTGGATGACGCCGGGAAGCTTGCGGCGCTGGCCTGCAATTACCGGAACTACAAAACGCTCGTTGCGGATGGTGATGTACTCTTCCTGCAAAACACCGTCGCCGCGGTTGGCGCGCAGGAAGCGCTCAAGGGAATCCTGAATGTTCTTCTTCTGGCGCTCGATATCCTTGCGCAGGCGATGGAGATGCGGGCTCGCGCTGTCGAGGACGGTGCCATCGGCCTGGATCTTGCCTTCGACTTCCTTGAGGAGCGGGCGAAAGTCGCCGATGCCCTGCGCCATGTGCGACAGCAGCGGAAAGCGCTCGCCGGCGGCGGTCAGGAACGACGCGGCGTCGGCGGCGCGATCGAGAAAGCCGATGAGATCGAAAATTTCGCGCGGCTCAAGCGCGGCGCCTTCGATGTGGAGCTTCTGGATGTAAACGGTGACGTCGGGGAGTCCGTTGAAGTGGATGCGGATCGCCGCGCCCTGTCCGGTTGGCTGCGGAGCAGAGGCGGCGCGCAAGTACCTAATCGCTTCACCGGTTTCGGCAAGCAGGCGCACTACCGCTTCGCGATCGATCGAGGGCGCAACCTTCGCCAGCTCCGCCGCTCCCAAAGGGCTCCCGATGTGACGGGCGACGAGCGAGCGCACCTGCTCCCATTCCAGCGCGATTTGTGCTTCTTCAAACATTCGATTGACGTGCCCGCAGGAACGCCTTTGCGATTACAGCCGGCGTTCCTTCGGTGATCTTCAATTCGTTCAGCTCATTTTCCTTAACCCAGGCCACGCGGCTGGCATCGTCAGCCGCGCAGAGTGTGCCTCCGGTCGGGCGGCACAGGTAATCCATCAGGACGTAGTGATATTCCGGCCCGCCGGTATCGTCCAGCATGATGCGTTCAAAAACCTCCACGAGCGAAACGATTGCAACTTCCAGACCGGTTTCTTCCAGCACTTCACGGCGCGCGGCCGCTTCGAGGAGCTCGCCGGTTTCGACAACTCCGCCGGGTAACGACCACCAGCCTTTCAGCGGCTCGTTACCGCGCTCGACGAGAAGGATCGAATCGCCCTCAATTACAAGAGCACCCACGCCGAGGATGGGGCGGTCCGGGTAGCGGCGGCTATCGCGTTTCTGCAAATGACGCGGACCTTTCGTTGGATGCCTTACGGCCACCTTGTTTTAGCAGACCCAGGGACGGCCTCCAGGTCGCCGCTCTCAAGACCTGGCGGATTGCCATCCGGCCGCCACAAGCCGAGACGAAGAACATCATGCGGTGAGAAACCTAATACTGTAATGCTCCCTTCGCGCCAACCTTCACGCGGAAGAGTCCGGCGCGCGACGTGATGAATAGCGATTCGAGGTCGCCTTCACCGAACGCGCAATTCGACGCGTACTGATCCTCCAGCAGAGTGCGCTGGAGCTTACCCTCGGGCGTGTAAACCGCAACGCCCTTCGCCGCGACATACAGGCGGCCATCCACATCGGTCCGAATGCCTCCGGGGACACCGGACACATTGCGAATCACGTCCCGCTGGTTTGTTAAGCGGCCGTTGCGATCGACGTCGAACGCTACTACGGTGTGGCGGTCGGAATCGGTAACGTAAAGCAACTTCCCATCCGCCGAGAACGCTATTCCGTTCGGGCGCGTTTGCCACTTCGCCGCGATCTCCACGTCACCCTTCGGGCTGATGTGCCAGACGCCGTAGAAATCCAGATCCCGATGGTCATTCGCAGCGCCGAACGCCGGATCGGTGAAGTACACATGCCCATCCCGGCGCACGACGATGTCGTTCGGGGCGTTGAACTTCTTCCCCTGATAATTTTCCGCAAGCGTTTCCAGCTTGCCCTTCAAATCGATGCGCGTCACGCGGCGCGCTTCGGATTCACAAACGTACAAACGCCCTTGCAGATCGAAAGCCAGGCCCGAAGCACCACCGTCGCTTTCCTTCAGGATCTTCTGCGGCGGAACGGAATCGAAACGGAAAATCTTCTTCTGGCGAACGTCAGCTATGACCAGATAACCGGATCGGGACCATGCGACGCCATCCGGGAACTGGAGGTTGGCCGTGATCTTTTCCGACTCGTAGTTGAGCGCCTCGCCGATCTGCTGCTGTGGCACAAATCAGGGGTGAGCGATCTTGATTTCGTTCGTAACGCTCTTCACGCCACTCACTTTTTTCGCGATCTTCTCCGCCTTGTTCTTTTGTTTATCTTCTTCGACGGTGCCGCTCAACGTTACGGCTCCATTCTTCACGACAACTTCGATGGCGCCGCCTTTCACGACCTGATCGGCGGCCAGCTTCTGGCGGATCGTATCGATCAGAAAATCGTCGGAAACCGGCTTGCTCGCCGCCGATGCCATTGGGATCAGGGCGAAAAACATCGCGAGGGAAAGGACGATCCGCTTAAGTTTCATCTCTTCCGGCCATTGTACGCCAGTCGACCGTGTTCAAATAAGCCGCCTTCTCGCGCCACGCGTTTTCGACTTTTACGTGGAGGTCCAGATAGATGCGCGTGTCGAATAATGCTTCCATTTCCTGACGGGCCAGGCTGCCGATTTCCTTCAGCATCGCGCCCTTCGAGCCGATGACGATGGCCTTCTGGCCGGCACGTTCCACGACGATGGTGGCATAGATGCGGATAAGGCGCGGGAGTTCTTCCCACTTCTCGATGAGGATGGTGACGGAGTGCGGGACTTCCTGATGTGTTGCGAGGAGGATTTTCTCGCGGATCAGCTCGGCGGCAAGAAAGCGGGCAGGCTGGTCGGTGAAGTGGTCGGGTGGAAAATATTCCGGGCCTTCGGGCAGCAGCTTCAG
>DATAZF010000328.1:0-2413 GCA_036272235.1 Bryobacteraceae bacterium | reverse complement strand
TACGGCCTCGAGCGCGTGCTCGTTAAAGACGAATCTCAGCTGCCGACGGGCAGCTTCAAGAGTCGCGGCCAGGCGCTCGCGATCTCGATGTGTAAGCAGTTTGGCATCCGCCGCGTCGGCATTCCCACGGCGGGAAATGCTGGCGGCGCGATGGCTGCCTATGCGGCCCGCGCGGGCATCGAGGCATTTGTGTTCATGCCCGAGGACACGCCGGCCATCAATCAGTACGAGTGCCGCCTGTTTGGTGCCAAGACCTTTTTAGTCAACGGCCTGATCACCGACTGCGGGCGGATCGTGCGCGAAGGGCGTGAGCGGATGGGCTGGTTCGACATCTCGACGCTCAAAGAGCCCTACCGGATCGAAGGCAAGAAGACGATGGGCTACGAGCTGGCCGAGCAGCTTGGTTGGGAACTGCCGGACGCGATTTTCTATCCGACCGGCGGCGGCGTCGGCATTATAGGGATGTGGAAAGCGTTCCATGAGCTCGAAGCGCTGGGCTGGATCGGGGCTAACCGTCCGAAGATGATTGCCGTGCAGGCCGAGGGCTGCCAGCCCGTGGTCCGCGCATTCCAGGAAGGAGCCGAGCGCAGCCGGTTCTGGGATGGCGCCGCAACCGTTGCCGCGGGACTTCGAGTGCCGAAGCCGCTCGGCGATTACCTGACGCTGAAAGCCGTTCGCGAAAGCGGAGGCACAGCCATCGCCGTAGCGGACAACGAGCTGATCGACGCTGGAATTCAGCTCGCGGCCGAAGAAGGGATTTTCATCAGCCCCGAAGGAGCGGCCTGCGTTGTCGCCGCCGAAAAGCTGCTTCGCGACGGATTCCTGAAGCGCGACGAAAAGATCGCCATCTATAACACCGGATCCGGATTGAAGTATCCGGAAGCCTATTCCACGCGCTTCCCCCGCATCGCTGCCGGAGAGACCGATAAACTCGGCGGCTTGATCACGCCCAGATAGTATTCACACCCGACAAAGATCCTCCGGAAGCATGCAGGGCAGGCTGGAAGCTTGCGTGGGATTGGCAATCCCGCCGTCGGGTCGAAGCATACTTGCCCGTGGAGACGGAGGCGCGCCGCCCCTCGGGCCCGGGTCGTATGATGGGGTGTCGGCGCTGCCCGGCGAATCCGGGCGGGCGGATGTTTCATCTTCGTATTAAGAAAGGAAGTGAATGGGTCAATCTCTGCTGGTCCCCATGGTGGTTGAACAAACGTCGAGAGGTGAGCGTGCTTACGACATCTATTCGCGTCTGCTGAAGGAAAACATCATATTTCTGGGGACGCCGATCGACGATACGGTCGCGAATCTGATCATTGCGCAGTTGCTCTTCCTCGAAGCGGAGGATCCGGAGCGCGACATTTCGATCTACATCAATTCGCCCGGTGGCTCGATCACAGCCGGCCTCGCCATTCTGGACACGATGGCATTCGTGCGTCCGGATATCGTCACGATCTGCGTTGGACAGGCGGCCTCGATGGGCGCAGTCCTTCTCGCCGCGGGGACGAAAGGCAAGCGGTTCAGTCTGCCCAATTCCCGCATCATGATTCACCAGCCCTCGATGCAGGGTCTGGCGGGGCAGGCCGCCGATATCGATATTTACGCGAAGGAGATTCTGCGCATGCGGGAGATCCTGAACAAGATCCTGGCGGACGCCAGCGGCCAGACGGTCGAGCGCGTGGCGCGGGATGTCGATCGCGATTACATCATGAGTCCGGAACAGGCCACGGATTACGGGATCATCGATCGGGTGATTTCGAGCCGCGAATTGGCGCCGACACCGGTTTCAAAGCCCGCGTAAATCGTAGTCTTCTCAAGCTTCGAGGTCTTCGTCGACGGCGGCGAAGACTTCGTCGAGCGAGAGCGCAAGGTGGGGTTCGGACGTCGTGAGTACGCTGGACGCCTCACGCTTTCCTTCGCTCGTATAGCTCCAGGCGCTTCTTTTGCGCGGATCGATCACCCAGACATAACGAACGCCGAACGCCAGATAGTCGTCGATTTTTGATTCCATACGACTGGCGCGGTCTTCAGGGGAGAGAATCTCGATGCAAAGGAAAGGCGGCTCGCGGAGAATCCGTCCGCGGATCTTTCGCGTAGTGACGGTGATATCCGAAAGGGCGATACCGGTCTGCGGCGATCGATTCAGCTGTATTCCGTTCGATCAACTCCCCGTCCACGTACTCACAATCGGGATCGTACGTAGGCGACAAATATTCGTCGAGCGAAACAATCGTGCCGGTCGGCATGACCTGAGCGCATCTCAAATTATCGAACCAATGAGCCCAGCCAGCGGACCGGATAACGTAAGCCGAAAGCGTTGACCATGCGCTCGTCTGCCGTGAGTAGTCCATGGCCCTGGTCAATTGCAAGAGCTACGCATATGCAGTCATAGACGCTTCTGTCGTGCCGATAGGCGAAG
>DATAZF010000327.1:0-81431 GCA_036272235.1 Bryobacteraceae bacterium | reverse complement strand
TTTACTCTGGGTCGCCCGCAAATAAAACCGCCGGCGAAGCCCGGAAAGAGGGCGACGCCGGCGGCTAAAAGCAGCTTCGAAATCAACCTACTTCAGCGGTCCGAGGATCGCCATGATCCCGAGCGTGAAAGTATTCATGTCCTTCGAGGGCGCCTGCCCGGTCTTCAGATTGAAATACGCATGATCGGAAGCATCGTGACGGTACTCAATTCGCGAGATCAGATGGTCGTTGTACTTGTATTCGCCCGTGATCGTGCCTTCCTTCAGCACCTGGGCGACGCCGGTGTTGAAGCCGGTTTTGTCGTCGTAGAACTCCGCCCGCGGGGAGATCGAGAAGTGGCCGTTCAAATGCCATGTCACGGCGCCCGCCAGACCATACCAATCGTCGTAGCCGCCGCCGATGCGATTATCACGGCCGTAGTCAGCGTTGATGTAAGCGTTGATCTTGCTGCTCGGCGTTAACAACAGCGTCGAATCGAGCAGGTTCCGCTTGCCGGTCGACGTTCCAGCGTGATTCGGCCCGACGTAATAGTTGACCGACCATGTGTACTTCGGCATCGTCAGAGCGGAAGTAATTCCGATGTTTTTCAGGTCGTTGTTGCCCCACATCGTGTTCCACGCGTTCACAATCTGGACACCCATCGTCCATGTCTTCGTGATCGGCGTATTTACCCGGAAACCCATGTGGTAATACGGAATCGCCAGGGCGAACAACAGCGAACGCGTATAGTTCCAGTTTGCGTTTGCCTCGATGACTTCGGCACCGGCGGATGTTACGAACTGCCCGAAGTCGATCTCGGTCCCATGCAGTTTGGCGGGCTTGAATATCAGGTACATCTGCTCGAAATAGCGCAGGGCCTGATGCTCCTGGGCCGCGACGTCAGCCGCGTGAATCTGGCGCATCGTCTCGCCAAAGCCCGTGTCCACGTGGATACCGATCATCTTGTCTGACTTGTCAATCGTGAACTTGATCAGACTGAGTTCCGCCTGGCCATAATTCAGATCGAAATTCTGCAACTGGTTGTTGATCGGCTGCGGGTGATTCCAGTTCGCCGTCACATAACCATCGGCTAATCCGCTGAACACCCATCCGTTGAACTTCGGCGGCGGGGCCGGAGGTGTGGCATCGGCTGGCTTTGTCGTATCCGCAGGCGCCGGGGCCTGAGCCGCCTGATCGGGCGTATCGATTGCTGCGGCGGTCGGTGTGTCGATGGGCTGCGGGGTATCAATGTCTGCTGCCCACGCAGACATCGCTAATGCCAGCATACAGAGCGGTAGTCGCATTATTGTGTGTTCTCCTCGAAATAAGACAAAGTGATACTAATGCTGTCTCACTTTTGTTCTGGTGGAATATCCAGTGTAAGTGTCAGCCAGGAATCGGTGGAAATAGATTCTTTGAATGGGTCGTATAGCAGAAATGCCAGTCGCCCCTTATTGTTCTTGCAGAAACAACAAGTTACGACTGGCGTGCGAGGCGCCGAGCGAGCGCGCTACCTAAATGTCGTAGTAGAGTGAAAACTCATACGGATGCGGACGCAAGCGGATCGCTTCCGCCTCCGCTTTCCGCTTGTAATCTATAAAGGTTTCCAGCAGCTCTTCAGTGAACACATCGCCTTTCAGCAGGAACTGGTGGTCTTCTTCGAGGCAGCTCAGCGCTTCTTCAAGAGATCCCGGCATCGACGGCACCGACTTCATTTCTTCGGGCGAAAGATCGTAGATATCTTTATCGAGCGGTTCGCCGGGCTCGAGGCGGTTCAATACGCCATCCAGCCCCGCCATCAGCATCGCCGAAAACGCCAGGTAGGGGTTGCAGGAAGGATCCGGCGGCCTAAACTCGACGCGCTTGGCCTTGGGGCTCGCCGAATACATGGGAATCCGGCACGCCGCCGAACGGTTGCGCCGGGAGTAGGCCAGATTCACTGGCGCCTCATATCCCGGAACCAGGCGCTTGTAACTGTTCGTCGTCGGCGCGATGATCGCCGAAAGTGCGCGCGCGTGCCGCAGCAATCCGCCTATATAGTGAAGCGCCATCTGGCTCAGCCCCGCATAGCCATCGCCCGAAAACAGCGGTTTGCCCGCTTTCCAGATCGACTGGTGCACGTGCATCCCGCTGCCGTTGTCTCCGAAAATCGGCTTCGGCATGAACGTCACCGTCTTGCCGTACTGATTGGCGACGTTGCGGACGATGTACTTGTACAGCGTCATGTTGTCCGCGGACTTGACCAGCGTGTTGAAGCGCTGATCGATCTCGCACTGACCGCCGCTGGCGACTTCATGGTGATGACACTCGATCACCAGACCGCACCGCTCCATAGTGTTCACCATCTCGGAGCGCAGATCCTGATAGTGATCGGTGGGAGGAACCGGGAAGTAGCCTTCTTTGTAACGCGGCCGGTAACCGAGATTATCCTTCTTGCGGCCGGAGTTCCAGCGGCCTTCTTCGGCATCGATGAAGTAGAAGCCCGAATGCGCGTTCTGGTCGAACCGGACGTTATCGAAGATGAAAAACTCGGCCTCGGCGCCGAAGAACGCGGTGTCACCGGTGCCGGAATTCTTCAGATAGAGCTCGGCTTTGCGGGCGATCCAGCGCGGGTCGCGCTCATAGTTCTGCCTGGTCAGTGGATCCCGTACGTCGCCGATCATCACCAGCGTCGGCGTCTCCATGAACGGATCCATGAAGGCGGTCGCGGAATCCGGAATCAACAGCATGTCGCTCTCATTGATCGCGGCCCAACCGCGGATGCTCGAGCCGTCGATACCGAATCCATCCGTGAACGAGCTCTCGCTGACTTCGCTCATTGGATACGAAATGTGGTGCTGCAGGCCGGGGATATCGGAGAACCGGACATCCACCTGCCGGGCTCCATTTTCTTTCGCGAACTGCAAAACCTCTGCTGGCGTCATCGATCTCTCCGTTCCTGAGGCGCGCAACGAGTGCGGCTTTTGCGCGAGTACCTGAAAAGACTCAGTCTATCGTGTTGCGAATCCTGGCGGTTTGCATCCATTACGCGGCGCGAGTCATCATTTCGACGTATGGGAAAACTTGACGGCAAAATCGCACTGATCACAGGCGGCTCGACGGGTATCGGACTCGCCACGGCGAAGCTCTTCATTCAGGAGGGCGCGCAGGTCGTTCTCACCGGCCGGAATCCGGAGAGTATTCGCTCGGCGCAAAAGGAACTGGGCGCGAAAGCGCTGGTGCTCGCTTCCGACACCAGCAAGCTCGCCGACATTTCGAGTCTGATGGCCGCGATCCGCGAGAAATACGACCGTATCGACATTATCTTCGCCAACGCCGGCGTTGCGCGTTTTCAGCCCTTCGGCGAAATCGAGGAGTCTTTTTTCGATGAGCATTTCAACATCAACGTTAAAGGACTCTTCTTCACCGTCCAGTCGGCGCTTCCGCTGATCCCGCAGGGGGGTTCGATCCTGCTTACGGCTTCCGTCGTCAGCAAGAAAGGGTTTCCCGGCTCCTCGGTTTACGCCGCGACCAAGGCTGCGGTCCGCTCATTCGGACGCACTCTGGCGAATGAACTGGCGCCGCGCGGCATCCGTGTGAATACGCTGAGCCCGGGACCCATCACGACCCCGCTCTTCGACAAAATGGGACTGGCTGAGGATGCCATCGGACAGATGCAGGAACGCATGGCCGGCTCGACGGCGCTGAAGCGCATGGGCACGCCGGAAGAAATCGCAAAAGCGGCGCTCTTTCTTTCTTCATCCGATGCGTCTCTCATTGTCGGAGCCGAGTTGTTTGCGGATGGCGGCCTGGCGGAGCTTTGATTCGCCGGGCTTGAATTGGCCACCCGCCTGTCCGACTGCGATCTGATAGGCTCAGAAATTAATCCAAATGAATAAAGTTGTGATCATTGGCTCCGGGTGCGCCGGTAATACGGCCGCTATTTACACGGCTAGAGCCGGCCTGGATCCGTTGGTCGTGAAGGGACATGAGGTGGGCGGCCAGCTTTCGCTCACCACCGAAGTCGAGAACTTTCCGGGATTTCCCGAAGGCATCAACGGTCCCGACCTGATCGAGAACATGCGCCGGCAAGCGGAGCGATTCGGGGCTTTCTATCGCGATGGCGAGATTTCGGACGCCGATCTTTCGAAGCGCCCGTTCCGATTGAACCTCGATGGCGAATGGATCGAGACGCGCACGCTGATCGTGGCGTCGGGCGCGAAGGCGCGCTGGCTCGATCTGCCGTCGGAGCAGAAGCTGATCGGCCACGGCGTCAGTTCGTGCGCGACCTGCGACGGATTCTTTTACCGCGAGAAGAAGATTATGGTCGTCGGCGGCGGCGATTCGGCAATGGAAGAAGCGAACTTCCTCACGCGCTTCGGCCGGGAGGTCGCCCTGGTGCATCGGCGCGACTCGTTCCGCGCGTCGAAGATCATGCTCGAGCGGGCGCGGGCAAACCCCAAAATCGAATTCGTGATGAATACGGCGGTCGAAGAAGTGTTCGACATCAAGCAAAACATCGTGACCGGCGTGCGTCTCAAGAACCTCGCGACGGGTGAGACCTGGAAGCGCGAAGTCGATGGGCTGTTTGTCGCGATCGGTCACATTCCGAACACGAAGGTTTTCAAAGGACAGCTCGACCTCGATCCGGATGGTTATCTGCTTTCGCATGGCGGCGCGCGGACGAATATCCCCGGCGTATTCCACGCGGGCGACGTGCAGGATCGCGTTTACCGCCAGGCGATCACGGCCGCCGGGGCCGGTTGCATGGCCGCCATCGAAGCGGAGCGCATGCTGGAAGCGGAGGGCCACTGAGATGATCGAGAGGCTATCGCCGCCGGGAGTTCCCGCGCCGCGCGGTCCGTATTCGCCGGCAGTACGGGCGGGCGATTTCATTTTTCTGGCAGGGCAGGTGCCGGTGGATCCGGCAACGAATCAAATGTCGACGGGCGACATCAAGCATGAGACCCGGCTGACATTGAACAATGTCAAACGGCTGGTCGAAGGCGCGGGAGCAACGCTGGCCGAGGTCGTCAAAGTCGGAGTTTTTCTCGCCGATGCGAGCGAGTTCGCGCAGATGAACGAGGTCTATACGGAGTTCTTCGGCGAGGCGAAGCCCGCACGCACGACGGTGGTGTGCAAGTTCATGTCGGATATCCGGATCGAAATCGACTGCGTGGTTTACAGCCCCAAAAAGGGATGATTCTTTTCGCTTACGGGTTGACTACCCGAATGCCTTCGAACCGGCGATTCGTCTGGAAATCCTCACTTGGCAGAATCGGACACGCCGACGTTCCGCGGACGCAAGAATAAGACTGTCCCAGTGAGAAAGCTGCGCCTGATCCATCCAGAACCAGCCTCGCGTGATGAGATCAATGTTCATGCCGCCCGGGCGCCACTGTGCGAATACTGCGACGGCATCCCGGGCTTGTGAGGGGAGCCCGGTGCCCCTGCGCCAGAGGTAATCGAGCCATCGCGTGGCTTGGTCACGTTTAGCCGAATTTCGAGTATCGAACGAATAGAGAAGTACGTCGAGCCCCGGCATGAGCATCCTCGCGCGTCAGACGATGCGTCACGTCAATATCCATTGGCTGGAGAGTTTGCCATCTGGCACAGGCATCCTGATAATCATCGGTCACCCAGCGTAAAACGAACCAGGGTCAACTTTTTCGAATCGATATCGTGCCGCGGTCCGTGGAAAGGTTCACCGAGGGACCATTGCCGACATGGCCTTGAATCGTGCCGGCGTGGCCGTCCGATTGGGTGTGCAGGCCTCCGCCGAATTCGTTGCTGATATCGCCCCGTGAGGTGGATCCATCCAGCTGAAACTCGGCTTTCTCAGGCAGCGCGACGCTGATGTCGCCATTGCGTGTGCGGATGTCCATTTTCGGCACCGGAGTCTTGTTGACAGTAACGTGAATATCACCGCGGTCAATCGTCAGATCGAGAGCGCCGGCCACGTCCGCGGCTTCAATGTCCCGCACGCCGGTCTTAAAACGCACCGGTCCGGAAGCGTTCTCCAGCTTGAGATTTCCGAGATCCATGGTGACGCTGCCGGGCACCGCCTGCAACTGAAACTCGGTTCGCGAGGAATTAAAATGCATGGGGCTGGCCAGCGCGCGGAACTCGAGAGTACCGGCATATTCGCCGTTTATGGTTACAGGTCCGGCGATGTTTTCAAACTGGATGTCGCCGCCGCGCCCCTGCAGATCGACGCTGCCCATGACGTCGGTCACATGGATCTCACCACTGCGCGAGGCTTCGATCTTTACATCCTTGCCGATGTGGCTCAGCCGGACATCGCCGCGCCCGGCCGAGACATCGACCGGGCCATCCACGTCGTCAATGGTCAGGTCGCCAGTGCGTCCGCGCGATTCGACGCTTATGCCTCGCGGAACCGTTATGTCCAGATCGATTGAGATCTGCAGCAGGCGGGGTCCACCGAAGTCGTCGGTCCGGATAAACAACTCATCGCCGTGTCTTTCGACATGGACCTGCGACTGCTGGTTGGCGCGATCGGCATCGGCGCGGTTGAAGGAGCGGACGGTCTTGCGGCCGGACACTTTAATATCGCCCTGGTCTTCGCCTTTGAGAGAAAGATTCCCACGCAGGTTATCGAGAACGATGCGCGTCACCCCGCGCGGCGACTCGGAGGCGCTGACATCGTAGTCGTAATCGGAGCCGAACACGCTGACGCCAGGAGCATCGAAGCCGCCGAAACGAAAATTGTGATTGCGGCTCACAGTGATGATGAAGATGCCGAGAATGAGGATCCAGAAGATACTGCCGCCGGCAATCGGACGCGGGGGCACAGCGGCGCCACGGCTGGCGTGAAAGAGGACCTCGACCAGGCCGATAACTCCGGCGCCTATGAGTAGAAACGGCCAGTAGTCGGCGATTCTCGAAAGCGAAATCAGGTCTGGCCGGATGTTGTTGATGAGGAAGAAAACGCCAATCGCAAGAAGAACGAACGGCCCGGTGACGGAGCGTGGCCTCACGAACGCGCCCCTGGGTCCTGACGGGGCGGCGGCGGTCCGTTTCTGAAGTAGCCGCGGCGCCCGCCGCCGGCCAGTTTGAGAAGGCCGGCCACGATCAGCAGCACGGGCCAGGTTTGCGAAAAATGAAATTCCGTAAAGCGGTCGAAGGCGAAGAGGACGCCGATCGTAATCAGAATGATCGGACCCCTGACGGCCTGCACAAGATAAGCGCTCTGGTCGTTCACTTGGGCACCTCAGCCTTGCGGTCGGGGCCGTCGGGATGGTGAGCAGCGGAACTCAACCTGGCATAGAGCATGTAAAGGCCAATGACGATCAAGACGACTGGCCAGTAACGTTCCAGCTGATCGATGCTGATGAGATCGGTGGTGTCGAGCAGCAGGATGAAGCCGAGGCCTATCAACAGGAGCGCGCCGGCAGGAAATCTGCCCTGGGTGGGCCGCACGTCGAAGAGACTGGAAAACTCCTCGACTGAGACGCCGTAGCGGCGCTGGCGAGCTGTATGGAACGCTTCGAACGCCATATAAAAAACCCACGCGGCGATCAGCAGCCCGATCAGGGGCTCGAGCGAACCGTTGTGTGTGCTGCTGGCGAGGCTGACCAGAAGCCCGAAGACTACGGCGTGGATCAGTCCCTTTGCATACTGGCCGTTGTAGATTGCGCCGACGCCGGGAATGAAGCCGAGAATCAGGGCAAGCACCGGGTGCGATCCACTTTCGTAAACCGGAGTGGGCGCCGCACCAGATGGATTTGACGGCGCAGTATAGGGCGATGCCGCCGGGGAACTATAAGGAGAAGCGGGAGCGGAATAAGCCGAGCCTGTGTACCCGCTACCCGGTGTACCACTACCGGGGGAAGCGGTGCCGGCTTCATCGGAAAAACGGGGCGGAGGCGGGGCGGTTGAAGGATCCGCGACAGGCGAATGCTCCGCGCAATAGATCGACCCGAGGGCCGGGCGCTGGCATTCCCCGCACATAGGCTTTCCACACTGGCGGCAGAAGGCCGAGGCTGGCAGTTCGGGATGATTGGCGCAGTTCATGATTATTTCCTGTCCTCGCTTTTCTGTTGGCCGGTGAACGACTGATCAGCCTGAGACCGATCAGGTTGGGATCGATCGGGCAGCGGTTTCAATTGACGCTGGTTCGCCTTGGCGTCGGCTGCTGCCTCGTCCGCCTCGCGCTGTTGCTCGGTCCAGTCGTTGATCTGGTTCTTGACTTCATAGACCAGCCGCATGCTTTCGTAGCTCTTCACCGCGCGATCCCACACGCGATGAGCCCGCATGTCGAGTGAAGCCCAGAGGTGAACCGGGTCGAGATCCGCCGGCGTAAGAGTCTTGTTGGGAGCGCACCGGGTGAGCATGGTTGCGGAAAGCAGTGTCAGCACGGCGCCCATCACGAAGCGGGGACGGAGTACGGGGGCGAAAGTGCGATTGATCCAGCCGCTCACGCCGCGGCCGCGCAGTTTGAATTCCCAGCCGGAGTTGGTGGCGTGCAGGATTTTCGAGACCAGCGCCGGCGGCATTTCGACGTCGGCCGCGCGCCCCATGAAAGCCACGGCGGATGAGGCGTCTTCAAGCAGCGCCGCGCAGGCCGCGCAGGATTCGAGGTGGCGCGCGAATGCGGCGCGCTCGGCTTCCCGGGCGGGAACCGCGAGTTCCTCGTCGATCCAGTCGGCGAGGAGCGTCTCGAATTCAGCGCAACTCAAATTCGGTTCCATCGGTTCTTCAACTCTTCACGGCGTGCACTTCACAATAACCCCGCCCATCAAACGGCCGCCCGGTATTTCTTCAATAGCCTTGCCAGTTCGGCGCGGCCGCGGTTCAAGCGGGACTTTACGGTGCCTTCGGGGATCGCCAGCACTTCGGCGATTTCCCGGTATTCCATTTCCTGCAGATCCCTCAGAATGATCGTCTCGCGCAACTCCGGCGAAAGCCTGCTCAGCGCCGACTGCAGCAATTCGCTGGCCTCGCGGCCCGCCACGGCGCTATCCGGACGCATCGGAGCGGCGGAGATGCTCTCAGCCGTGCCGCCCTCGATTCGCGGAAGCTGCTCCTCGATAGAATCCGTGACTCGTTCGTTCCGCGTGCGGCGGTAATGGTCGATCAGGAGATTCCGTGTCAGCCGCGCCAGCCAGGTCGTGAACGCGCCTTCCGTTGCGCGGAAGCTCGCAAGGGCGCGAAAGACGCGCATGAAGACATCCTGCGTAAGGTCCTGTGCTTCGGCTTCTTTGCCTGTAAAGCGATAGCAGAGTCCGTAGACACGCCGGGTATGGGCGCGCACGAGTTCTTCCCAAGCGGCGGCGTCGCCACTCAGACACCGCTCCACGATAGTGAAATCAGGATCCAATGTGCCCGTGATTTTGCCGGACCAGCTTTGCGAACCTAATAATGCCGCGTTACCCGCATTCCAGATCGTCCCGGCCACTGCTGTTGCCATTGCTCGTGGATCCTTCCGATAGAAGGAACGAGGCTTCCCTATGATAGGTTCAATCTTTCAGCTAATCGTGCGCAAAACCACTCTTCCCGGCCGAAATGCTCGCTCCACCTGTTATGCTTGCATTCTAAAGGACTTCCGATGATGGCGCCACTATGACCTGTCCCTTTTGTGGGCATATCGAAGACCGCGTGATCGATTCCAGGGAAAGCCGGGAAGGCGATTCCATTCGCCGGCGGCGGCAGTGCCTGGGCTGCGAGAAGCGGTTCACCACATATGAGCGTATCGACGAAGTACCGTACATGGTCGTCAAGAAAGACGGACGCCGCGAGAAGTTCGATCGCCAGAAGGTGTTGAACGGACTGCTGAAAGCCTGCGAAAAACGCCCCATCAGCATGGGGAAACTCTCGGATCTCGTCAATCAGGTAGAAGCGCGCGTGACCGATTCGCCCGACCGGGAAATCACTACTACCGAAATCGGCGAGTATCTGATGGACAGCCTGCGCGGGGTGGACAAGATCGCCTACGTGCGGTTCGCCTCCGTTTACCGGGATTTTCAGGATGAGCAGGCATTCCTCAACGAATTGCGCAGCTTGACGCGCCAGCTTCCACCCGTCTGAATTTGTTCGGGCGCCCGGCGCGGGGCGCTACTTTGAGAAGTAGGCTTTCATGGGGGTCCAGTAGTAGTCGACCCACCCGGTCCGATAGGATTCCGTCTGGGAATCGGGCACGTGCGAGTGCACCATCGTTACCTCGGTGCCGCGTTCCCTGGCGATAAAGGTCCATTCAAGATGGGACGGCTCGGCGCCCTCCGGCCACTCGCTCGTCGTCCAGGTCTGGACGATTCGCTTGCCTTCGTCGAGTTCCAGATTGGTTCCGGAAATATAGCCGTCCCATGCCGTAAATTTGCCGCCGACATGGGCCTCGGCGGTGGCCTTTCCGCCGGTCATATCGGAGTGCTTTTTGCCGTCGAGAAAGGCATCGTATATCTGCTTCGGGGTGGCCGAGGGAAAGTATTCAGTCTGTTTGATGGTTTTCATGAAGAGCGCTCCATTACGACGAAAAGCGGCGTCCGCGATTGCAGACGCCGCTGATTCGAATCCGACTGAGGACGTTTAGTTCTTGGTTGCGTGATGCTTCCGGCTCGTCCTGCCTGCCGGATGCGCCACTTCGCGGGCATCTTCCTCGCCCGATGAGGCTTCCAGCTTGTCGGCCAGGGCGTCGAGATCCTGGAACCGGAACACCTGGTCCAGCATGCCGTGGGCTTTGAAGAGCGGCTGATAGCGATGCATCGCTTTGTACGCCGGCTCGTGGACCAGTTTCGTCCAGAGCTCACGCACTTTGGGATCGCTGCTCTTGGGAACGTACTTGATGTATTCCTTGACCAGCGGATGACCCGGAGTAATGTCGCAAGCCATGGTGGTGGAGGCGGCAACGCCGTGTTTGATCGTGCCGTGCTTTTCTTCCTCGGCGCCACGGCGGCGGATCAGATCTTCGTAGATTTCCGGCTCCTGCATATTCACAATGCTGCTCGGCCACGCAATGCCGGCTTTCAGGATGTTCCAGGCCCGATCATTGGGTGCTTCCTGCTCGGCCGCGATCCACGGCGAGTAGAGCGGCTGCACCATGTGACCCGGCGAGAAATAGAGCGCCCGGCCGGCGCCGCGATAGAAGAACTCCCACGAAATCGGATCGAGATCGGAAAGGACGCTCTGCACCAGCGGCACCATCGGGAAATTGAAACAGCGGGTGACAAGGCCGAGCGACTCGAGCGCGCATCCCACATACCCCGGCCGCGAATTGTTTTTGCAGAGTTTGATGAAGACCTTGAGCACGCGCTCCACTTCGCGCACGCTGCTGTCCGGATTCAGCTGCTTCATCAGCGATTCCGCCAGAGCAAGCCCGAGCCCGGCGTGCATCATCGTGTACGACTTCTCCGGCATGAGGTTTATATCGCCGGCTTGCCCTTCCATCATGATGTCGTGGGCATCTTCGCTGCAGTTCCACTTGTCTTTCCAGACGCGCTGCGAGTAGACGTGCCCGAGACCTTCCACCGACCAGATGTTTTCGAAATCGCCGATGCCGTACGCCTTATCCATGAAGATCGAAAGGTCGACCGGACCCGTCTTCGGAATACCGATTTTCTCGGGGTTGTTGCGGACCAGGGTGAAGATATAGCGGGTATTCTTCGCCTGCTGCGAGTAAAGAGCTTCCTGCTTGCCGATGGTGGCGTCGGCCGCGAGCAATCCCTGCGTCAGGACATGGTCGCTCCACTTCAACCAGAAACCGGGATTCAGGGTCTTCGTCGGGGTCAGCAGATCGAAAACGAAATCCACGGCTTTGTTCTGGTATTCATCGCCGGCGATAAATACCACGGCCGCGGGGTCGCCGAATTTTTCGACCGTTTGTTTGGTCTTCTTGTACAGGTATCCCGAAAACGTCCGTGGGTCTTCACCGTTCGGACCGGGCGCGGGCGGATTCTTGGGGTTGACCAGGGTCTTCGAGACGCCCGACATCTTTGCCATCTGCTGCCCCGTGTAAAGTCCCTGCGCCAACATGTAACTGATTACAGAACTTGCAACATCACGCATAGCTGTCCCCTCCAAATACCTTTCGTGAGCTAAATTGCCTTGAGGCATCAGTCTAGCCTGATTTTGAGCGCCACTCAAGAGGGAAACAGTTATCGTCCCGATTGCACGCCTTCGAAGGTTTGTTCGGTTTTGCGCGCTGGGGGATCGAGCCGGTCGACGAGGGCTTCGAGGTCCTGCAGGCGGAAAACCTGATCCATCATGCCGTGCGCGCGGAGCACCGGCTGGTAGCGATGAACTGAGTTATATACCTGACTCCGAACAAGTTTGTCCCACAACCGGTGCACTGTCGGGTCGGAGCTTCTCGGCGTGTATTCAAGGTAGGACTTAACTACCGGATGGTCAGGTGTGATGTCAATCGCCATCGTCGTCGATGCCGCAACACCGTGCGCTATCGTACCCTCACTCTCCTCGGCAAGGCCGCGGCGGCGAATTAAATCTTCGAAAATTTCCGGTGACCGCATATTAACTATGTTTGTCGGCCAGGAAATACCCGCTTTGAGGATCTTATGGGCGCGCGCGTTTGGCGCTTCCTGTTCCGCCGCAATCCACGGGGAATATAAAGGTTGGGCCATGTGGGCGGGCGAAAAATAGAGCGCCCTGCCGGCGCCGCGCCAGAAGAACTCCCATGCGACCGGGTCCAGATTAGCCAGAACGCTTTGCACCAGATCGACCATCGGATAGTTGAAGCAACGTGTCACGAGACCGAGGGATTCGAGCGCGCAACCGACGTACCCTGGACGCGAGTTGTTGTTGCATATTTTGATGAAAACTTTGAGGACGCGCTCAACCTCTTTGATGCGGCTGTCGGGTGTCAACTGCTTCATCAGCGATTCGGCGACAGCGAGGCCGAGACCGGCGTGCATCATGGTGAGCGACTTCTCGGGCATGGAGGCCGCCTGGCCCTCGATCAGGATGTCGTGCGCATCCTCGCTCATATTCCATTTGAGATGCCACATTCGCTGCGAATAAACGTGGCCGAGGCCTTCGACAGTCCAGATATTTTCGAAGTCACCCACGCCATATGCGCGGCCCATGAATGTGGCGAGGTCGAATTCGCCGTTCTTCGGGATGCCAAGCTTCTCGGGATTATTGCGGACCAGAGTGAAAATGTAGCGGGTATTCTTCGCCTGCTGCATATAGAGTTCCCGTTGCGGGCCGGCCGCCGCATAGGCAAGCGAACCCTGCTGCGCGATATGGCGGGGAAGCTTCGCCCAGTAGCGCGGATTGAGCGTGAGAATGTCGAAGAACAGATCCACGACCTTCGACTGATACTCATCGCCGATGATGAACAAAACAGCCGCCGGGTCGCCGAAGCGCTCCATGGTTTTTTTGGTCTTCCTGTAAAGGTAGGCGGTAGCGCCGGCGGGCGGGAGCCCTTCGGGGCCGGGGGCGGGAGGATTCTTCGGATCCACCATCGGTCCTGGAGCGCCGGCTTTCTTTGCTACCTGCTGCACCGTGTAGATTACGGATGCGAGAACGAAACTGAAAAGTGTGCTCGTGAATTTTCGCATGATTGCCGTCTCTCAATTCCCCAGCCAGTATATCGTCGGAGGGCGGGCCGGGCGGGATCAGAGCGAAGGCACTCTTGAGCCGCACCCTTTGCCGTCATCTCTTCAATTTCGCCTGGCAGACCAGGCGGATTGCCAATCTAATGCGACGTTCTTTGCAGCTTGCAAAGAAATCGGCCGGTGTAATACATGCCTTGTTTCAGGCGTCTTTGTGGGCCTTCTTGCCGTAGACGTCTTTCCAGTCCGGAGAACCCTCGGTGAATTCGCAGGTCTTGTTGATCGGAAGTCCCGTGAAGCGCTGCTTTAATCCACTCGGCCAGCGAACTTCCAACGCTTCCATCTTGTCCAGCGTCCCCAGACCGAAGTGCTGCTCCAGCGGCATGCAGCCGAAATTGGATCCACCGGTTACTTCGCGGGTCTGTTTCTGCCCCCCGGCGCTCAGCACGACGCGAGCGCCGATGGCCGACCGGTTACTCTTCACGCCCACCAGCCGAACATTCAGGTAATTGCCGGGCAACGTGGTCGGGCAGTAGACACTGGTTGTGAGCAAGTCGCCCGGATAGGCGCCGCCGGCCGCGACGATCACCGAAAGCCGTCCGTCGCCGAACAGGTCGCCCAGATTTGCGCCGTGGCTCTTGCCGGTAAAGGGCAGTCCCGCGGCGAAAGTAGTGTTGCGGAACTTCCTGCCGTCACTCTCCAGCAGGACCAGCGGATCGAGCCGGTCCAGCTTGGGGCTGCCGTTGCCCAGAACCAGATCCATATAACCGTCGTTATTGAAATCGCCGAAACTGCCGCTCATGGTGCCCCAGCACCCGGTCAATCCAATCTCGCGGTTGACCTGCGTGAACGTGCCGTCACGGTTGTTCCGATAAACGCGCATCGGTTGGCCGTTGGGAGGCCCATCGCCTGTGCGCAACGTGTGGATCACATCGTCGTGGTCCGACCAGATGAACTGGCCGATATCCATCCAGCCATCGTTGTCATAATCCCACCAGAAGGCCGGGCTGCCGAAGCCCATGGCGGTGACGCCGGCGCGTTCGCTGACATCGGTAAATGTGCCGTCACCGTTGTTGTGGAACAATTGCGAGCGGCCGAGCCCGTTGCTCAGGAACAGGTCCATAAAGCCGTCGTTGTCGTAATCGCCCCAGGCGCCGCCGATGGTGGGCCAGATTGTATCGATGCCGGCCTTTCCCGTGATGTCGGTAAACGTGCCGTCGCCATTGTTGTGAAACAGGCGATTTGGCGTTTTGCGCTCGAAAAGGCCGCCGAGATTATTGGCGACGAACAGATCGAGGAAACCGTCGTTGTCGTAGTCGATCCAGGAGGCGGTAAACGCCGGTCCCCAGACATCCTTCAGGCCCGCCGCCTCGGTGACATCGGTGAAGGTGCCGTCGCCGTTGTTGCGGAAGAGTTGCCCTTCCCCAACATAGAAGCCCTGCCGGGTCAGGTAAAGATCGGTGAAACCGTCGTTATCGTAATCGCCCGCTACCGTGCCGAACGTATTGACGGAGATATCGAGGCCGGAATCGATCGAGACGTCGGTGAAAGTGCCGTCGCCGTTATTGTGATAAAGGTTTGTGCCGCCATACGCGGCGCCGATAAGAATATCCAGATAACCGTCGTTATCGTAATCGAAGATCGCGCTGCCGCGGCCGCCGCTGGTTTTGTCGAGGCCGATTCTGGCGGCAATGTCTTCGAATTTCACCGTCGGTGTGGCAAAACCGGCTTTGATCGTCATCCGGAAGGCTTCGGGAACGAAAGCGGGATATCCCCCGAGTTTGTCCGCGGAAAGAAACAGAACGTTGCGCGAGCGCTGATCTGTCGAATCCGCGTTCAGCGCATCGACTTCCGCGTGGGAGGCCTGCAGATAACGGCCAGCCCGAAAAAGCGCAACGCCTGCCTCATGCCGGGAAACAGCATACTGCGAGGCGCTTGCCGGAATTTTCTTGAATTCAATGTCGGCATCTTCGTATCGCCCGCACTTGGAGAGGACCCGCGCCAGCTCAAGACGCACCCGATAGTCCTCAGGATGGGTTTCGAGGCGCTTCTCACATTTATCGATCAGTTCGCCGTACTCGAGTCCCGCGAAGACCGGCGTCTCGGTGAACATCTCGAAGAAGTCTGAGACCAAACGCGGCAGCCGCGCCGGACCGACCACGTCAAGCGTGACGAGGCCGCGCAGTGCCGATTCCGTCATCAGGGTCGCAAACGATAACGCCAGCTGCATGGGAAGCGCGACATTCCGGGGATCGGTCATGCTGAGATTCCGGAAAGAGGCTTTCGCGGCGGACAATACTTCGCCCGAGGCTGTTCCCAGTTGCGAAAGTTCCATCGGCGAATAGCGCGCCACGCGGGTCAGCCGGTTGGCGAAATCGGCAACCGCCAGGTCCACGTCGGCTGGTCCGTCAACAGGTGCGCCTTTAATGTCGTGATTGTGGCCGGTGAGGTCGTCGAGGGTCCGCTGCGCAGTCTTCATGGCGGACTGCATCATGACCAGACCGGTCTCGATAAACGACGGAATACTGAAAAGGGAATTCGAATTACCGCTCATAGGGCCTTGGGAAGGGTGTAGTAAACCGACTGAATCGCGCAACCGTAGCTGGCGGTCTCCTGTTTCTCGACAGGCTTGCCCTGCAGAAATTGCGCCAGAGCGGGATCAAGATAGGCAACGTACTCGGGATCGTCGCTGTATTTATAGTTATCGACAGCGCCTCGATAAAGCAGTGCGCCGTTCGCGTCGATCAGAAATGCCCGCGGTGTCTGCCGCGTGAACCATTCACCGGCGACGATGCTGGCGGGGTCATGCACGATCGGGAATTTCAGTTTTCGTTGCGCGGCAGCGCGCCGGACCGCATCCAGTTCTTCGCCGTTCCGCGAGGACACGATCAACAACCCGATGTCGGGGTATTGTTCGCCGAAACCGTTGAAGTACTTGTCATAGCGGATGCAATGGGAACAGGTGCTCGACCAAACCACGATCACCGCTCCCTTTTTCTTTCCAAGCACCCAGCCGATATTGGCCGTTTCCCCATCAAGGGTGCGCAGAGAGAAGTCGGGCAAGGCCTCCCCAAATTTTTGTTGTTCGCTTAAGTTCTGCAAGAGTTTCCGCCTCCTCAATCGACGTCGCTTACCAATGGCCGGACTTTAACCCGGGTAAGCGCGGCTATAGCCGCGTGCCGTGCTCTTATCCGGGTCAACTTCTCCGGGTCACCCAGCGGTTGCGCTTCGCGCCGCAGAAGCCAATCCGGTCCAAAACAGGTAGCTTAAAGGATAAGCCGCCCTGCCTCGAATCTGTCCATAATCCTTTTTCACTAGTCTCCCGGCTCGATCTCGCGTCTATACTATTTGCTACCGGACCGCCTCCCGTTACACGGGTGCGTTTCCAGACATCGAAATGACTTTTCGCCTCGCGCGGAACTGGCGGGTGGCGATTCACCGAAGGGACAACGACGTTTTCCGAATGGTTTTGCGCCAGCCTTGCCCGATTGTGACGGTAATGTGACCGCCCGGCACCCTCTTTTCGATTACTTTCAGCGGCTGTTCCAGATCCTGCGAGTTCTGCTGGTGCAGCTGGGGAGGCTCGCAAAACGCCGCTGGAAGGGCCAGCCACTGGGCGGACCGGAACTTTTGCGCGAGGGCTTCGAAAAGGTCGGCGGCAGCTTCATTAAATTCGGCCAGATCCTATCCCTCCAGGTGGATACCCTGCCGATTGAATACTGCGACGCCCTGCTGGGCCTGCTGGACCGCGTTCCGACCGCCAGCCGCCAACAAGTCGAGACAGTTTTCCGGCATGAGTTCGGCAAGCTGCCCGAAGAGTTATACGACCGATTCGACTACGAGGCGATTGCGTCCGCGTCGATTGGGCAAGTCCACAAGGCTGTACTGAAGGACGGGAGGCAGGCGGCCGTCAAAGTACAGCGCCCAGGCGTGCATTACGACTTCCACCGCGATGTGCTGCTGATGCGCTGGTTCATCTGGGTCGTATTCGCGCTTCGCATCCGCAGCATGTACTTCATGCGCGACCCCGTGCGCGAGTTGTCAACCTGGACGAAGGACGAGCTCGATTACAGGCGTGAGGCGGCGTATTGCGATTTACTGGGGCGAAACGCGGAAGGTTCGCCGACGGAGCGGATCCCGCGAATTTACTGGGACCTCTCGTGTTCCCGTGTCTTGACCATGGAGTTTCTGAATGGTCCGACGGTTTCGACCTACCTGAAGATGGTGGATCGCGGCGACGAGCTCGAGCTCGAAAAACTACGGGCCGAAGGATTCGAGCCCGCGGTCTTCAGCGCCAACATCATCTCGAACTTTCTGCGCGACGCCTTCCAGTTCGGGGCGTTCCACGCGGACCTGCATCCTGCAAACCTGCTGATCCTTCCAAACAATGTCGTCGGATACGTCGACTTCGGTATCGTCGCCACACTCACTCGCGAAGCGCGCCGGAAACAGATCGAGCTTACGCTTGCATACTCGACGGGCAGCCCCGAGGAGATTTACAAGGAGTTCCTGAACATCTGCACACCCACCGCGAGCGCGGATCTGGAAGGCATGCGCCGCGAGCTGACATCCATGACCCGCAACTGGTATCAGGAGCCCGCGATCGGCGGTGAGGTTCGCTTCCGCATCTCCGTCACGGCGGCCATGCTGGATATGCTGTCGGTGGCACGCAATTACGGCGTGCTGGTCGACCGGGAGATGATCAAGTACATCCGCGGAACGTTTCTGGCAGACGGCCTGATCACCCGGTTGTCGCCGGGCTTCGACATCGCGCGTTCGCTGCGTGAAGTGGTGGAAGAATACCTCATCGATGAGGCCAGCCGGAAAATTTTCTCGCGCGCCGGGGCGCTTTCGATGCTCACAGACATGACCATCTGGATGAAAACGGGGCCCTCGGCGATGTTGCGCGCGCTCGATCTATTCGAACGCCGGGAATTGCGCCTGCGGGCCGCGAATGGAACGCCTCCGGAGAGGGACGACGGTCTTCGCGCAAAGGCGCTCGCCGTGGCGTCGGTATGGGCTTCCTCCATTCTGTTCCTGACGCTGGCAGGCGGGCCGCCTTCGTGGAAGACAGCGCCGTGGTTTGCGGCGGTCACAGCCATCTTTCTGGGTGTGTGGACGGTCTGGATGCTGTTGCTGCTGCGGCGGCTATCGAGCCGTTAACCTATACTGGACGAAACTCAAGGAGGGAATAATGCCGAAAACCCGGCGGAGCTTGTTCTATCTTGCCTCGTATCTCACGCTTACCGGCCTTGCACTGATGTTCGCGCCGCATACTTTCCTCAGGCTGGCGTTCGCGACGCGCGATTATCCGGGGACGTTTGTCCGCTTCTCAGGCATTCTGATGATTGGCCTCGCGGTGATCGTCATGAACATCATCAAATACGGGAACCGGGTGCTGTATCGAACGACGTTAATGGCGCGGATCCCCATGTGGATCCTGATTCTTGGTCTTTACTTCTACACCAAAGAAAGCTTTTTCATCGTCGTTCTCGGCGTGCTGGGGCTGGGAATCGTGATCACCGGATCGTACTACCTCAAGGAACGGAACCTGCCGTCTACGGCGGAGTCCCGACCTTGAGGCGGATCGTACCGGGTGGAATGTCATCCGCAGAGGCGGGGTGGCGGGCATAGCCCATCGCTTCAAGAGTCAGAGTGAGGGGAATCGCCGCTTTTGGAAGCTGCCGATCTTCGAGATCATGGCTGTTCAGCAAGACCTCAATGCCGATGAACGGCTTTTCAGCTGCAACTTCGGAAGGGTGAGCGACTGCTGAACCGTCGGGGTTCAACCATTTGCCCTCCGACAGAATGGAAGTCAGCTCCACCGCTGTCTTCGCGGCCGCGGCATCGTTTAGAGGATACACGATCGCGATTTTCTGACCTGGGTACATTTTTGCCAGCGTTAAGAGATTCGTTTTCTGCGTATCGGTGAGCGTGATCGAGCGTGCGCCGGAGCCCCGTGGCAAGTCGGCCAGCTTCGCAATTACAGAAGCCGGATCGAGCTTGTCGGCGGCTATCCGGTTCAAAATTTCAAGAATTTGGCCGCTTTGGGCTTTCAATCCGGAGCAGGCGAATACCTGGACGTCGTCACCGACCGCGCTCAAAGAGCAGGGTAGATTTTGTGCTGACGCAGCTGCCGCAAAAAGGGCAAGCAGCGCAGGGCCTTTCATCCGGGCAGGACTCATAAGGGGTAGTTTCCCACGTTCAGGTCAAACCCACAAAAATAATGAGGGAGACCGCTTTCGCGCCCTCCCTCAATTTGAACCAGGTTCTGAAGCAAATTTCCTGCGGCGTCGTCGCCGCGACAGCCTTTAAGCGCCAGCGGCCTGCGTATCGGCAGTCGGCCCGTAGATCGACGGCACAGTTGCATTCGCAAGCCGAAGATACACGGAGAACTGCCCGCGATGGTGCACGATATCGAACTGATTAGCCCAAAGCGCGTCTAACCTCCGCATATCGTGTCCGCCGAAGTTGATCGTCTTGTTGAGATCGTCCATCGAAGCTTTCGCCAGCGAAGCCTCAACGGCCTGGTGGTTCTGGTGGAGAACCGCGATAATTTCCGCCATGGTCCCGGGCGGCTGGTTGGCGAACAAAGAGAAATCGATGGCGCCATCCACCGCCTGTTTGAAGAACAGCTCCTGATTGGCGAGGACGAAAGCCAGTTCCCGTGCGCTGCGGGACTTGGGATTCGGCCTGATATCCAGCTTGTCTTCCGGAAAAGCCTTCAACAAGTTATAGGTCGTCGAGCATTCGCGACCATGTGTGCTGGAAAAAAAATCCTTCTCAGTCATGGGGTCTCCTTATTAAGCGACAAGATTCAGCGGCAACGCTGCTACTGATTCTTGATGCGGCGAATTACAAAGTGATATGTCCCGAGGCAGCCCTTGCTGTTGTCGCAACCGGCCGGCAGAGCTCCACCGAGCGGATCTGTCGGGGCAGCGGGGATATGGTTACCAGCCTTTGGATCGGCCGGATTGAAAGGCGCCACACTTACGGCTCCGGTCTTGGTATCGACGAACGGGAAGAAATACGGTTGAATGTAGCCGATCATGCGATCCGGATCGGCCGGATCGAAATAGGCCACGAAGCGCGGCCGCACGCTGTTTGAGAAGCAGCAGGTTCCGTAGGTCTCGCTCGAAACCGGACTCCCCGGGAAACCGCCTTGCGCTGGGCCGAATGCCGAGCCCAGCCAGAAGAACGTTGCTCTATAGCGCGCCATACCCTGCCAGTCCGGAAGCCCGTCGTCGCTCGAAACCGCCCAGTTACCGTGCGCAGTTGTATGGTAGCGGCTGATTTCGCCGGCGTCGTCCGCGAGCACTGTTCCGTCAGCCAGCATTGTCGGCATCATTGGAACTTCGGGTGGCAGGGTGCCCGGAATGCTCGAGCACAGTCCGCAAACGGCCTGACAAAGAGCAAGGTGCGTGGGCGAGTCGGTGGCGGCATCGCCGGGGCACGGCCTGGCAATTCCAAACCAGGCGCCCACAGCGGACGGCGCGGCTACAGGAGCCTTCTTGGCAAACGCTTCGTCTCTTCCTTGCGCGCTTGCTAAAACGGGCAGGCCCGCGACAAGCATGGCGGCGGCCCAAATAGTGCAATTCTTTAGAACGTTCATTTTCAAAATCCTCCCTGTCAAATTCGTCAATAAACTTGTTGGTTCAGAACTTATTCTTGTTTCAACTCGACCGGCGTCTGGCCTTAATTTGCCTTCGGAAGGCAGATCTCACCGCTCGCGACGAAAGTGAAAACGCCGATGTTGTTCAGGAGATCGAGATTCCCAAGTCCGAGGTTCCGCAATTCGCCTGTCGCGCCAACATACCTGCCAGTACCACCAATGATCGTCAGCACCTGCGGGTTTTCCACCAGACACGGAGCAAACGGGCAAACACTGCTGACATAGTTTGTCTGGCCGGGCTCAGTCGCCGGAGCGGGCGTAAAAATGGTTTTGCCCAAAGTGATCACGGTATCGCCGGGCGCCAGCAGAAATACGTGGCGAACCATCATGACAGAAGACGGGCCGCCAGGATTCGAGAACTGGGGTTGCGTCACGAGATAGGCGGTCAGCGGGACCGTCGCAACGCCGCCGAAATCTCCCGTAAAAAGACCGAGGACTCTTCCAAAGGGATCATTGGGTGCCTGGGAGGCGGGAACGATCGTTTCGGACATCTGCCCTTTGATCGTCTTGCATTTTGTGTCCTGAGCCAGCGCCAGGCTATTGGCGCCGAACACCACCACAGTTACTGCAACGAGTGCTTTTCGAATTCCATCAATCATCGCGTTGTTTTTCCTCCTGAAGGCACCTGATATTAGGGCTCGTCCCGGTGCCCTGGCGCAATGGAAATAACCGCAGCGCGTGCGGTTTTGTATTTTTGAAGGGGCCGAATCAAGGCAACTTTCGCACAGAAATGCTCCTCTGTCAATGAAAAGCTACGAAATGACCCAACGAGGAGGGCGATGTGTCCTGCCGCACAGATCAAATTCCAAAATGTTGTCAATGGTGCGAAACGATTCGCCAGTGTCAGTCACTTGGTGCCCCTTAGCAGGTAAGGCGGTTTCCGGCGGCCAATCCCGCAAGCGAAAAAGCCCATAGGAAAGTTCTGGTAAGCCTGCGGACCGTATGCTAGAATCCGTTCACAGCACTCTGGACATCCTGGTACCGGGCCTTTGGTTCGGAATCATTTACGTTGTTTGGGATAGCTGTAAGTTAACAGGAAATTAACACAACTGACAGGGGAGTTGAACAATGGCAAACAGACGCAGCGTCCTCGCCGGACTTCTGGGCTTGGGCGGTTTACGCGCAGTAGCGAAGGCCGCGCCGCCGCGCGAGGAAGCGGTATTCAACAGCGGCCTGGAGCTGTTTTTTGCAATGCGCGATACGGTTATCAATTTCAACGGCAATAACGGCCTTGGGAACCAGTTGGGAACGGTCGAAGGCGTAATTACCGGTACTTCAATTACCAACTTCCAGTTCATTCCGACTTCACAGACGACGATCAAATACGACAATCGCTGCGTCGTGTCCGATGTCGACGGCGACTCGATCATCTTTGATGTGAACGGAACGGGATCATTTCTTGCGCCGCCTCCGAGCGACCCCTCGAACCCGCTTGGAAACCTCATAGCGCTCGGCGGACCGCTTCGCGCCACGTACACGGTTTTGATCGGAACCGGGAAATATGCTTTCCTCGTGGGCCGCAAATTCCCCGCAAAGATGATGGCGGTCAACGCTGTGCAGAATTCCAACGGAGTTCTTGGACAGGTTTATTGCGAGGTCTATTCTGACCAGGTTGGCATTGTTGCCAGCATGATCAAGGCCGGTACCCCGCAATAAGATTCCGGGCTCCGGACGCGTGCGCGAGGATCTTACTCGCGCGAGCCGAGGTTCGAGACGTCTCTCCGAGGCTACCGGCGCAGTACTCCGCGGTAGCTTTGAGGCGGCAGTTGTTCTGGCAGTTGTTTTATCAGTCAGCAGCCGCTTCAGACGACCTTGCAGGCCGGTTTTCGGGATTGCCGGGGTTTGTCTGGTGCGGCTGATTAGTCACCTGCGGTTTGCGGGCAGGCGACGGATTCAGAGACATTCGTAATGCGGTGGAACCAATCGTTGACGGGTCTCATCAGGCAACAATGCAGAGGTAAGTCGGCCTGCGGCCCACGAAACGCCGAAAAGCAGTGGGAAAGTTGAATGACGAATCAACCCAGCAATCATTTTCAATCCAGCTCTCATCTTCCGTTTCTGAAAGGGCCTTTTCGGCCCTGCCTTCTGTATGCGAGCCTCCTGTTGGGGGCTGCGGGATTATGCTACGGCTCGGCCTTTTCCGTGAGTGAGTTGGGCGCGCGGGCGGCGGGAATGGGGACGGCGTTCATCGCCACCGCCGACGATGGGTCGGCGATCTTCTACAACCCCGCCGGCATCGCCTTCCAGCCCGGCATGCATATGCAGATGGATAGCACCGTGATCGTCGGCGAGTTCCGTTTTACACCCTCGTCGACGCCGCCCGGGCAGGTTGTGCCTGCGAACGGTTATTCCCAATCCATCAAGCCGCACTTCATTCCGTTGGCCAGCCTTTATGCTACGGCCCAAATATCCAAAAAAATGACAGTGGGCTTCGGGGCATTTACTCCGTTCGGACTCTCCGCCAACTCGACGAACTTCAACGATGGTGATCCCAATCTCACGAAGTTCGTGGGGCGTTTCGCCGGAACCCGGGTGCGGTTGGAATCATACTGGTTCCAGCCGACGCTCGCGTACAAACTTAAAGACAACCTTGCGATCGCTATAGGGCCGGCGTTTGTTCATACTCACCTCGAGCTGGAACAGAGCATTCTGAATCCGCTGGGGCAGGATGACGGCTTGAAGTTCGGACGAACGGCGGCGCCGACGGTATTTCCCGGAGTGCCTGTTAACCAGGCGGCTTTGATTATCGCCAGGCTGCTGCCGGAAGGCCGTTCCCGCATTGCAGGAACCGCCAATGCGCCGGCAATCTCGGCTGGCCTGCTATGGAAGAATGACCGGACCAAGACCAATATCGGTTTGATGTATCGCAGTTCGGTAGTCAGTCATCTTTCGGGGAGAGCGTCGTTCGCGTTCGGTGACCAGCCCTACCCGCTCGAACAATACGTCGGCCCAAACTTTCTGCCGAACGCCTTTCCAAATCAGGCGATCACCGGTTCGTTCGCGACCCCGGCTACTTACGGAATCGGCTTTTCGAATTCCAAATTCTTCAAGACGAATTTCTCAGTCGACGTACGGCTGCAGGACTATAGCAAGTTCAAGACCGTGCCGCTGAACTTCTCGATCAATGAAGATACTGTCGGTCTGACCAATATTGGTTTGCCGGCCGAAAAAATACTGACGTTTGACTTCCGCGAATCCTGGGATATCGCGGTGGGAGCCGAGCGCCCGCTCAACGACAAGACGACGGTCCGCGTGGGATATCTTTTCGACGGATCGCCGGTACCCGAGAAGAGCGTGGGTCCGTTGTTCCCGGATTCCACACGCCAGAGTTTCACCCTGGGAGGGACAAGAAAAGTCGGCGAGAAAGAGCTGACGTTTTTCTACGAAGCGATGAAGTTCATGGATCGCCAGACCAATGTCGCCGCCAATAATTACCAGTGGACGAACGGCGACTACCACAACTTCGCGCACGTCGCGGGGCTGTCGCTGCGGTTCGACGTCACGGGCCTCATCGGAAAGAAGCACTAGGACCACGACCATGAAAATGAAAATTGTTTTCAATATCTCTTTAATGGCTTTAGCGGTTGCCGGGCTGGATTGCGCCCAGGCCCAGACGCTCGACACCACGACGTTCGTTGTGATGGGCGAGGGGCTGGCCGCCGGAATGGCGAATTTCGGGTTGAGCAGTGTGGTGCAGAATCAGAGTTTCCCGTCGCGCATGGCAGCGTCAATGAACACCGGCTTCAATCAGCCGTTGATCGAGCCGCCAGGCATCGGCGATGTGGTCGGCTATCCGGGTCAGGAAGTCGAGATGCAAAAATACCCCCAGGGTTCCGTTCGGCAATTTTACTATCCTACCGATAAAACCAAGGCTCCAATTCAAACTCCACCCCTTTTCGTGCTCAACACATCGGTACCGGGCCTCACCTTGAACGACAGCATCTCCATGCGGCCGGTAGCGCCTGTGGTGCAAAAGAATATGAAGCAGACCGTGTTCAACATGCTTCTCGGATTTCCGCAGCTGATCCTGAATAATGTTCCGCTCTGGACGCAGTTTGAATATGCCAAGTCCATGTTCCCGACAATGGCGCTGATCGAACTCGGATATTACGAAGCGCTTGATGCGGCCGTCTCGGGCGATCCAACCCGGATGCCGGATCCGGCGGCGTTTGGCGCGACGTACGGGACCGTTGTCGCCGGTCTGCGCGGCTTACAGGCGCAAGTCATCGCGACGACGATTCCGAACCCGATCGATACTGCATATTTCAATTCGGTCCAGGCAGCGTCAACGATCGTCCAAACGGTCCCATTCGTTCTGACCGCCGGGTATCACCTCACGCCACAGGATTATGTGACGCGCAACGGCTTGCTTGAAATTTCAACCCAGTTCACAAACGGAGCCATTGGAGCCCTGCCAGCCGGTTCGACTTTGAGCGCGGCGACCGCCGCGGATATCACCAATCGCGTCAACGCTCTCAATGCGCAGATCATCAGCGTCGCGAAGACCAACGGCGCGGTCGTTTACGATTTGAACGCTTTCATGCATAAGGTCAAGGTGTCGGGTGTATCCACAGGCACCGGTACCGTCACGGGCGATTACTTCGGCGGGTTCTACTCCATGGATGGCATCTACCCCGGAGGCACAGGGCATGCTCTCATCGCCAACGACATTCTGTCGTTTCTGAATTCCACTTATCATCAGAACTTTCCACCGGTTGACGTGAAATCGATCGCGACAACCGATCCCGCGATTCAGTATTTGAAACCCACCGGCCACCTTTTTACGGCCAGTGCGCTGGGCATATCAGGTAGTCAGGAATAGACCAAAATGAAATACACTGCCATATTTTTTACACTCTCATTGTTGTGTCTGCTGCCATCCGTTTCCTCCGCGGACGTCGCAACCTATATTTTCGACCCTCTGCCGACGGGGCCGTTGAAACTGCCTCCCGGTAACGTTGAGACGCTGCCGTTGAACCATGATGGAAGCTATTTCGGCGACCAGTTGCGGGCAGTGGACTGCAGTCCTGACGTAACTCCGGCGTTTCCCGGCGACCTGCCGGTGGACGAAGTCCGCTTTGGAACCTGTGGTAATCAGCTTTTTGGCGGCGTCGCGATGATTGACAGCCACCTGAAGGGAAATATCACGATCCAGTTCTTCCCTACCAGCGCTACTACCGCGCACTTCGTAGTGCAGCAGCACGTGTTGGTGGGGGATGATGCTACCCTGGCTGCGCCAATGGGTTTCAGTATGCCCGTTACGGGAAACCAGGTGTCGGACGCGTTAACGTTGTCATCCGGCGATGTGGATTTAACCACAGGGTATGCTGATCCAAACACCCTGAAATGGTATTCCTACTTCACCAACACCGCCCTGCTTCGGCTGGGGAACGTCAATCCGAAGCTCGTGGTTCCTGTCATTGCCTTTCCAGGCATCCGCGGCTTTACATGGGCTAACTTCGCTCCGCGGCCAGACGGTCTTCTCGACTTCTTCTTCCACGGCAGCACGTTCCTTGGGCTGAATAACGATGTTCTCGGTGATCCTGTTCGTTTCCCGCTGCCGTACTGCGACCCAACAGGAAATTGCGCCAGCGTTCTGGCGCGAGGCACCAGCCTGCACCCCCACCTCCAACTGGACACGCGGGATTCCCTGGGCTATACGCCTTGCGCCTCGAATTGTCCCGACATTCCAACTAACACGACCGAAGTCTTCACGGTCAATGCGAGATACAGCGCCTATGGCGACGATTTCGACCTGCGCATTCCGCAGTTGGGAGGGTTGGGACCCGGAAGGTCTGAACTGCAGGGCAGAATACAGGTCCAATTCGGGCCCCGCGAAGGAAATGCGGTGCCTTTTCAGATTGCCGCTTTACCACCGGAAGGTCTTTTTGCCGAACCACCCAACAGCGAAATCCTCGGTGCGGGCTTCCGTGGATTTCTAATGGGCACCAATCAGCAACTCCACTTCCCGCTTGCCCTCTACAATCAGCACAAACTTTATTATGCGGATGAAGTTTACAACCGCGCGACAGGAATGATCGATCTGGCCAGCGGACAGGTGGTCGGGGAGTTCATTTATCCAATGTATATCGACCAGTCCATCATCGAGCAGTTGTTGCCCGATAACAACGGAAGGGTCTCGACCGACCCGTTCTTTCTTGTTGCGATGCGCGCCCCACAAGCGCCGGACGACCCGAACTACGCCTTCTTTGAAAAAGAACCGAACGGCCAAACTATGTTGCGGCTGAATCTGTTTCATCATCGTTCGTTTGAAACCTTCTGTTATCCGCAGCCCAGCCTGCTGCCGAATCAGTGCTATATCGGGCCGCCCAATTCAGGGTCCAATTTGAACATTTTCGGCAAGATTCAAGCGGTGCACCTGGCTGACCCTGGGAACCCGGGCACAGCAGTGCTTGCCGACAATCGGACGTTTACATCTTCGCTCGGCGATACATTCAGCTACAACTTCTCGGTTGCGTGTAGTGCGGCTGGAAAGCCCTTCTCGTTCGTGTACACCAACAATGACAGCGGGCCGTCGGGTGGAACATTTACAATGAGCCATCTTGTTTCGGCGAGTTGCACAAACTCCAAGGTTTCGCCCGCTGCGCCAGGAAGTTACGACCAGATCGCTATTACGGGATTCGGTACCTGGAGCAAAGATCACGTCGTCGGGGCAACCGAGGCCGCGCTGCCGACCCAGGAGAGGTTCCTGACCGCGTCGATTTCGGTAGACCCGGCAAATCCTTATGGGGCCATCATCGTGTTCAATAATTACCCAGGGGAAAATATGACCTTGCCAGGGGCACTCATATTGCCGCATGACGAGCAGGATGTTAACTTGTCGACTGCGGAAAACAAGCCGCCGTCAAAGCCGACTCCATAACGGCACCCGCGAGCTCTCTCGATTCGAGGGATCACCACCACCATCCCCTCCGGTGGGACGATCCACTCCGGGAGAGCTACTCGGGGCGATCGTGAGGATAGTGCAACGCCGGCGGGATCCGCAGCATCCAAATGCTGAAGGTCGATTCCGCGGTTGCTGTGTTAAGATTGAACCTCGGGAGTTGTGTGCGATTGCCGTGGCTTCGTAGCGTTCGGGTTTACGATCCTGGTCTTGACCCTTCCTAACAACAATAAAGCAAAAGAGATGACTGGTTTCGGCGTGTTTATTTTCGTATCTGGACCAACTGTTAACCTTTCGACAGGGGAGGTGATTCGCCATGGCGCATGACGACGACGATCAATTTCTCCGCGAAGCTCCTGTAGGGATCAATTTTGAAGAAGAAGCCACCAAATTCTTCGATCCGGAAGCCGAAGCAGACTTTCTCCACCCGCACCAGCAGCCGGTAGAGGAATCGATCTATACTGACGACCCCGTTCGCGTCTATCTGCGTGAAATGGGGGCGGTTCCGCTTCTGACGCGTGAGGGTGAAGTCGACCTGGCGCGGCGCATGGAACGGGGTAAGCTCCGGATGCAAAAGGCGATCAGCCGATCTGCCCTTGTGCAGTTGGCGGTCGTTGAGCTGGCCGAACAACTTAAGAAGAACCCGGACGATCTTGACAACATGGTCGACATCGGCGGGGACATCGAAGAAGGAACGCCGGCGGACGCCAAGAAGCGGGCCGACATTCGGGCAATCTTCGTCGAAATCCAGACTGCCCACCGGAAGCAGACGCAGCTTCAGGAAAAACTGGAGACCGCCGTTCCCGGTAACAAGCGCGCCCGCCGCAAGCTGGTGATGAAGCTTTTTCGCGCGCTGGTCGAAACTTCGCTCGCCATCCGTCATGTACCGTGGATTTCCAGCCGCTGGCGCGAGTTCACGCGCGAAATCGATCGCGCCGTCGATGAGCTCAATCACCTGGACCGCGAGCTCAAGAAGCTCGAAGGCAAGAATAACGCCGCTCAGCAGCCGCGCATCCGCGAGTTGAAGCGGGAGATCAAGAAGCGCGAAGTGTCCGCGGCCGCTTCACTCGAAGAGCTCAAACACACACTCACCGTGATTCGCCACGGAGAGCAGGAAGCCGAGCGCGCCAAAAAGGATCTTGTCGAAGCCAACCTTCGGCTCGTCGTTTCCGTCGCCAAGAAGTACGTCAACCGCGGCCTGCACCTGCTCGATCTTATTCAGGAAGGCAACATCGGCCTCATGCGCGCGGCCGACAAGTTCGAGTACCGCCGCGGATATAAGTTTTCGACCTATGCCACGTGGTGGATCCGTCAGGCCATAACCCGCGCGATCGCCGATCAATCCCGCACCATTCGTATTCCCGTTCACATGAACGAGAGCATGAACAAGTTCCTGCGCGCTTCCCGCGAGCTGGAAAAGGAACTCGGGCGCACACCGACCAACGAAGAAATCAGCCGCCGGATGGATATTCCGGTCGAGAAGGTTCAGAAGCTGAAGACCATCTCGCGTGACCCTGTGTCGCTCGAGACGCCCGTGGGGCGCGATGGCGAATCCGCGCTTGGCGATCTGATCGAAGACCGCTGGGTGGGATCGCCGGTCGACGCCGTCATTGAATCCAATGTACGGGATGAGACGGCAGGCATTTTGAAGACGCTTTCTCCCAAAGAGGAGAAGGTCATCCGTCTGCGTTTCGGCATTGGCTGCGAACGTGAGCACACGCTCGAAGAGATTGGCCAGGAGTTTGACGTCACTCGCGAACGGATCCGTCAGATTGAAGCGAAGGCCTTGCGCCAGCTACGAGCTCCGGAGCGGGCGCGCCGGCTTCGCGCGCTCCTTGCAGCCCGTTAAGCAATAATCAGCGTTGACCGGCTGGACCGCGAAGACCGGCTTCAAGCGCGGCGTTGCCGTCTTCGGATGTTAACCTTGTAGTTTCCTAACTATGAGCAGCATTCAAGTCACCCTGCCGGATGGCAGTGTCCAGGAAGTCCCGTCGGGAAGCTCTGCGCTCGATGTAGCCCGCAATATCAGCCCGCGCCTGGCTGATGCGGCGGTCGTCGCGAAGGTCAACGACAATCTCTACGATCTGAAGCGGCCGCTCGAAGGCGACGTGAAAGTGCAGATCCTGACGGCGAGAGATCCCGAAGCTCTGTTCGTCTATCGCCACTCGACCGCGCATTTGTGCGCCGCCGCGGTGTTGGAGCTTTTTCCGGAGACGAAGCTGGGCATCGGTCCGCCGATCGAAAACGGCTTCTACTACGACTTCGACCGCCCCGAGCCTTTCACGCCGGAAGATCTGGAAAAGATCGAAAAGAAGATGTGGGAGCTGCAGGCGAAGAATCTGACTTACGATCGCCAGCTGATTCCGAAGCCGGAGGGTCTCGCGAAATACCGCGCCATGAATGAGCCGATGAAGGTCGAGCTCATCGAAGAGCGTGCGGACGATATCTTCTCCGAATACACGCTGGGGCCGGATTTCATCGATTTCTGCCGCGGTCCACATCTTCCGGACACGTCGAAGATCAAGGCGTTCAAGCTGCTTTCCATCGCCGGCGCTTATTGGAAGGGCGATGAAAAGAACAAGCAGCTCCAGCGAATTTATGGAACCGCGTGGTTCACGAAGAAGGAACTCGACGAGTACCTGAACAAACTTGAAGAGGCGAAGAAGCGCGATCACCGCAAGCTCGGTCAGGAGCTCGATCTCTTCAGCATTCAGGAGCTTGCCGGACCAGGCCTGATTTTCTTTCATCCGAAGGGCGGGCTGGTCCGCAAACAACTCGAAGACTGGATGCGCGACGCCTATCTGAAGCGCGGGTATTCGCTCGTCTACACACCGCACGTCATGCGGCGCGAGCTCTGGAAGGTTTCCGGCCACGCCGGGTTCTATTCGGATAACATGTTCACGCCGATTGAGCTGGATGATGCGGAATACCAGCTCAAACCGATGAACTGCCCTGGCCACATTCTGATTTATCGCGACAAGCAGCACAGTTATCGCGATCTTCCGGTGCGACTCGGCGAGTTGGGCACGGTCTATCGCTACGAACGTTCGGGTACCATGCACGGGCTCCTGCGCGTGCGCGGCTTCACGCAGGATGACGCGCACATCTTCTGCACACCAGAGCAGGTTGAAGACGAGATCGTGAACTGCCTCGACTTCGCGACCGATACGCTGAACACGTTCGGCTTCAAGGAATACAAAGCCGAGATCTCGACGTGGGACGGCGGCGCCAGCGGCAAATACGACGGCGAGCCGGAAAATTGGGCGCTGGCCGAGGGCGCGTTGCGCAAGGCCTGCGACCGGCTGGGGATCCACGCGACCGTGATTCCGGATGAAGCGGCGTTTTACGGTCCGAAGATCGATGTGAAACTGGTCGACGCGATCGGCCGGTTGTGGCAGCTCTCGACGGTGCAGTTCGATTTCACTCTGCCGCGGCGCTTCGAGCTTGAATACATTGCCGAGGATGGGAAGAAGCATCGTCCGGTGATGGTGCACCGCGCGTTGTTCGGATCGGTGGAGCGTTTCTTCGGAATTCTGATCGAGCACTACGCGGGTGCGTTCCCGGTTTGGCTGGCGCCGGTGCAGGCGGCTGTGCTGCCGATTACGGACAAGCAATCTGCATATGCGAACAAGGTCGCTGACAGGCTCAAAGCGGCGGGAGTGCGGGTGTTTGTGGATGATCGCAACGAAAAGGTGAACCTGAAGATCCGCGACGCGCAGATGCAAAAGGTCCCTTATATGCTCGTCATCGGCGGCCGGGAGGCGGATGCGGGGCAGGTCGCCGTCCGCCATCGGAAACGCGCGGACCTGGGCCCTACCAGCGTGGATGAGTTCATCCGCACCATCACCGCGGAAATCGCCGCCAGGACCAACGAGTAGGCGATTGGGGTTTGCCGTGTCGGCTCACATCGAACCGTTTGAGATCATCGCGATCCGGTACGCGCATCTTGGCAATCGTCATCCGGGCGAAAATTTCATTCTGGCCGATCCGCACGAGTTCGCCTCCGACCTTGACTATTTTGTCTGGATCGCACGCCGCTCCGACTGTGCTTATCTGATCGACACCGGCTTCGCGCAGGAAGCGGCGACACGCCGCGGACGCAATCTGCTGCGCAATCCGGCGGACGCGCTGCCGTTGATCGGCATGGACGCGGGCGGGATCACCGATGTGATCCTCACACATCTCCACTACGATCACGCCGGCAATCTCGACCGCTTTCCGAACGCCCGCTTTCATTTGCAGGACCGCGACATGTCCTATGCGACCGGGCGGTGCATGTGCCATCAGACGTTGCGCGCACCGTTCGATCTGGCGGATATTCTGCAGATGGTCCGGCACGTTTTTACCGAAAAAGCAGTCTTCCACGATGGCGATACGGAGCTTGTGCCGGGCTTGACGCTGCACCGGGTTGGAGGGCATTCCGCCGGTTTGCAGATCGCGCGTGTCTGGACGAAGCGCGGCTGGGTGGTGGTTGCTTCGGACGCTTCGCATCTTTATGCGAATTTTCAACAGCGCCGTCCGTTCCCGGTCGTTTACAACATTGCGGAAATGCTGGAAGGCTACAACACGCTTTACCGGCTCGCAGATTCTCCGGACCACATTGTGCCGGGACATGATCCGCTTGTCATGAAGTACTATCCGGCTGTGAGCCCTGAGGTGGAGGGGATCGCGGTGCGGCTGGATGTGGATCCAGGGCACATGAGCTGAGCTGACTCCGCCCATAGAGATCACCATGGATCGCTACCTCAGCCAGGGCTCCATTTAATGAAAATCGTGCGAGTTTGCGCCCAATTCCAGCGGGTCGGGTAAAGGCACGACACGCTTCGCCAGAATGTGGATCACGCTGTCGACATTCTGCATCTTCCCTTCGACCATCACCCACGGGTGGGCCAGAATCTGAAGCCGCTGGTCGTCGAAGGTATCCGGCATGAAGACAACGTTTGAGATGCCGGTCTCGTCTTCGAGGCTCATGAACATGATCCCTTTAGCCGTGCCCGGGCGCTGGCGCACAATCACATTTCCGGCCACGCGAACGATACGGCCATGAGCCAGAGAAGGCAGTGCGGCGGCAGGGGTGACGTGTAGTTTCTCCATCTCCGCGCGTCGATGCGCCATGGGATGTTTCCCAACGGTCATCCCGGTACCAATGCAATCGGCCACCAGCCGCTCGTCGAGCGTCATTTGCCGGAGAGGCGCTTCGGGGGCAGGCTCAGGAACCTGCCGCAAAAGGTCGTTCGCGGGCCGCGCCGCCCAGGATGCCTTCCAGAGCGCATCCCGCCGATGCTTTGCGCCGATGGAATTGAGGGAGCCAACAGCAGCCAGCTTTTCCATCTCATCTTTAGTGAGTTCCGGGACGCGCAGCGCCAGATCGTCAATGCTCGAAAATGGCCGCCTCTCCGCAATGGCGGCGGCTGTCCTTCGATTCAGTCCCCGCACGTAATTCAGCCCCAGGCGAAGTTGAAGATCTTCGAGGGTGCAAACGTCCGTGGACCGATTGATATCCACCGGCAGCACTCGCAGCCCATGCCGTTGCGCGTCTTTCACGAGGGTCGAAGGATGATAGAAGCCCATCGGCTGGTTGTTGAGCAGCGCGCAGGTGAATGCCGCCAGATAATACGTCCGCAGCCAGGCGCTGGCGTAGGCGAGTAAAGCGAAACTGGCGGCGTGCGATTCGGGGAAACCGAACATGGCGAACGAGGTGATCGCTTTCACGATCTTGTCCTGCGATTGCCCCGTGATGCCTTTTCGATCCATCCCGGCGCGCAGTTTTCCTTCGATTTCATGCATGCGCTTTTCGGAGCGCTTGAAACCGAAAGCGCGGCGTAATTCTTCGGCTTCGCCGCCGGTGAAATCGGCCGCGGCCATGGCCATTCGGAGAAGCTGTTCCTGAAATAACGGCACTCCCAGCGTGCGTTTCAGAATTTCATCGAGCAATGGATGCAACGGCTCCGGCGCTTCCCGGCCTTGCCGCCGCGCCAGATAAGGATGCGCCATCTTGCCTTCAATCGGACCCGGCCGGATAATGGCCACCTGCACCACAAGATCGTAAAACTTCGTGGGCTTCATGCGCGGTAAAGAAGCCTGTTGCGCGCGGCTCTCCACCTGGAAAAGTCCGATCGTGTCCGCACGCTGCAGCGCCTCGTACACTTTGGGATCGTCAGGCGGCAAATGCGCCAGATCGACTTTCTCTCCGTAATGCCGGTCGATGAGCTCAACGGATTCTTCGAGCACAGCCATCATTCCCAGCCCCAGCAGATCGACTTTGACGATGCCCATGTCGGCGCAGTCTTCCTTGTCCCACTGCACTACCACCCGGCCCGGCATGCTGGCGGGTTCGAGCGGCACCACCGAATCGAGCTGGCCCTGGCAGATCACCATGCCGCCGGAGTGCTGGCCGAGATGGCGCGGCAGGTCCTGCAGTCCTGTCACCAGTTCCAGAAACTTATGTACTTTTCTGTTGGAGACATCGAGGCCGGCCTCGCGAAAATGTTTTTCGGGAGTGTCCGAGGAATCTTTCCAGCCCCACATCGGCACCAGCTTCGAAAGAGTGCCCAGCGTCTCGGCGTCGAACCCCATTACCTTGCCCGCTTCGCGCGCAGCGGACCGTCCGCGATAGGTGATCACATTCGCGGTCATGGCGGCGCCCAGTTTTCCATAGCGCTCATAAACGTACTGAATCGCTTTTTCGCGCTGCTCGCCGGAAGGAAGATCGAGGTCGATATCGGGCCACTCCCCGCGGTTTTCCGACAGAAACCGCTCGAACAACAGTTTCATTTTTACGGAATCGACAGCCGTGATGCCGAGCGCATAACACACGGCGCTATTGGCGGCAGAGCCGCGTCCCTGAATTAGAATTCCTTGTTTCCTGCAGTATTCGACGATGTCCCAGACGATCAGAAAATATCCATCAAAGCCCAGCCTGGCGATCAGCGCCAGTTCGCGCTCGAGTTGCGGCCGCGCGGATTCATATTCGTCTCCGAACCGCCGCCGGCCAAATTCTTCGGTCAGCTTGCACAGAAAGCTTGCTTCAGTCTGACCTTCGGGAACCGGATAGTGCGGAAACTGGTAACCCAGATCGGTAAGCGCAAACTGCAATCGGGAAGCGATTTCTTTTGTATTGGCGATCGCATCGGGCACATCATCGAAGAGTTGCAGCATCTCCGTTGTCGATTTCGGATACTGCTCGGCGTTCCATTCCAGCAGCCGGCCCGCCAACGCCAGCGTGGTGTGGTGCCGCAGGCAGGTGAAAACATCGAGCAATTGTCTGTCGGAAGGCCGGGCGTAACAAACTCCATTGGTGGCAACCAGGGGCAGACGCAGGCTTCGACCCAATTCGATGACAGCCTGGTTGCGTGCCTCCTCGTCGCGATGAAAGTGACGCTGCAGTTCCAGATAAACGTTCTTCGCGCCGAAGGTTTGCTGCAGGCGCTCTATGGTCAGGCGTCCTTCTTTTTTGTTCAAACCATGTGCGAGCGGTCCGTCTTCGGCGCCGGTCAGGCAAATCAATCCTTCGGAAAACCCGGCTAACTCTTCGCGGGTGGCAGCGGCTTCCCGCCCCGGCTTCGGATATTTGGCGGTCCGCAGCTTCATACGCGAGATCATCCGGCAAAGATTCTGATATCCGCGCTGACTGGTGGCCAGCAGTGGATAGCGCGCGCCATCGGTGCAGGTGACTTCGGCGCCGACATACGACGCGAGGCCGGCTTTTTTCATTGCCTGATGAAAGCGCGGCGCCCCGTAGACGCCGTCGACATCGAGCAGCGCCATTCCAGGCTGGTCAAGACTGGCGCAGCATGTGGCGTAATCCTCGGGAACACTGGCGCCGCAGAGAAAACTGAAAGCGGAGCGAGCATGTAGTTCCACGTAAGCAGATGGCATGGAATTCCCGCTACCAGTATAGGCGAATAAATAGCGAAAATGAAGGTTTCAACCCGGCCTGCTACGCTGATGAGGCCAGAATGGACGGCGTTACACTCAAGCTCACCCCACATGGACATCTGGTTCTTTCCGGCGGAGAAGCCGAGCAGCCACTTAACGAAGACCTTGCCGCACGGCTGCGGAAGGCGTTCGAACGGGGATCAGGCCACGGACTTCTACTCCTCGGTCTCGATGAAGCCAGTTCCGCCCTGCCTCCTGTCCTCGCCTGGTGGCGGGAATTCGGCGCCCGATATGTAGCCGCTTTCTGCACACAGCAGACCGCAGCACCATCACGAGAGGACCTCGAAAAAATTGTCCTCTCGGCCCCGCCGATTAACGGCGCCGAATATTTGACCTCGGATGTCCTCCAATCTCTATGGCTGGATCTCGATAACGCCCTCGTAACTGAATTATCCGAATCCGGTTGCGGCGCGCAGGAATTCCTCAAGCGGCGTAACCCCGCATGGAACCTCGTCGGGCGCGTCCACTTCAATCTGGCCGAGAACCGGAAAGATCCGGAAGCCCCCTTTGCCTTTCTCGCTACGTATACAACACACCTCTCGCAGCAGGCCAAACCACAGCACCTGCCTCTGGGAAAGGCGCTCAGCGAATATGCGGGCGCAGCGAATAGAGAACGTCTCCTCTCGCTCCTTCTACCTGTGCAACGGGCGGCGGAATCGTGCGCGTGGTTGAAGACTATGGTGGATGCGGGTGAAATCTTCCATCCGTTGCGCTGGACGCCGGGCGAAGCCCTCCAACTCCTGCGAGACGTCCCCGCGCTCGAAGCAGCCGGTGTCGTCGTTCGTATGCCCGCGGCCTGGCGGCAAAATCGTCCGGCTCGTCCGCGTGTGACGGGGACAGTGGGAAGGAAGCCTCCGTCCGGAATCGGCAGCGATGCGCTGCTCGATTTCCATATGGAGGTCACACTCGACGGTGAAACGCTCACAGCCGCAGAGATCCGGGAGTTGCTGGCCAAATCGGATGGGCTGGCTCTGATACGAGGGCGTTGGATCGAACTCGACGGGGAACGCCTGAAGCTGATGATCGATCGCTTTGGCGAAGTTGAGCGAGCGGCTCGCGAGAACGGCCTCAGTTTCGGCGAAGCGTCGCGTCTGATCGCGGGAGCCGACCCCGGCCTTGCGGATGCGGAAACGGGCGATGGTCCTGATTGGGCGGAGATGGTTGCGGGCCCGTGGCTGGCGGAAACCCTGCGTGCGCTGCGGAGCCCCGAGGGTCTGGGCGGCCCCGATCCAGGCGATGCGCTGAAGGGTACGCTTCGGCCATATCAGCGGACTGGCGTTCGATGGCTCCACCTGCTGAGCAGGCTCGGCCTCGGCGCCTGTCTGGCCGACGACATGGGGCTTGGCAAGACGATCCAGGTGCTCGCGCTGCTACTCGTGCTCAAAGGTGAATCGGCGGTTCATACGAAGCCCAGCCTGTTGATTGCGCCCGCTTCGCTGCTGGCCAACTGGGCGTCGGAAATCGAGCGATTCGCGCCGGGTCTGAAAGCGCTGATTGCGCATCCCTCGGCCTGGCCGCCAGGAGAGTTCAGGAAGTTGCAAGGAGATCGCGCGCGCGATGTGGATCTGGTGATTACCACTTACGGCTCCCTGCTGCGAGTGTCATGGATCGGTGAGGTCTCCTGGCGTCTCGTGATTCTTGACGAAGCGCAGGCCATCAAGAACCCGGCCGCCAAACAAACGCGTGCCGTGAAGAATCTCAAGCCCGAAGCCCGGATGGCGCTGACTGGCACACCAGTGGAAAACCGCCTGGGGGATCTGTGGTCGCTGTTCGATTTCATCAATCCGGGGCTGCTCGGATCCGCAAAGGAGTTCACAGCCTTCACCAAACGGCTCGCCGACGGGCCGCATGCGTCCTGGGGCCCGCTGCGCGAGTTGGTAAGGCCTTACATCCTCCGGCGTCTCAAGACCGACAAGGCAGTAATTCCGGATCTTCCGGACAAGACCGAGATCAAAGCATTCTGCCCGCTCACTCGTTCGCAGGCTGCCCTGTATGAACAGTCCGTCGGGGAACTCGCCGCGCAACTCAAAACTGCGGAAGGAATTCAGCGTAAAGGGCTGGTCCTCTCGTATCTGATGCGCTTCAAACAGATCTGCAACCATCCCTCGCAATGGCTGAGTGATGGAGCATGGAACGAAACCGAAAGCGGGAAATGGACGCGGCTGCGCGAGATCGCCGAGGTGGTCGCATCCCGGCAGGAAAAAATGCTCGTGTTCACGCAGTTTCGCGAGATCACGGGTCCTCTCGCCGGTTTTTTGGGCGCAGTGTTCGGACGTCCAGGTCTCGTGCTGCACGGCGAAACGAACGTAAAGAGCCGGGGACAACTTGTAAAGCGATTTCAGGAAGACGAATCGGTGGGCTTCTTCGTGCTCTCGTTGAAAGCCGGGGGCGTCGGTCTGAACTTAACCGCCGCGGCGCACGTCGTACACTTCGACCGCTGGTGGAATCCGGCGGTTGAGAACCAGGCGACCGACCGGGCTTTTCGAATCGGCCAGACGAAAAATGTGCTTGTCCACAAGTTTGTTTGCCGCGGTACCGTGGAAGAGAAAATCGATGAGTTGATCGAAGCCAAGCGCCAGCTTTCGCATGAATTGCTCGAGGGCGGCGCGGACCTGCTGCTGACGGAACTGAGCGATTCGGAGTTGCTGAAGATGGTCTCGCTCGACTTGAGCAAGGCCCTGAAGGAGGCGTAATCCGTGGATTTCCATTACGGCTGGGGGCCGCACGTCTCAGCCGCGGAGCGGCGGCGCAAGGCGGCGATCGAGGTGGAAAAACGCCGCAAGCGAGGTGAGAGCATCACGCCCATTGTGATCGAAGGCCGCAAGATCGCGAACACTTTCTGGGGCAAATCGTGGTGCGAAAATCTGGAGCGCTACAGCGACTATGCCAACCGTCTGCCGCGAGGGCGCACGTACGCTCGCAATGGTTCGGTGATTCATCTCGAGGTAAACCAGGGCTCGATCGAAGCGCTGGTGAGCGGCTCGGCGCTTTACAAGGTGAAACTAAAAATTGCGGCGGTGGGCCCGAAGCGCTGGAAGTCCATATGCACCGACTGCGCGGGCGCCATCGATTCTCTCGTCGAGCTTCTGCAGGGGCGATTTTCGAAAGGTGTCATGGAGAGAATCTGCCGGCAGGATCAGGGATTGTTTCCCTCGCCGACCGAAATCGATTTATCGTGCAGCTGTCCCGATGGAGCCTGGATGTGCAAGCATGTGGCAGCGGCGCTCTACGGCGTCGGAGCCCGGCTCGACCGGCAGCCGGAGCTTCTGTTCCTGCTCCGGGGCGTAGATGAGAAAGAGCTGATCGCGAATGCCGGCGAGGGGCTCCGGCTTTCAAAATCCGCGCCCGTCGCCGGGAGGGTTCTGGATGCGGAAGACCTGTCCGGTATGTTCGGGCTCGACATGGCGCCAGGCGGTGAGATTGACGCGCCGCCGGCAAAGAGTCGCGGTAGAGCAGTGAAGGCAGTGGCGAAAAAGGCGGTGAAAAAGAAGTCCATCGCGACTCAAGCCGCGCGGAAACCGGCGAAGACGAGCGCGCGGACGAACAAAAAAATTCGAGCAATAAAATAAAACGCGGGGTTATGCTCTTTCTCCCTCAATCTGCTTTCGAAGCATGCACCAGACTGTGGAGCAGTTACGAGGCGGGCGAGATTTCCTCCGAACAGGCATTTCAGAAAGTGCTCGAAATCGACCCGGACGGCTATATCGGTAGAAAACAGCTGATCGGCGTCTTGAAAGATCTGGAGAACGCTGAGGATCGGAAGCGGCAGAAGGGAGACGCCCCTTACGACGTCGGAAAGTTGCGGGTGGAACTCAGACTGTGAGCGGGCAGCCTTCCGTTAGATCCAGCCGCGGTGCCAGTAATAAAAGATACCGGCGGTTTCCTGCACTTCAGCGATGAACAGCTCGGGCCGGGCGCGGTATTCACCGGCGCGCTTGATGATATCCGGCACGGCCGAAGGGATGACGCTGATGCCGAGCCTGGCGAAGCATCTACTGGCCCGGAACATGTGGCTGTCGCTTGTCAGGAGCACAATTCGCCCATGAATCCCGGCGAGCATGGGGGCGGTGAACAGGGCGTTTTCGCGAGTATTGGTGGATTTGTCTTCCACCCGGATCCGCTCCGGAGCAACGCCATTGAAGACCAGGAAATCCCGCATGCCGGCAGCGGCATCCTTCCCGCTCACGATAATCTCCCTGTATGGATACTCGCGATCGTAGAGTATCGCCATGAAACAGCGCCAGTAGGTGCTCGCGTCCATAATCCCCCGGTTCGGACCGGCTGCGCTCAGCACCACCAGCACGTCACCGCGATAGTCAGACCACGGGAGCGCGAGAGCGGTAGCGTACCAGTTGACGAATGGCGAGAAGGTGACGAGCACGAAGAGCAGGCCAATCGTCGCCAGAACTCTTACTGCCAGGCGATAGAGTGCCTCCGCTCTGGTGGGTCGCGATGTCAATCTGGACCGAGTATAGCCGTCAGCGCGCGGAGCTACACTCTATTCATGCGGACTCCGCCGGCAATCGGCACAGAGGTTCCTGCCCTGGAATGATCCGCATATTCAGCATTGTCATTCCGGCGCGCGTTTTCACATTGTTCGTTTCGGAGATCATCCTTCTGTTCGCCTGTTTTGCCGGTTCCGCCTTTCTGGATCCCGACATCGGCGATGTGAACCTTTTTCTGGTTTACGATTCGGGCTTTTTCCGTATCGGGGTCGCGGTTGGCTTCGTCATTCTGGGTTTGTTCTTCGCGAATCTCTACGCCGACGTTCGTATTCGCAGCCGTTTGGCCTTGCTGCAAAGCCTGTGCGTGATCTTTGGTATGGTCTTCATCGGGCAAGGCGTCCTGGGTTATCTCAAACCTGACTGGATCATTCCACGCAAGATGACGCTCGTCGGAACGCTTCTGGCGGGCCTCGTCCTCTTCGGTTGGCGTCTTCTCTTTGATTCCGCCGCCAAACACGCGGTCGCTGCGGGGCGAGTACTCTTTCTTGGAATGTCGCCGACGGTGGCGACGATCGCGGACCATTTCGAGGTCCATCCCGAACTGGGCCTCACGACGATCGGCTATCTGGAAGGGGACAACTCGCGGGGTGCGAACGGGATTACGCGGCTGGGGACGATGGAGGATCTCGATTTCCTCCTCGATCAATCCATTCCGGATTCGATCATCATCGGCAATCGCGACGATATCCGGCCGTGGTGGACCGATGAATTTCTAACGCTTCGCTTTGGAGGAGTTCGCGTTCAGGAGGCGGGTACCCTCTACGAGCGCATCTTTGCGCGAAAGTGCATCACAGACATCTGGCCTTCGCATGCGATCTTCAGCACGGAGACGGAGCCCGGTTTTTTCAGCGCCGGCCTTCAGTCGGCTTATTCCTGGGTGACGGCGTTGTTCGTCGTGGCAATCACTTTACCGCTCACACTGGCGGCCGCGGCGCTGATCAAACTCAGTTCGCGGGGCCCCGTTCTGACGACTGAACCCCGCGTTGGACTTAATGGAGCGCTGTTCGACGCGTACAGATTTCGCTGCGTCAGCCGCGATGGCGAATATACCTGGATCGGCAGATTTCTCCAACGCCGGAGACTCGTGTGGTTGCCCCAGATGCTCAACGTTCTTAAAGGACAAATGGCAATGGTCGGTCCCCGCCCGGAACGCCCTCTCTTCGCGCGCCGGATGAACGATCTGATCCCCGTCTACCCGCTGCGCAACAGGGTCAAACCGGGGGTTACCGGATGGGCCCGAATTCACCGGAAACCCGGCGATCAACAGGATTCAGTAAAAGATTTCGAATATGACCTCTACTACCTCGAGAATCTTTCCCCGTTGATGGATTTGTTCATCATGCTGCTGTCGCTCAAGCGCGTGGAGGGTTCGGTCGAAGCGGAGGCGTGAGCCCGACGGCGTTACCTGTTCGAAGATTGAGCCGCATCGCCGGCCGGCTGGACCCGCGTGGGACGCCACAGCCGGGTTGCCGGCACAAAAAAGACGGCCACGGATGCCAGCGCGGCGGCATTCATGACCAGAAACGTCCGCGCGGGAGAAGTCGCGCGCTTCAGCGGCGAAGCCGGAGACACGAGCGCGTTGCCAGCGGCCAGCAACAGCCAGATGAAACCGGCGATAAGCAGAGAGGCCCGGAACCACGAGCCCGGTAAAGCGGCCGCGGAGATGAAAAACGCAAGGATCAGCCACGGCAGCACGAGCCTGCCGAATTTGTGTGACAGGAAATGGAATCTCATCCGGTTGCGGCCGGTGAATAATTCGGGTAAACGCGCATGTACCTGCCAAAGCCCTGCAAGCGTGCGGAAACGGCGGCGGAACTCCGTCCCCGCCACAGCCGGATAATCGAACGCGATCGCAGACGGATCGAAGATCACACGATATCCCTTGAAGAATGCGCGCAGAGGGAGAATGGCATCGTCCGTGAGTGTATCGGGGGGCAGTGGGCCCGCCAGTGCCCTGCGCATCGTATAGATGCACCCGGTTGTGTTGAAGAGCGAATCGATTTCAGAATGACGCGTGCGAGCCCAGATTTCATAGCGCCAATATAAGTCCATATCGGCCTGTTCGCCAGTGTCGCCTTTCAACAGGTGTAGCTCGCCGGTCACGGCGCCGACGGTGTTGTCGGCGAAGTTGGAGACCATGTGCCGGAGGGACATCGGTTCGAGAGGCTGGCGCACATCGGTAAAAAAGAGAATCTCTCCCGCCGCCGCGGCGAGTCCGTAATTCAACGCCGCTGCCTTGCCCCCGCGAGGTGCGATTACAAGGTTTACGCCGCGGTTCCCGAATTCCCGAACAATCGCCTCCGTCCGGTCGGTCGAACCGTCGGAGACGACGATGATATCCATCAGGCGGCGGGGATAATCGAGCCCAAGAAGCGTTTCCAGTTTGTTGCGGATCATGGCCTCGCCGTTGTGAACCGCGAGAATAACCGACACCGTAGTCTCGAAAGCTGGGTCTTTGACAACGCGTGGCCTGCGAGCGCGGGGGCGTACGGCGAGCAGCAGCGGATATCCGGCGATGATATGAATTATCAGCAGCGCCGAGACAATCAGCGATACATACACGAGCGGCATCAACCGCCGCCGCTTCGGTCCGATTTCGGCTCTGTCCGCCCGGATATCGGGCTCTCCAGCATGATCTCGGCGTCCATCCACAGAGACCCTTCTTTGACATAGAAGAGATCGTATTCAATCTGGCGGCACTCATCCACCACCTGTCCCCCCTTTGGCGCGTGCATCTGTGCCCATCCAAGGATGCCGGGCCTCACGGAAAACCGGTGCGAATAGAACGGCATCAGATCCGTAAGATAACGCGCAAATTCCGATCGAACCGGCCGCGGACCCACCAGCGCCATGTCGCCGCGAACAACATTGAGCAACTGTGGGAGGTTGGCGAGACGAAGGCGCGAAATGATTTTGCCGGAACCGGTTAAAGTACCAGGGTCATTCAGACGGGCGGTGCGAAAGCGAAGCAGGCGGAATGGAATGTACTGGAAACCGGCGCACTCAAAGCTTTCAAATACCGGGCCAGGCCCCGAGGCGAAAGCGACAGCGAGGCCCGCGATCAGCATTACCGGGGAGGCGATCACCAGCAGAGCGAGCCCGATCAGATTCGTATAAACGGCCTGGATCGCCATCGTGCGGCTGTCGCCCCGCAGCGCGGAAGAGAGCAGAAGATCGACGGGCTGCAATCGTTCGCAACAAACGCGGCTGAAGAATCTCTCGTAGACGACCGGCGACTCCTCGACACTGATGCCGGAAAGCCGGCAGTTCAACAGAAAGGAAGGGGAAATCCGGCGCGCCCAGTCCTTCATGCTCACAACGATGTTTGTGGGGCGGTATTGCTTCAGAACGCTTTCGATATCGCTCACCTCGCCGAGACGGGGAATGTCGGCTGGCGCGAGCGAGGCGTTTGTTGTCAGGACGCCAATGAGCGGCTCCCGGAGCAGGTCGATTATCTTCTCCGCAATCGAATCGTAACCCACCAGCAGGAAGCGCTTTCGCGCCTGTTCGCGCTGTCCCGTCGACCGCGCGCGGAGGGTTAGCAGCGCGGCTGAGAACAGCCCACCGGCGGCAATCAGAAAAGGTGTGCGGCGGATGTAAAACGCATACGTGAGGATGGCGTGCAAAAGAAGATTGATTCCGGTCCCAAGACAGAACCGCTCCACAAATCCGACCCATAAGCCGGCCTTTTCGAGATCCGCGCGCCTGAACTCAACCGCCGTCCAGAAGACAAGCACGGATGCTCCGGATCCCAGGGCCATTTCGAAGGTGCTGACTCCGCCTCGGAAAAATGTTGTATAGACGAGAGCAGCTCCCGCGAACCCGGCCGAGATGAGCAGCAGGTCTATCGCTTTATCCAGCCCTCGCATCAGGAAACGGCCGGTTGCCGGACGTCGCGCAAGCCGGGCTGGAATGTACGGGCGAGAATCGCCGGGAGTTCTGCAAGATCGGGCTGGAGACTCGACGTTCGGGAATCGCCTTCCAAATGGATCGACTCCGCCTCGCTCAACGCGATGACGAATGACCACGAGGGTTTACGCGCATTCAGGACTTCTTCGCGAAAAACGCCGGGACCGACCCATGTCACGCGGACGCAGTGCCACTCGCCGGCGGCAGCGACGAGCAGCCGCCACCAGTCCTCGGCGGTCGCGGCGCGCTCCAGCGCCTGCGCCAGCTGCTTCATGCGCAATTTACCGGCGAATACTTTTTGAAATTCTCCGCGAAACAGAAGACGCCCGGCGACCTCAAATTCAGGGTACCTTAACTCCCGGACACCGGCCAGCGTAGCGGCGGCAACCGCGGCGACGATCGTGATTCGCAGCCAGGGGTGGCCACCCGTATGACTGAGAAGGAGAGCGGTGAGCCCACCGGCAACGCTGACAGCATAGAGGATCATGGCGGCTCCTCGAACGCTGAGCCCGCGGTCGCGCAGCATGTGATGAATGTGACCGCGATCCGCCGAAAAGATGGGCTGGTGTTTCAGGGTGCGCCGGACGATCGAGAGACCAAGATCCAGCATCGGAACGGACAACGCCAGAAGCGGCACAACAAGCCCGCCGCCTGTAATCTGGTGCCCGGTCCAGATAATGCCATAACATCCGAGCAGGAATCCTATGGTCAAGGCGCCGGAATCCCCGAGAAAGACCGTGGCGGGATTGAAATTGAAAGCGAGAAAACCGAGCAGGATGGCGGCCAGGGGCAAGGCGGTGAACGCCAGCATGTTGTTTCCGTGCGTGAAGGCAACAACGAAGAAAGTCAGTGTCGCCCATAAAGCAATGCCTCCACAAAGACCATCGAGTCCGTCGATGAGGTTCAAGGCGTTCGTCGTCAACAGGAGCCAGAAGACCGTGATCAGCAGACTCAACCAGGCCGGCAACATGGCGCCGCCCACATGGTCGATGCTCAGACCGTTGAGAAACGCGACGACTGCCGCAAGAATCTGCCCGACCAGCTTAACTACCGGCTTGAGATTCAGGAAATCATCGATCAGACCAGTGACAAAGATGATGGCGGTGCCCGAGAGGATTGTCTGAAGCCAGTGAAGTGGAAAGCCCGATGTGGGGCCACGCAGAGAGTTCAGCGCTATAACATAGGCGATCGCAATCGGAATTCCACCAATCCGCGGGATGGGATAGGTATGGACTTTTCGCCTGCCCGGCCGGTCCACTACGTTGTACGCCCGGAAGATGTCTCTCGCGATGGGCGTCAGCGCAACCGAAAAGATGAAGGCGTTGCCGCTGGCCAGCATCAGTTGGGTCAGGTTCGTCATTGAGAAGACAGAGCCACGGCAGACAAAGCCGAGTACAAGCGATTGTCCTGTTCGATAGGGTTAAAGTCAACCAACGGGGCAGTTGGTGCTATCGGCCCGCAGGGCCCTTCCAGACCTCCTGAATGACGGCAAGCGTCTCACGGTCGAGAGCATGTTCCACGGCAATCATCATGGTCGCTCCCTGGTGGGTGCGGACCGTCCCGAGGTAAAGAGTTGTCGGGCACGTCACTTCCACGAGGTCGCCGGGCCCCGGAGTCTCCGGGCCAGCGGGCGAAGACAAACCCAGCCACAGAAGCTGGCCGTTGAGCTTGTCGAGGACCGCAGGATGATTTGCTCCGTCAGGCAGGAGACGTATCGTAACCTGTTGATCCTGCTGGCCTGACATATTTCTACATTAGTGTAACATCCGTCAGGCCTGGCACTGAATTCACACTGCATTATGCTTAAATTGACGCCATCTTTCAGGCGCACATGCGAATCTTATTTCTCTCGCCACGACAATCGTTCCCGGCGCGCAGCGGAGCCAGACTCCGCGAATCCCACTTTCTGCGCGCCCTCGGCGCCAGGGCCGAAGTTACCTTCTTGTATTTTGCCGATCCGGGAGCTACGCCCTTGACAGTCAACGAACTTCCGTTCTGCCGCGAGGTGATCGCCGTCCCGAAGCCTCCGGCTTATGGGTTATCCAAGACCGCCAGAGGTATCTTTGGGCGCTTGCCTCTGCCGATTCTGAACTATGCCTCCGCGGATATGGATGCCGCGGTTGCGGGAGTAATGCAAGGCCGGAAGTTCGACATCATTCACCTGGACAGCATTCATATGATGCAGTATGCGGCGGCAGCCGCGCAGCGCCAGCCTTCGCTCAGAGCGATTTACAACTGGCACAATATCGAATCGGAGGCAATGCGCCGCTATGCCTCCACCACCACTTCTCATGCCCGTGGCTGTTATGCTCGACTCACCGCCTCCAGGTTGAAGCACGCCGAGAGTGAAATTCTTCGCACGGCATTCGGTCACGTCGTCTGCAGCGCGCGCGAGTGCCTGCAGCTTGGGCCAATCGCGCCGCGGGCGCGCATTGAAGTAATCGAAAACGGAGTCGATACTGGTTACTTTGCTGCCTGCGGTCAGGGTCCGGCCGGCGGGCGGAAGATCGTTTTCGTCGGCGCGTTGGACTATCCGGCAAATAAGGAATCCGCCATTTTCTTCGCAAACCGGATCTGGCCGCATGTTCGAAACAGATTGAACGGAGCCGAATTCGTGATTGTCGGCTCCAATCCCTCGCCTCCGGTCCTGGCGCTGGGCAAGCTACCGGGTGTGACCGTGGCGGGAATGGTTCCCGATGTCCGGCCGTTCTACCGGGATGCGCTCGCGGCCGTAGTCCCTTTACTCACGGGCGGAGGGACACGTCTGAAAATTCTGGAGGCCATGGCGGCGGGCGTTCCAGTCGTATCGACGCCGCTGGGAGCCGAGGGGCTGGAGGTCGTCGATGGCGAAAATGCATTGGTGGTCGGTGCGGAAGATGCGGAGGGGTGGGCCTCCCGGTTCGTCGACCTGGCGGAAAACCCCGCACTGCGCGCCCGACTGATCGCGGCCGGATTGCGGCTGGTGCAAAGCGGCTATGACTGGGACATCATCGGCGCCAAATTGTGCGCTGTTTATGAAGGCTGGCTGCGCGGCGACAGTTCAGCGAGCGCACGATAAATCGAGACAAGCTTACGCGTTCGCGCCGCGGGCTGATGGCATTCCAGAATCAGTTCCCGGCTACGAGTTGTCAAACGTTTTGCAAGCTCCGGGTCGGCCAAAACGCGGATCAATGCCGCGCTCATCGCCATTGGATCGCCAGGACGGATCAGCAATGCGCTCTCCTCATGCGTCACAATTTCGGGCACGCCCCCGACAGCAGTGGCCACTACGGGAACGCTTGTGGCCATGGCCTCCAACAGCGCGTTCGGCGAGCCTTCGCTCAATGAGGAAAGCACTGCCACGTCGGCAATGCCATACCAGGATTCGGCTGAAGACTGCTGGCCAGCGAGCGTAACGCACGCCTCAAGCCCAAGCCGATGCACGCGGGACTCGATTTTCGCCCTCTCCGGCCCGTCGCCGACAATCACAAGGTGGGGTGCAATCGAGGGAAGCAGACGGCTGACGGCTTCGAGCAGCGTTAGGTGGTCCTTCTCGCGCGACAGGCGCCCGACGATCAGAATTACTTTTGTCCCCGGCGCAATACCTGCACCGGCGCGCAGTCTCGCCACGTTTTCATCGTTGCGGGCGCGCGCTCCCCAGTCCGGGGGAATCGCGTTGTGGATGATCTCGATGCTTTCAGGGCGGACGCCATGGTGGGTGAGCTCACGGCGAAACGGAGCGCTGACGGTAATGACCTTGGCGGCTGACCGCAGGGACCATCGGTCCAGTTGGTTGTAAGTTCTGGCTTTAAGTGTAGGCCAGGTATATCCGTGATGGAAGGCAACCCATGGGGAATACCGGGGCAATCCCGCCACGCGCGAAAGGAAATGCGATTTCACCGCATGGGTCTGGATAACATCCGGGCGAACCCGCTCGATAAGTGCTCGCAGGGAAGGCAGCACCCCGCGATCGAAAAGGCTTCGCTCGTGGATTGTCTCGATCGCAATACCGGTGCGACTATTTGCGGCCTCGCGAACGGCCTCTGTGAATTGATTGTTCAACTCGCCACGGGTGAACGTCGCGATGGTAGTGGAAACATCCAACTCTGTCGCACACCGGGCAAACTCGAGAAGATTCTTGGCCGGGCCTGTTATGGAATATGCTTCGATGATCGCGAGCAGCCGCAGGGGGGTCATGTCTCGAAGTCACGCAGCGAATTGAAGGGCAGGCTCACCAGTAGAGGGGCTCACGCCTCCCCGGCACTGCGGATAATACGCGCCGGGTTACCGACAGCCACCACCCCAGGCGGAATCGGCCGGGTGACCACCGAACCAGCCCCGATAGTGGCCCCGTTACCAACATCCGCCATTACGATTGCCGCAGCGCCGATCCAACAATCCGAGCCTATCACCACCGTCTTAAAACTGCTCAGCTCGGCGCCGAGAATGCGGCCTTCGCTATCGCGGGCATGCTGCCTGCTGCCGCTCAGGATTTGAACGCCCGTCGCAATCTGGGTTCTGTCCCCAATGGAGATTCTCCCCAGAACGCAGTAACAGCCGATATAGACGCCTCGACCCACGGACGCTTGCGGATGCGCGAAGAAAGAGCCGAACTCGATCCGGCTTTCGAGCGCACATTTCTCAAGCGTCAGGCGGTAGTAGCCGCTGCGAAAATAATCGCCCGGCAGCCCCGGAAGGATCGCGCTGAAGTGCGTCCAGAAACGGTAAATCGCTTCAATGCGCCCAAAGCCGGATGTCAAAGCACAAGGAAAGGCAATGGCCAAAAAAACCGTGCGCAGCACGCCCTTCATCAGCGTCTTCAAGTCAGCACTCTATCGGAAACGCGTAACAAGAGCATGGCCGCCGTTTGTTCAGGGTTCACTGCGCCGGAACATGGCCGACCCATCCCCAAACTGCAGACGCGATCCATCTCTCATCGCATTGAGGTGGCTGGGGCCTCGGGCGAAGACGCGACGCCTTGAACCCGCCGCCCTCTTGCTTCAACGCCATTACCACCTTGCGCACACCAAATGTCTTCCATGCCGAGCGACCTTAAGATTCCATTGATTTGCGCGCGGTCCCGCGAATGCTTGAACCGGTCGGTCAAGGTATCGTGGGTGTCCAGCAGGGCCCATTCACGCTGCAGCTCATCGCTGAGCTCCGGGTAAACAGAGTAATAAGACATGACCGGGGAAATTCGATGGACGATGGATCGGATACCTGGAACATTCCTCACCATTTTGTGCAGCGGCAATAATCTCTGAACCAGTACCTCCGTAAGTCTTAGTGCCGCGGCGGGATTCATATGAATCATGAAGGCACGAAAGAGCGGCGCCGTCTTCAAGTACCAGTTGAGGGTAAGAACGTAGTGATCTATTATCAGGCTGCCCCCCGGAGCGAGCTGATTGTAGAGTTGAGCTATGGTTCGCTCCGAGTCCGGGGTATGCTGGATCACGCCCAAACAAAGGACAACGTCGAAAGACCGGGGCGCAAAGGGCAGTTGTCCGATGTCCGCTTGTGCGATTCTGTGAAATTCTCCGGGCGGGAATTGATCGGCGTTTGCGTCGACTGCGTCGCTGAGGTCAATGGATGTTACTCTGGCGCCGCGGGCGATCAGGATTTCGGTAAAACGCCCAGCACCACAGCCACATTCAAGAACATGCTTGCCAGGAAGGCTGTTCCAGAGATCTTCACCGAAACATCTGCGTAAGCGGTCGCGGGTGATCGGCAGGTGGGTATACGAATCGAGTTGTGTGCGGCGGAACCTGTTCCATTGGGCTCCGAAATGATCGGCATAGGTTGAACCGGACACGAATCGGGGCACGCCGCGAACGATATCGAAATGATGCTCTCGGGAGCAGTCCAGGCGCTTCGCCGAGATGTCCAGAACTTCCAGATGCTGGGGGCAATGCCAGGCAGGCCAGTCAACTTGCGACATATATCTTTTCAAATGCTGGCATGTTCACACGGCGAGACGGCCGACGCGGATCACTTGCCAATTGAAAGGGCTTTTCATTGCAGATCCTTACGGTCAACGACATCCTCGAAAAGCTTTTCATATAACTCTATCACCCGGTTGGTGGCAAAGTTCTCCATGACTCGGCGTCGGGCTGACTCGCCCAGCCGTCGGCGCAGTGCTGGATCACGCGACAAGCGCAGAAACGCCTCACCGACGCAGCGATCGTCGTCATATGGCACAACGAGGCCTTGTTCATCCGGATTCACCAGTTGCAGATTCGCTGGAATATTACTGACAACCGGCGCCACGCCCACAGCCATGGCCTCCAACAATGCGCAGGAAAAGCCTTCACTCGGCGAAGTTAGCGCGAAAATGTCGCTGGCTTGCAGCCAGCGAACAACTTCACTCAGGGGCGCCCTTCCGGCGAACCTGATACATTGGGAGCCAGGCGTTAGTCCCCCTGCGTAACTCTCCAGTTCGGCGCGCAATGGGCCATCGCCCACCAGCACAAGGAACAAATCCGGCGCGCTCCGCGCGGCATGCGTGAAACCCCTGAGCAATTCGTACAGACCCTTTTCGGCGGAAAGACGCCCCACATAGATGACGACGACCGCATTTGCGGGGACCCCGTGATCAACACGCCACTGCGCGGCTTCGCCTGGTGGACCTGGCTCGAATTCGTCAATGTCGACGGGATTCGGCATTAAAGTGAGCTGTGCACGCGAAAATCCGTGAGATATGGCCTCTTCGACCATGCCGTTGTTGAGTACCAGTAGCCGCGCGGCCCATTTACGAATCCAGCGCAGTTCCAGGCGGCCGATCAGCGACCGTTGCATCAGTGGGATGACTCCACTGCCGCTGATCTTCATTACAATCGACTTGCGAAGCAAGCGAGCAACCGGAAACCCCGTCGCCACGTGCAGGCCCTGCATCAGGAAATAGATGACGTTGGAGTTCTGCCGCTCCCGCCGTATGATCCGAGCCACTTGAATCGCGAACATCACATCTTTCCAGCGCCCACTGGAGCGGCGCGTCAGAATGCTGACCGGCACGCCAAACGGGTCCACCCATTCCTGTTGCGAGGGCATCGGCGGGCCACCGGCGCAAAGCACGCGAACCCGATGCCCGCGCAGGATGAGAGCGCGGCTTACGCGCTGCGCTTCTATCTCGGAACCACCTAAAACAGGCGGATAGCTGTCGCAAACCAGGAGTATGTTGAAACGCCTTCCCAGGGAGTCTGTACTCATGCCCAGGGGCCTGTCAGTTGCTCTGTCCGCGGCCGCCGGGCGGATGCCCCAGCGACCCGATTCAGCTTCTTGTTGCGGGGCCGGTTGTCGCGGGGCCGGTCGTTAACGAGACGGGCATTAAAGAACAGAGGAAACCTCGTGCTGCAAAACCGCTGAAGAGCCTTTTCAGCAACAATCTCTCATTCTATCTATCGACAAGCCTGGAACACGCCATCAGGCCTTGTTTCGGCGAAGCCAATGTTCGAACACGAGTGTATGAAAGAGTTGCTTCGGCAGCTCTCGCTGATTGAGCGCTTCATTCACGGCCGCCGTGAGTGCCGCTGGCTCTATCCATCCCTCCCGAACCAGAAGTGTGTCGTCACCTTTCAGTTCCTTCAGATGGCCGCTCCATTTTGTCGCAAGCCATTTCTCAACCGGAATTGTGAAACCCTGCTTCGGGCGAAAGGCGACATCGGGACCTACGTCCCGCCGCACTATTTCCCGCAGAACCGCTTTCAGCATGCCCCCGTGAAAATGAATTGCGGGAGGTAAAGTGGCGGCGTACTCCCATAAAGCCTGGTCGAGGAAGGGGGCGCGAGCCTCCAGGGAATAGAACATTGTGCCGCCATCCACCTTGGTCATGAACTCGGAGGTGAAGTGCATTCGACGATGAAACTGCGATACATCCCTGAGCAGCCGCCTTGAAGAAACAAATGAATCGGGAACCTGCCGGTACGCTACACCTTGACCGCGCAGCCGCGCACCAAGCAGCGAACGGTGGTTGAAGTACGGCAAACCCAGGCGCACGCGTCCATAGGCGCCGATGCCTCCGACTGAGTAGTCGATGAAATTCGAGAAGCGTCGCATGGCAGGAATGCTTCTGGTGAGCGGACGCGCGAGTTTCCACAATGCGGCCGAAACAGCCGGCAGCTTGCCGGCCAATTGTTGCGCTTTCCATGCGTTCTGAAAAAACGGATAGCCCAGAAAGACGTCGTCGCCCCCGTCGCCGGTAAGCAGCACAGTTGCCTTCGACCGTACGGTCTTGGAGACACGCAACATGCCCAGCGCCGAGGTGCTCGCGAAGGGTTCGCTGAATGCGGCTGTAAGCTCTTCGAGCGGCGCACGCGCATCCTCGCCGAGATTGACGACCTCGTGCGGAACGCCGAGTTGACGCGCTATCTCGCGCGCCTGCTGGCTTTCGTCCTCGCTGTCGCCAGGCGTACCAACTGTGAAAGCCCGGACGTTCGCCCGCAGTTTCGAAAGCGCCCAGCAAACCAGCGTCGAGTCGATCCCCCCGCTTAGAAGCGCGCCGATCGGCACGTCTGAAATGAGGCGCAGCCTGACGGCCTCGACAATGAGCCGCTCGGTCTCTTCAACAGCTTCCTCGAAGCGGACAGGCGATGCCGCATCAGCCTCAGGCAAGGTCCAGTACGTGCGCTCGATAATCTTTCCGTCGCGCCATTCCATGAGTGTTGCCGGAGGAAGTTTCCGCGTACCGGTAAAGATACTGCGCTCTTCAGTGACAAAGCCGAGATCCAGAAATTCGAGTGCCGACTGGCGGTCGATTTCTCCGGTAAAGCCAGCGGCACGCAGGGCATCCAGGGTGGAAGCGAAGGCTATGCGACTGTCCGACAAGCTGTAGACGAGCGGCTTTACTCCAAGCCTGTCCCGCGCGAGAGTGAGCGTGCGGCGGGGCTCGTCCCAGATTGCAAAGGCGAACATGCCGCGCAGGCGGGACAATAAAGCGTCGGCGCCCCACTCCCGGTAGCCTTCGATCAGTACCTCAGTGTCGCATTGCGATCGAAAGGTATGCCCGCGCGTTTCGAGCTCGCGCCTGATTTCCTGGAAATTGTAAATGCACCCGTTGAAAACGACTCCGACAGCGCCGTCGGCTGACAGCATCGGCTGAGCTCCCGCGGGGCTAAGGTCGATAATGGCGAGACGACAATGCCCGAAACCCGCGTTTGGCCATAAATGAATGCCCTCGCCGTCTGGTCCGCGCCGGCGAAGGGACGGGAGCATAGCGCACACGGCCGATTCGGCTGTGGACAATCCAGTGGTGAAGGCAATGCCGGCAATGCCGCACATACGAAGTATTGTTTCAGATGCCGATTCCTGGGCGCCCGCAGACTTAGCTGGGCTAGTGAGTTCCTCATACCGCAACCTCTTGCCGGGGATTCCTGGCGCCCGGAACAAAAATGCCCCGAACCGAGCCGCGGGCGATTCAGCGCCGTCTTATGAAAATCGCCGAGCCGCCAATCACCATGCCATTTTCTCAATAGGTAGCCGGTTTGATCGGCGCAATCAATTTTCACGAGGTCCTCTCACGGCCCGCGTTGTTTTTGAGGTTGGGTTGCGCTTGAATCAGAGAAACCCGCTGATTTGGAAGGTAGCGGATTTGCGAGATCGATATTCGAGGCAGCGGTCACCGTTTTGCGGCGATTGGTTTTGCGCGCAGCCGAATCTTGTCAATGGAGGGCGGGCCTGATCGGCCGGCTTCCCGAGGTTTCGAAACCAACAAACCGGGACTCCAGGCGCCGGGATTCAAGAGAACCGGACCGTGCTTAACGTCGGGTCGAATATTGGATTCTATTGGATACACAGTTGCCGGAATGGTCATGGTGGCCGGAGGACAAACTCGCCGGGGCGCTCGAGGACATATTCGGAAACATAATTGTTCCAGATCGATGTCGATTATCGGGCGAATCGGCCTCATGTCCACGACGGTATAATCGCGGCATGCGACTGCCACCCTGGGGTAGAAAACTCGCGCAATCATGACAAAACAGAGAGCCGTCGCGTGGATCAGCAAAAATCTGTTCGATCATGTCACGTATACGGTGCGCAATGGCCTCAACAAAGGCTTGCGCCGCCGCGGCGGCCTCGGCTGGCTGCCCTTCGAATCCAACGACACGCCCGAATTCCGATTCTGGCGCGCGCTCGAGTTGAAGGGTAAAGTGGTGTACGACATTGGCGCATTTCACGGTCTGCTGACGATTTACTTTGCCCGCCACGCCCGCCGGGTGGCGGCATGGGAGCCAAACAGCCGCAACCGGCAACGCCTCAGCGAGAACCTGCGGCTCAACGGATTTTCCAGCGTCACGGTCAGGCCCTGGGGCTTGTCGTCCGTGGCCATGCGTGCCGACATGAGCTTCGATCCACTGGCGCCCGGTACAGCCAGCATCGACGGGAAAATTGCTTCAGGCGCGGAACACGAGACGATCGAGCTCCGCACCCTCGACGCCGAAGAAGGGCTGGAGCCGCCTGATCTGATAAAAGTTGACGTGGAAGGTTTTGAACTGGAAGTGCTTCGCGGCGCGACGAAGACTCTGGCGAACCGTCCGGATTTGTTTCTCGAGATGCACGGGGCCGGCATGGAAGACAAGCGACAGCGCGTGGATGCCATCGTACAGCATCTTCTGTCGCTCGGCTATCGGAACATCCTCCATGTGGAAACCGGCGCCGTGATCACTGAGACAAATTCCGCGACAGCCGCGCAGGGTCATCTATACGTTCGCGCGACTTAGGCTGCTACTCGGCCGCCGCAAGCAGGTCCGGGTCCGACTGAGCTACCACCCGGCCACTTTCCGAAAGATACTGAATGCGAAACCAGTAACTGCCCTGCCGGTCATCAACCGTGACCGCACAGGGCGAGGTCGAACCGCACTGCCAGCTCGTATTAGCGCCCGAGGGCGCCGTCAACACAACACGAGCAGAGGCGGCGGCTCCGGGGTTAAAGGAAACATAGACCGTCCGGTTCTTCGGCGGTGCAACCCCTCCCACGCGGGCGGCAGGCCATTGGTGCGCCATACCGACTCCGAAGAAGAATCCCGGCCATTTGTATGCGCCCAGACTGACGTCATCCAGATTGCTCGCTGAAATGCCATCGCTGAAGTAGCCGGGGGCCGTATATCCGGATGCACCGAATGTCCCTCCATAGAATTGATCCCCCAGCAGCTGGTTCGCAGCCGTCGGATGAGCCAGATAATTGACGGTCATCGAGTTTTGCGCTTCGGAGTTTCGCGCGCGCGCCACCGATACCGCGATCGGATCGTTACTGTTTTCGACGCAATTCGCATTGCGATAGCCGACATCGGTGATGCCGCTGTCCGTCAGCAGGGGTTCGCATTGCGGGAACCCGCGTCCGTAGGAGATCGCCTTGAGCGCGACATCGAATCCTACTGTTCCAACCCAGTTCGCGACTCCCTCATCCAGACTCTTGTAGGGCGCGAAGGCCTGAGCACCAAATCGTTCCTGCAAGGTCTTGATTCCCATCATAAAAGGTTGGGTGCCCCGACCGACAAGGTTACTCGAGTAGAAATTGTAAGTGCCGCTGCTGCCTGGCCAGGGCCGGTGCAGCAGGATATGGGTGGAATCAGTCTCGGTGCAGCCGAAAATCTGCCCGAAGTTCGCGGAGTCACTCTGGCCAGTCGCGATCGTGGTAACCAGTTGAGTATCGTTATTGTTTTGGATGGTCCAGTAAACAACGCCACTATCGCCCGGCCAGAGCGCCGACATTGTCACGCTGTTTGGCGAATTGAAGTCAAATTGAGCCGCCAGATCATAGCGGTTGCCCATGCGCGTGCCTCCCACAATCAGCTGATTGCTTCCGGCGGGCAGGACGAAGGAGCCCGTCACGCCGGTGAGCATCGCTGAACCATTGGTGGCTATAGCTGTTCCAGACGCCACGCCGTAGCACATGTTTGGAGGAAAAGTTCCGCTCGCGGGGGTTAGCTGAAGTGATCCGCTGGTTGCAATCACGGGCGGAAATTGACCTGGGTTCCAGTAGAAACCCGAGGGATAAGAATTATCCGTACCTTTGCAGCCATTATCGCGCGAATATGCCGATGCCATAGCCGTTTGCCACTGCTGGCGCTGCGCCGGATCCGGATCGAACTGCGCCGCGAGCGCAAGCCAGCTCAGTTCATATGCGGTCTCGCGAGGGTCGTCGTCGCAGTTGTTCGCCTGCGCGACTGTAACGCCGGCCTTCGCATAGGAACGCAGTCCGGGCCAGTTTGATGCGCGGTCTCCATCGAGTAGAGTAGCCGCATATACTCCCGTTATGGACTCGCGGCGCGGGATGCCTCCGGCTTCCCCTTCCGCAATTTCGGGATAGTGAATCCAGTAGTCTTCGATACTCCTTGCGGAGGTGAGTGCCTGGCGCAAGCCCGACCGGAAGTAAAACGCATAATGAGCGAGACCCATATCGTAGTAGTTGGGCGAGAAATCGCCAACATAACCGAAACCATCCATGTAGGAGTACGGCGATGCGCTTACCAGCTGTCCCGTGTAGCTGTTGTCCCAGCCTCCATCCAGGTAAAGATCTGTGTCGGATTCACAGCCAGCGGTCGTGAAGTAAATGGAGCCGGGGGCCGAGTCGGTCCTGGTGTAGTTCAAAACAATATTCCGTTGATCGCTGAAAATATTGTAGGAAAAGGCGCCGCCGTCGGCATCCGCCGGGTAGGGGCGCGACAAGGTAAGAGCAGTCCCCGCAGCGCTGACGACACTCGCCAAAAACGTGAAAGGAACGCCGCCACCGTGGGTTGCATTGACAGCAATAACCAAAGAGTTCTGAGTGCCGTCCCAGACTACGCCGGTGCCGGTCACCAGTGCGGAACCCGCTGTTAGAACGACCGAGCCCGCGGAGGTAATCGTGCTATTCGCAGCCACAGTATAGCCCGCACCGAAGCGACAAATAGTAGTCAGAAAATGAGTACCTGCGCCATGAACTCTGGCCTGCCAGATCCCGGCCCCTGCCGGCCAGGCGGAAGGCCCTTTGTCCAGCGAATGCCCTGCATGGAAAGCACGCCCGTCATAGCAAACGTTCAGAACATTGCCCGCAGCGGAACATATCCTCACGATCTCCGGCCCGAGAAGGCTGCCGACCAGAATCTCGGTCGGGAGAGCAGACAGGTCGATGGTGGCGGCGTTCACAACCGGAATCGTCGTCGCCGTGGGAGAGAGATCGGCGGACAAGGTTGTAAGCGGCGACGTTATCCCGAAATAACGATAAGTTACCGGATGGTTTTCAGCAGGCGACGACCACGTAGGCGGAGTCGCATAAGTGTTCTTCTGCAGATTCTCCATCGCGAGATTCCTTGCGTCGGCCCAGCCCCACGGATTCTTGCCGAAGGCTATCATCGGCCCGAAGAGAGCATCGGCCGCCGGATTGGCATTCACGACGACTCCGTTGGCGTCGGTCGCGACAGCCCCGGCCTCCAGTGTCGCGTTTGCCTTATTACCCTTGACATCGGTTACCTGCAGGCGAAAGGTATAGTCGCCGAAAATAAGTCCGGTGATGGTTGGCTGCGCTTTGTCTCTGTTCTTCCAGATGAGTGTTGACGGTCCGCTGAGTTGTTGCCAAAGGTAGGTGACAGAGGAATCCCCATCCGCCATGGAGTAACTTGCGGAGCCGTCAAGTTGCGCGGGAAAACCTGCCCTGAGGGATACCGCGTTGCTCCATGAAGGAGCATTGAGAGTTTTCGGAAGCGCGATTGGAACCTGATTGGGTGTCGCAACGTATGTCAATGTCCCCGAGCCGTTGCGCGCTCGCGCGCCGGTATCGTTTAAATTGCCGTCCAGCGTGAAATTCACATAGTCGCCCACATCCGCGGTCGCGGGGGGCCGACTGCCAAGCGGAACCGCAGTGGAGAACACACGCAGAAACCCGATCGATGCGGTGAGTCCCGCTCCGCCAATGGTTCCCCCGCCAAACGACGAGGTTCCCAGTGTTTTTATGTGATCTACCTGGCTGGTGTAAGCGGTTCCGTCGTAGTTCCACAGCTCGCAGGTGATCTGCATATTCGCAACGTCGCGCTGCAGGCGTACCAGGACGTTGGTGAGCCCGGTGGTCTTTACGAAGCAGGGTTGCTGCTCGACCACTGTGTCTCGCGACGATCCCGTGGCCATTGAGCCATCCGGGTAGAAATATGCCACGGCGCCCAGCCCGGCGAAGTAAAAGAAGGTCTCCGACTGAGTTCCCGCGGGCGGAAGCGTCCAGTTGTGCACCTGAAATTCTACCCGCCACGGTTGATTCTGAGCAGCAACCGGATCTGCCACCGAGATAGCCGGTGTAGTGGCTGTAAACACCGCCGACTGGCCGGCAAAAGCCCCGTTGGAAAGCAATAATGAAAACAACAACAGGATCGCCCTCGCGGCATACGCATCGAGGGATTTAAGGGCTCTCACTCTAATCGATCCTTCCCTGGAAACACACCGGACAGGCACCAGAGTTCGCTCCGGGACAATGCGGCCCTGCATACTCTGTGTGTCTTCGATGTTAACAAACTCCGTCCGCATCATCCTGTTCTCCTTGGATATCAAACCGTCGAGAGACGCTCTTTCGGGAGCCTGTTGAGATCGGCGAGCGGAGTTACGGGGTCCGCAAACCGGCTTGACGGTACTCCCTTGCCCTCTCGTTGTTGGCACGGAGAAATAGTCATTTGTCATGTTGTTACCTGACGAACCAAAACGAGCCGCTTACTGTTCCAGATGCCGCATTCGCTTTCAAATAGAGTGTGTGAGGGGTACTCCCCCACGTGACAGGAGTCGGTAGGTTTGAGTATCCGTCGATGGAGTTTATCGAAGTTGAAGTGCCACCAAAAAATAGCGGAGTGATTTCAAATCTTAGCTGGTTCGTACTCGAGCCGGGTAGATTACAATACCCCCAGGTTTGGTATTCCGGCATGCCACCACTGGGATAAAAGGTATGGATTAGGGTTGAATCGGCGAAGACCTTCAGTGTGGTCGCCGCCGACGCCGCTCCGGTAGCGGTGGCGCCGGCGCTGAATGTCAAACAAGCGCCCGCCTCAAGGGTTACAGGAGTGGATCCTGAAAAGATCGTCACATCGCTCCCATTCATGGTAAAAGCCGCCGTGCCACTCTGGAAATCGAGAGTCGCGCCACTACCGGCCCCGGCGGGTCCGGATGGCCCTGTGGCTCCAGCGGGTCCTTCAGGACCTGCGGGTCCGGTCGCTCCACGGGGGCCCTGAGGTCCGGTTCCGCCGGATCCCGAGCTTGAACTGCCGCTGATCAATCGGAACTCAGCACCGTCATACCAGATGAGATAAAGTTGGCCCGCGAATATGTCGCTGGTTCCGGGATTGGTCGCGCCATCGGCCAGGGTAAGAGGCTTTGCCCCGAGCAGGTCCACATCGATCGTGGTGGGGCCGCCAGCCCCATCAACATCCGGGGTCCAGTGGAGAACCATTCCATTCGTATATGTGGTCAACGCCGGCGACGCCCCACATGTGTACGCCGCGCCGCTTCCACTCGCGGACTGACAAAGTAGCGCCACTCCCGATTGCTCGCCGGGACGGGTTTCCACATAAGAGGTGTCCAGCGTGGATTGTACGGCGATCTCCTGCCCTGTATCGCTAATGGCCTCCAACACGCCCGGACCGGTTAGAAAGTCCACGGCGGACCGTGTACCGACCTCCGTCCCGGAGCTCCGGACAGTCGTTGCCGGCGGCGCTGTTCCGGATTCCAGTGCCCAGGTGTTCGCAGCGACGCATCCATACGAGTTTTGTCCGCCCGGAGCCGAAGTAACGAAAAACATTTGACCGACGCTGCAGGTTGCCGGAAGGGTATTGCCGGTTTGAAATGGTTTAGTGGACTGACTCGAACTGAAATCGACGGATTTCGATTGCTTCGACAGATCCACCTGGGTTTGGCCAGCAGCGAATCTGACGAACACTGCGGCCAGCACGACTGTGCTTGACATGATGCTTTTCATGCCCGCATTCTACGTCCTGGAGATAAAATACCACTGCGGTAGTTTTACCCTTATTAAGTAAGAAGCATAAGATAATCAGTATGTTGCAGTCCGAAAAAAAAGCTGCTTCCATGTGTGAACGGCTTAAGGCCCTGCGCTTAAGAGGGGCGAAACATCGTCGTCAGACACAGGTCCTGCACTCATCTCATTTTGTTAACCGGCAGCTTGTTCGTGGTATCGATGCCGGCCGCAACATTGCGATGTCGGAGAATGGTGCGTGGGATAATCGCCTGGGAGGTTCAGGTGCAGGATTCATCGGGTAGACTTCCGGCTCGCGGTCGGTCGCTACTGTGGGTTTTGAGTCTTTCTTCCGAGCCGAATGGTGCAATCCCGCGCTATACGAATTTTTCCCGGTGGCTTCGGGAAGACGGTTGGTCCGTCCATTTCGCGGTTTCGGATTCTACTTATAATCCGGAAGAACTGAACCGCCTTCAACGGGCAGGAGTCATCGACAGCTTTTCCCAGCTAAAGACCTGGCGCGCCACAGGAACTGGAAATACACTTAGCCGCTTTCTGATTCATCCTGGCCTGCGCAACCGCGTTATGGCTCGACAACAGGCGCCGCACGTTGAAGAGATGCTCTCCCTGATCGAGCGCGAACGGGCCGATGCATGCATCATAAGTGATCGGAACTACCTTTTCACCGTCCCCCACCTCACTCTCACAACGCGCATAGTCATCGATTGGTGCGATTCTTATTCCCTTTTCTATTGGCGGGCTTTGTGCCAGTCTGCCCGGTCGCGGTCGTTTGGAGAAATCCCGGGCAAGCTCTATGAGGGTGTCATTCGTTTTCTGGAGGAGTACTACTACGCCAGATTCCCTCAGGTAAACCTGGTTGTCTCCCCGGTCGATCAGAAAGCTTTTCGCCGGGTCTGTCCGGGCGCGACCGACGTTCGTGTCGTCCTGAACGGCGTTGACAGCGGAGATTCCGGAGCAATCTGCAAGATCCCCGACCGGCTTGTTTTCAGCGGACGAATGGATTTTCCACCGAATTATGAGGGCGCTCTCTGGTTCATCGATCACGTGTTGCCTGCAATCCGGCGACAGCGCTCTTCAGTCCACCTCGTGGTAGTGGGTGCGAACCCAATACCGGCGCTCGTTGCGCGTCAGAGTTCGTCGGTTCTCATCACGGGCATGGTGGAAGACATGAAAGTCGAGCTTGCCCAGGCCACTCTCTACGTGGCGCCGCTGGTATCGGGTAGCGGATTTAAGAACAAGGTCTTCGAATCCATCGCCGCGGGCACCGCTGTCGTGGGAACTTCGCTCGCCGCGGAGTTCCTGCCGCCGGAATTCCGTAACGTCGTCCTCGTTACGCGAAATGCGGAGGAGTTTGCAAGCCTCGTGATCCGTCTTCTTGAGAACCCCGGCGTGTTAAGCCGGGAATTGAGTGAAGCGCGTCTGCTGCTCCGCCAGCGTTTCAGCTGGCAGGCGCGGACGGCAGACCTGCTCTCCCTGCTGAATGCGGCCTGACTCCGTTTCCGGCAGCCGGGTGGCAGTGGCTGATCCGAACTTTTGTCGCCCCGGTTGGCTCAATTTTTCCGACTATAACAGGCGTGCATCGCCAAGACTCCACCTCCTTCCAGTCTGAGATCATTAGTCGCAAACCATGTATTAGACTGGGTTAATCGCGGCGTCAGCGGTCCAATGGCTCCGCGGCAACTGAGGCCGGTTCCCCGGAATAATGATTACTGTCGAAGTTTCCGCTGGCCGATCGGGGCTGGAAGCGGTTGCCAGCGAATGGGAGCACCTGCTCGGGGATTGTTTCGTCACGGCATTTTCCCAGCCAGCGTGGCAATTGGCATGGCTGGATGCTTTCCCTTCGGCGGATATCGCGGTAATCACCGCACGCGAAGGACGCCGCCTGGTCGGTGTTCTCCCCCTGTCCAGAACCCGAACGGATTCCCGTGGACTGTATTTCCGCCAGGTCGCGCCGATAGGGCGCGGGGATTACACGCCGCCCGTAGTAGCACCGGAATACACGAACACGGCTTTGCCGGCGATGCTCGATGCGGCTATCCGGCATTTCGGGCGCCATGGAGTCTACTGGTGGCCGAATATCCCCGTCACCGACCCTTCGTTGGACGTGCTGCGCGGCTACTTTACAGCCCATGGAATGCCATGGGTCGAATCGTCGGAGGTCGCGCCTCGCCTGCGTCTGGATGGCAGAGACTACGAATCGGTATCGCGCGACTGGCCTTCCAGCCATCGCCGGGATATCCAGCGACAGCGCAAACGTCTCGCATCCGAGCGGGGTCCGGTTTCGCTGTGGCAACCTTCGACTGTAGCGGAAGCCGAACCGGTTCTCACGGAATTCTTTCGCGTCCACGACGAGAAATGGCTCGCTCAGGGCTTTCCCGGCATGTTTCAGGGCCCCCGCCAGCAGCGTCATTTCCGTGCGATACTTCGCCATCTTTGGGGTCGGGGCCTTCACTTTTCGACGGTACGCTGTGGCGACATTGATGTCAGTTATCAGTTCGGCTTTTTCGCCGGAGACTGGCTGCAATGGTATCGTCCGACCTATCGCGCGGAGTTCGGTGTCTATTCGCCAAGCAAAATCCACGTCGGCATGGTTGTCGAAGAGGCCTGCTGCAGGAATTGGCAGGGCATCGATTTCCTTTTGGGAGAGGAGGGCTATAAGAATCTTTGGGCCAACGATGCTCTTGAAGTGAAGAGTCTTCATGCTGGATTCAGCACCCTGGCTCCCTCATATTTCTGGTTCGCACGCGGCAAACCATATGTGAAAGACCGCCTGGCTCTCAAATACATGCGGGCCAGGGCCTTCTTTCAGAAGCTAAGAGAGCGGGGCTGACTTGTATCTTCCGCTCGCGAGTTGACAATGATCCGCGACTATCTGAGGCGCCTCTACCGAGTAGCGGTTCCCTTGCTCTACGGGCGCAGCCGGTTCAAGCTATTCCTTAACGCATCCATCGGCGACGTCGAACTCCGCATGCTGGCGCTGGCTTCCATGACGGATTATTTTTCGACTTTTGTACGGCCCCTTCCTGTCCGCGCGCCATTTGGCAAATCGATGCTCGTCATCGCTCCACATCAGGACGATGAGGCGATCGGCTGCGGGGGCGCCCTCGCGCTGCAGGTTTCCACCGGGAAGAGCGCCGCTGTGGTGATTCTGCAGGATGGGGCGGACGGCTGGGAAGAACTGGGCATGTCCCGCGAGGCAATGAGTGAGATGCGGAACAAGGAGTCATGCCGAGCGGCGGATACTCTCGGGCTCGACCCTCCAGTCTTCTTTAACTACCCCCGGCTGGAGGACAGTATCCCCGAGGCTGCTGGGAAACTGCGCTCGATTCTCCATGAGCGCCGCGCTGACGCCGTTTTCATTCCGTTTGTGTTGGATGGGCACCCGGATCACCGGATCGCCAACTATATCCTGGCGCGTGCGCTTAAGGATATTCCCTGGCAGGTGCGCGTACTTGGATACGAAGTTTGGGGGCTCTGCATCCCGAACGTCCTGGTAGTTATCGACGACGTCATCGAAAGAAAATCCGCGATGATTTCGGCGTTTACTTTTGCGAACAAAGCGATTGACTATGTTCGAAGTACAATCGGGCTCAACATGTACCACTCTCGCATGCTGGGCGCCGGAGAATGCAGATACGCGGAACGTTTCTTCGAACTGCCGCGAGAAGAATATATCGACCTTGTGGACCGGGTCCAGACTGCAGATGCCAATCGGACTGGCCGCGCGTCTGCCGGTAGTGTTTCTTAGTCGCTTCTTGTCCTGGTTATAGTTAGCCGCTTCTCTGCATGGTAGCTTCAACCATGCGGACAAACTCCCGAACATAAACCGTTTCGTTCAGTTCCTCGTGCGCCCGTGCGTATCCCCGTGCCCCCATGCGGTGTCGCATATCGTTGTCGGTAAACAATCGACGCAGGCGATCGGCAAGAGCTGGCGCGTTTCCCACAGGCACGATGAAGCCATTGTCCTGATCGCGAATCATAAAGGGAATGCCGCCTATGTTTGATCCGATCAGGGGAATTCCCGCTGCCATTCCCTCAATCAGTACGCGGCCCATCCCTTCGCACCGGCTCGGCAGCACCACAACCGTCGCGCGCCGAATGATCTCGATCGCTTCAGGATTTGGCCTCGCCTTCAGAAATTCAATCTGGGTGGAGCCGTGAGCAAGGCTCCTGAGCTGCTCGATGTCCGGAAAGTAACCCAGAATACGGAGCTTGAATTCCGGGAATTCGTCTGACAGGGACAGGAAGGCCTCAATCAGCACATCGGCCCCCTTCAGATACCAGGGGGCGCCAACCAGCAGCGCGTACAACTCGGGGTTTTCTTCCCGAGGCGGCCTGTCGATCGCGCCCACAGGCACAAACTCGTGAAACACCGAATTCCGGACCTTCCTCAATAATGGATAAGGTGAAAGCTGATCGGGAAAGAGGAAATGAGCCCGATTCGATAAGAGCATGGAGAGGTGCAGACTGATATCCGAGTACAGCTTCCTGATCCGGTGGCGCCAGTCGGGCACCGGGCTCTCTGTTATGTAAACCAGATGAGGAGTAGTGGCTATTTCCGTGATCAGCCTTGTTCCTGTAAGCAACTTCAGGGCGCCCGCGAAGAGTCCTGTAGTCATGTGGGAATAGGCCACGATACATTCAAATCGCCGCTGACGGTAGACCTCGAGGCCCTTCCGAATATAGAACCAGAAAGTCGCCAGTCTGTTGCCGATTCCCTGAGCGGTTGAAGACAGGAACCAGTGATAGCGAAAATTCCCAGCGGTATAAACGGGGTAAGATCCGGGGCCGAACATCGCCTCGACCTGGGCAGGACTCTGGAACCAGATCGGTTGCAGGATATCTCCCTCGAGCTCGCCGGAAAGAAGATAAAAGCGGTCTGTGGAGAGGTCCACGGGAGGCGGCATCAAAGTGGAATGCACGTACAGAATTCGCCGGCGGCGGGGCACGTTCAAATCCGCCCCAGCCTTTTTAGATTCGAACGGCGAGCCCATTGCGCGAGCCGAACGCGGACGCCAATTCCGGAACCTTGTTGCCGGCGGACATTTCCCTGGCCGCGGCCGAGCTCATGGCTATGGCCAGCCCGATCATGGCAGGCAGATAGAATCGATACGCGTTTGCGAGGAAAAAGATGGAAACAAGATAGCCGACCATCGCCAGCAGGTAGCAGAAGGCGGCGTTGGAGATCTCCGTGAATCCCCCGCGCCTCGATTCCCGATATGTCCTGCTTAACGACCGCAACGCCGCGGCTAAGCCCAGAATAAAACCAAGGAGTGCCGGGATCCCGCATTCGCTTGATACCTGGGTGAACGCATTATGCGTCTGGTGCCAGTTGCCGACTCTGCCCTCGGCAACCGCCGACGTGCCTTCGTAGGTCGCAAACTGGCCTACTCCAATTCCGAACACAGGGTGTTGCAGGGTGTAAATAAGGCTCTGCTTCAAAAGATAACGCCGCGCATCCTCTGATTCTTTCGCCTCTTCGTGAGAACTTTCCCCAATCATCGATCCGAGACGGGCCGCGGCATTTCCCTGTACGAGAACGGGAATCGCAGCCGCCATCAATCCTGCAAGGACGAGCGCTATCACGCGTTGTTTCGCAGATGCCCGGATAAGAACGAACAGGAACATCGTCACCAGGGCGATGACAGCCCCCCTCGACGCTGTTCCGAGAATGACGCGGAGTGCGTAAACGATCGGAGCGATCATCGACCAGCGCAGGAAAGCGTTCCGTCGCTTATCCATGGCGATGAACAGAACGAACGGCAAAATCAGAATCAGATGGCTCGCGAGGTCGTTTGAGTTGCCGATTGTGCCGCTGGCCATCATATCGATGCGGCCGTTATCCTCCTTCGCAAAGAGGCTGGCTGTAAATATATTGATGAGACCCGATACGCCCATTACATAGCATGTGGTACGGACCTGCTTCCATGTAAGGGTCAACCCGCCCACGGTAAACAGCAACGGAAGACTGAATTCGGCATAACTCTTGACCTCGGCGGTGGACCCTCCCTTCCAGGAACTGAAGGGGACGGAGATCGCCATGAAAGTAAAAAACAGGACCCAGAACCAGCCTGCCGGATGCCTGAGTGTCCGTGGAATCGCCCCGCAAAACAGGGCGCCAAAGATCGCGGGTGGCCCAACCAGATATAGAATGTATGTATTGACGTGCAGGATCGAGTACAACACCTCGGGCAGCACCGCCAGTCTGACCAGAAGCATGGCAAGGCCGGCGTAGAATGCGAGATTTTGGAAACCCTCAGGCTCTTTGGTTTCCTGCGGTAGCGTCCAGGCAGTCGCGCGTCCGGTCTGCGCCACAACCGGAGCCGGATAATATCTCTTGCGTGCCAAAGTATCCGCGGAACTGGCAGTTCGGCGCGGTTGCGAAGGAGAATGGGCGGACGCCGACGCAACGGGATTCAAAAACCGACCCATTTTATAATGATAGCGCGCCGGGCAATATTGCCTCCCGGGCCGCTCCGCATACTCTCATCCCGCAGGACGGCGGCTCGCCGGGCGGTGCCTGGGTCTACTCAAACAGGCTCTCCGCGAGGAAGGCATGTATAGCCGAAAACGAATTGAACTCCTCCAGCCGCTCAAAATCGAGCTGTATGTGGAATTCGTCATCGATCACATTGATCAGCGTTATCGTCGCTACCGAATCCCATCCGGGTTCACTGGACTGTGCCGCAGCCGGTACAGAAGCCTCTGGCAGATCCGGGAATACGGCCCGAAAGCAGTCGATAAGTCGCGGAGTGATGTTATCCATTCAGTCCTTCTTCCTGAATTCCGTCCGATCTGACTATCACACGATGAAAAAGCCGCGGGCAGCGATCGAGGAACTCCTGCCTGGCCAGGGAAACCGTACCCTGCGGCAGATTGCCGGTCAACGAAACGAGTAGTTCCTGCAACGGACCGTTTCTCGCCGTTGGGGCAAAATCAAAAGTCGCTTTCCGAGCGTCAAAACGTTCGAAAAGGGTCCGCAGGCATTGGTGCTCGATTCGTCTGGAAAAAGCCCGGCAGCTCATTACCCACGTGCCGATCTTCATTACGCCACCGCTGTGGCTTCCCTGCACAATCGAAATCCTGCCAAGAGGCCCGAATTTATCTTCGTAGGTGACAACCGCGGTGAATGAACCCTCAGCCAGGGTCAACATCCTCCAGTCTTCCGCGGTGCGACGGATGCCATTGAGGTTGAACTGGTTGGTTTTGTTGACAAGTTCGAGTACTCTCCCATCCTCGTGCCCGCCGCCAAAATCGATCGTAACGACGGACCTCATTCCCTCCAGAAATGCGTCAGGCGCCGCATTCTCACCGGAAATTTGTTTAAACTCCGCACTCGCGCGAATGCTGGCTGCTCGCAACAGATCCTCCGGCGAAACGCGCTCGTGGGCACAGAGGTCACGGATCTGATCGAGGACGCGGTGAGCCGCCGCGTAATCATTCTTCGGGAAAAGCACGCATTGGATGCCGGGATGTGCGGCAGCCACCTCGGCCAGTTCCATAGGACTGTCGTCCACAAAGATCACGCTGTCGGCTGCAACATTCCAGGTTTCCAGAATACGTGTCACGGAAGTGGATTTTGCCTGCCAGTGAACCTCGCGGGGGAAGACCTTCTCCGGCCGCAAAAGAATGTCCGGCCGCGCAAAACATTTCTCAACCAGGTCCGCATCGTTCTTGCTGGCTATTCCAATGAGCGTGCCCTGGTCGGCGAGCGACGAGAGCAGGTTCTGATAAAGCGCATGTAAGTGATGATGGCGCGCCAGATCCCAGCTGATCCCTTCCGGCCCGACTTCTCCCGCAATGCCGTTCCATAGAGTATCGTCGAGATCGGTAATGATGCCTTTCCGAGGCGGGATCGGAACGAGAAGCCGCGTCAGCGATTCCGCCAGGCAATCGGCATGTGACAGGGAATATGGAAAACCGAAAAGCAAATCCGACCGAAGGTCGAACCGGCCCCGAAGAGGCGATTCTTCGGTCAATCTATTCGCATTCACGAAAGCCGCATCGCGGTCAGTCGCAAGCTCCCCGCAGAACAATGCAATCAGCCGGCACAACTGAATCTCACATCGCGACTGCTGCCACCCCGGCGTCTGAAACATCGGTGGCAACGGAAGACCGGGCAGTGAAATCGCAATCCGAACCTCCTTTGCTATTTTCCCGATGCCGATTCTCAAACGACGGAGCGTGGTCTCGGCGACGCCCATGATGTCATCCGCAGCGGCTGGACTCCATTGCGCGGTTGACCGGTACCCTAAACGCGGGTCGATATCAGACCATTCCAGAGCGATCGCGACGCTTTGCGGTGGCTGAGCGGCGGCCCGCGCCAACGTACCGTACAGATCACCGAAAAGGCCCTCCGTGAGGGTGACCGCTCGCAAAGGAAGCGCTTCCTGCAGATGCGCGTGCAGGAAGGTCTTTAGATGCAGAGGAGTAAAACCGCATGCCAGTACCACCGGGTATGGCGGAGCCCCGTGCGGAGCCCCATGTGCAATCCTCAATGCTTCTGTGATTCGCAAATTTCTACTGTACAGGACACAATGATGAATGGCGTTTCTGGCGCCAAATGGATAGCCGCGAGACAATAAGCTTCCAGATGAGTGAGTTGTCGCTCCACCATGTCGGTCACGTGGTCCGTTCAATTGACGATTTTCTTTCCAGGTGGCGTCTTGCCCTTGGAGTGGTCCCTGCCTCTGAAATAGTCGAAGATCCGATCCAGCAGGTTAAAGCGGTCTTCGTCAGCCTGCCGCCCGAAGGAAGCGTGCAGTTTGAATTGATCGAGCCGGCCGGCCCTAAGTCGCCCGTGCGCAACTTTGCGGAAAGAGGCGGCGGTCTTCACCATATGTGCTTTGAAGTGGACGACCTGGAGCAGCAACTCGAACACATGAAGAGCCTGAAGGCCACGCTGGTGCGCGCAGCGCAACCAGCGGTTGCCTTTGGCGGCCGCCGCATCGCGTGGGTTCATCTCCGGGAGAATCTGCTGTTGGAATATCTGGAACGTTCTCCAAAACTCTAAGCGCACGAGATGGGCGAGATACAGATCTTCAACGACGAGCACGCCCCCGGTCTGGCGGCTCTGTTCTTTCGCGCGATGCGCGGACAGACGCGATTACCCGGTGTCCGCCTGCCGAACTATTTGCGCGAGGTTCTGCTCTTGAGCCCATGGACATCCGCCTCCGTCCCCAGCTACGTTTACGTTGAAAAGAGCAAGATCGTTGGCAGCCTGGGGGTGATTCCGCGGCCCATGGAGTTCCGGGGAAAACCGATTACCGTTGCCACGATCACCCAGTTCATGGTTGATCCGGAATATCGCCGGGGACCAGCCGCCGTCCAGTTACTCCGGCGGCTCTTTCAAGGCCCCCAGGAAATGTCGTGGACCGATGGCGCGTCCGACGAAGTAAACGGCATCTGGGCGGCGCTGGGAGGTCATACTGCCCCTCTCTATGCCTTCAACTGGATTCGAATCCTGCGCCCGTTTGAAACCGGGCGCAGTGGATTGCGCCGAGCCAGTGGGCTGGCGCATCGGCTTGGGAGCGTTGCGGGCATTCTCACCGGACCGGCAGACTCACTGCTTGCGAAACTTCCCTTGCCGATCCTGCGCAAGCCGGATTCCCCTTTCTCTTCCACTCCCGCATCTCCGGAAGAGTTGCTCGACTGCATCCACGAGATCGGCTGGAGGGAACCGTTGAAGCCGGTGTACTCGGAGCCATCCTTCTCGTGGCTGATTTCCCAGGCCGCCGGTGTTCCCGGTGAGAACCTTCGCACGATGATCGTTCGCAACCCCGAAGGATTGCGCTGCGGCTGGTTTGTCTATCGGATAAGAAAAAATGGTGACGCTTTTGTTCTCCAGCTCGGCATTCGCAGGCGCGATCATTTCGCACCCACTCTGCGGGCCCTTTTTCGCGACGCATGGGAGCAGGGCGCTGCAACCGTCAAGGGGCAGTCGATTCCGAAATACCTGACCGCACTGACCAGTGAGCACGGCATTTTCCGTCACCCGACGGCCGCGACTCTGGTTCATTCCAACAATCCCGACATCGCAAATACTGTTCGGCTCGGGGATGCGGCCCTCACCAGACTCGATGGGGAATGCTGGCTGCGATTTGCGTCGGATGACTGGATATGAGACTGGCTGAGTCTCACAGCTGACTCCGCTCTTAGACCTGGACAGGCGTCACAAACGCGGCATACATAAGCGGCAGTCTCATCTTTTCTGCCAGCGCGTCGTTGATCTTCACTGCGTATTCTTTCGTTTCCTGCTCAATTCGAAACCCGCTCGCTGTCAGCATCTGACGAATTTCCTCAGCGTTCCGGAAGAGATAAATATGATCGAGCATGGGAGCGTTCGCGGGGGTCGTAATATATACGGTCCCTCCAGGTTTTAGCAGGCTCCGAAGTTTTGTCAACAGTTCCGAGGGACGTTCCACGTGCTCGATGACCTCTCCGATCGTAATGAAGTCGAAGGCGGCTTGATCGGGGAAGTCGAAGATGTCCGTGAGATGGTACCGGATTCGAGACTCTCCGGCGATAGCTTTGGCCATCTCAAGAGACGTGGGGCTGATATCCACCAGGTCGATCGCGGCCCCGGGCAAAACGCGCGCGGCCTCGGTGACATAGAGAGCATGCCCGCCGCCGATCTCGAGATACGTGCCGATGTTGCGATAGCTGGGCAACGTGTCGGAGAAAAACTGGAACCGGCGATACTGATCCGGCCACAGGAATTGGGCAAACACCAGGCCATGCATATGGTATTGCATCACTTCCGGGTTTGAATAAACGGAGCGGTTCACTTCCTCGAAGGAGGAATTCTGATATTTGCCGGAGCGCAGGAATTGTACTCGCTGCTCTTCGACGCTACGCTGCAGACGAAGGAAAGAGTCGACACCGAAATCGAACGATCGGCCTTGAGCCTCGATAAACTTCTTGTAGCGATGAAAGAAGTCCTCCGCGCGCGCATGAAACATTGCATCGCCGCCATTGGCGTAAGCACTCAACCGCATGCCCAGCTTCGGGTCGACCGAAGAAATCCGCGCGATCGCACGGATCAGCAAACTGCTCGCTCCGCTATTCATTCAATCGATGCGGCCGACGACCTCGGAAACCGCCGTCGACACTTTCCCCTTTCGCAGGCTCGCCAGAAAATTGAAATACCGCAGCATACGTTCGCGGAAGAAGCCCATGAGCACACTTCCATATACAATTCCACCGGCGGCAACCTGCAGCGCCAGCCGGGGAATCGGCGGCGCAGCCTGAAATCGCGGCCAGTTGTTTAAGCCGAGCAGCACCAGCCCCATCATCGCGGTCGCTCCAAGCGGGGGATAGAGCGCGGAAAGAAATTCGCGATACCGCAGGCCAATCGTCCGCAACGCCTTGACGATCAGAGGAATGATGGTTACGGGCGCCAGTACCACCCATGCGCCCGCCACCCCGGTAGTTCCCTTCCAGAGCGCGGCAACGATGAATGCCACGGGCATGATCACGAAATTCAGGATTGAAATTCTCATCGTGAAACGCGTCATCCGCTGCGAAATCAAGACCTGCTCGGTCAGGGTACCGATGGTCCGCAGGACCATGAAGATCGCCAGCCATCGCACGGGCCCCGCGGCATCCAGCCACTTCGCCTGCAATACCACCCTTATCGCCAGCGGGGACACCATCGCAAGGCCGAGCATCAGAGGCATCACTATAAGCATGAGGATCTCCACCAGAATCAGGTAGTATCGGCGTACTTTGGGAGGATCGTCCTTGACGTTCGCAAAAAGTGGTGTCGCTGTGCGCATCAGCAGAGTACTGACCTTCTCGGACGGCGCGCTCGCCAGATTCATCGCCATCCGGTATGTGCCGAGAACGGAGGCCCCGAGTACGCGGCCCACGACAATTCCATCGGCCTGTGAGTAGAGCGCCCATGCAACACGGCCGATGGCTGTCTGCCGTCCGAGTTCGACCGGGGCCTTGATATCTCTCCAGCGCGGCCAGACAAATCCTACGTGTTTCCACGAGCACACCATGATGGTGGCAGCAGTTTTCCCCGTGGCCGCGCCGGCGAAAAGCGCCCAATAACCCCAGCCAAGCCACGCGGTGACGATCGTTACAACAGACTGCAGTAAAACCATCGCGGCTTCTATTAGCGACAGCCTGCGGTAATCCATGTCGCGTTGCAGCAGCCCCATGGGCACAGCCTCGAGACCGGTCAGTATAAGGCCGAGATTGTTGGCCATGAAGAACGATACGTGCTCGCTGTGATAGAACGACGCCACCAGCGGTGATGCGAGCGTGGCCAGACCGAAAAATCCGCAGCACACCATAAAGGAAAACAGGTGCATCTGCGCCAGGTTGGTCCGGCTGAGTTCGGGCATATGCAGGACCGCTGTCCCTACGCCAAATTCCGCCAGCACATTGGAAAAGATAAACATCGTTCCAGCCATTTCGCCGACGCCGTAATCCGAGGGCGATAATAGCCGGGTTACAACCAGAAGCGAGCCCCAGGTGAGAATCTGTGTCGCCGACTTGACGCCGGCTGTCCACGCCAGACCACCTGCGAAATGATGGTCGAGGTTGCGTTTATCTTCCGGAGTCGGATTCATCCTGTCGCCGCGTAGGCGCGACAGGCCGGACGTGGTTTTAGAGACCTCCGCGCCGACCCCGACTGCCCGGCCCTGGCCGGCGCTGAACCCAACATCAACTCATGATAGCCGCAGTGGACCCAAACACGGCAATAAAGCCAGCCGATTCAGAAGTGGTGTCTCGATAAGTCCGTCCACGCAAAGAGTCTGAATAACAGCGCATTCCGACCCTGAGATAACAGGCAGGCTCATCCGGCATTGAACAAAACTGCAATCCGGGCTTTCCGCTCGCCCATGTTATACTTCCCCGCGTTATGAGATACCCGATTGGCCGCTCCCTGATCTGCGCCGTATCTTGTCTTGTCCTCTTCGCGGGCGAGGCCGCCGCCCAGGCTCAATCCGGCGAATCGATGTACCAGACCAGTTGCGCACAATGTCACGACGCTGGGGTGGGTCGTGCTCCGACGCGCGAAGCTTTGCGCGACATGTCGCCCGAGCGCGTGCTCGATGCCCTCGAAACCGGCCCGATGATCACGATGGGAATGCGCTGGCCTGCCGCCGGCCGCCGCTCCATCGCTGAATTCCTCACGGGCAAAGCTTTCGGAACGTCACTCAGCACCGAGCCTTCGCCGCAGTCGATGTGCGCCCCCGCGAAGAACGACTTCAATCCATCGGCAGGACCTGCCTGGAACAGCTGGGGCGTAAACACTTCCAACACGCGTTTTCAGAATGCGGCGATGGCGGGAATCACAGCCGCCCAGGTGCCCCACTTGAAGCTGAAGTGGGTATTCGGATTTCCAGGCGAATTGAACGCCAACGGCCATGCCACCTACGCCGGAGGCCGTGTCTTCATCGGCAGCCCGTCCGGTAAGGTATATGCTCTGAGCGCCGCCACAGGGTGCGTTCACTGGTATATCGATGCGGGCTCACAAGTTCGGGGGGCCGTCTCCATCGGCAAAATCAATACGGCCACCGGACCAGTCTCCGCCGCCTTCTTCGGCGATGCCAGAGCCAACGCATGGGCGGTCGATGCAACAACCGGCAAGCAATTGTGGAAGACGCAGGTGGACAGCTTCCCCGTCGCCCGCATTACCGGATCCCCTGTGTTTCACGATGGCAGGCTCTATGTTCCGGTGGCTTCGGGCGAAGAAGCCGCGGGCGCCATTCCCTCCTACGAGTGCTGCCGTTTCCGCGGCAGTCTCGTAGCGCTCGATGCGGCAACAGGCAAGCAGGTGTGGAAGACATTCATGATCGACGAAGCTGCAAAGCCGACGAAGAAAAACAAAATCGGCACGCAACTTTGGGGACCGTCCGGCTCGCCTATCTGGAGCACTCCCGCAATCGATTCCAAACTCAGCGTTGTCTACGTCACGACCGGCGACAACTATAGCGAGCCTGGATCTAAAACCAGCGACGCCTTCATGGCTCTCGACTTGAAGTCCGGCAAAATTCTCTGGATGCGCCAGATGACCACCGACGATGCCTACACCTCCGCGTGCCGCCTGCCCGACCGCACTAACTGTCCGGACGTGGACGGCCCCGATTTCGACTTCGGCGCGTCGCCGATTCTCGTCAACCTTCGTAATGGAAAACGCGCGCTGCTGGCGGGGCAGAAATCCGGCATCGTGCATGCGCTCGATCCGGATAAGCAGGGCGCCATTCTATGGCAGGTGCGGGTCGGCAAAGGCGGGACTGCCGGAGGCGTTCAGTGGGGGTCAGCCGCCGACCAGTCCAACATTTACGTGGCCGTTTCCGACATCAAAAGAATTATGTTGAATTACGCCACCAGCACCGACACGGATTCCAGTCAGGGCGGCGGCATGTTCGCGCTACGCCTCGATAATGGCGAACGGATCTGGTACACGGCGCCCGCTTCGTGTGGCGAGAGGAAGCGTTGCAGCCCGGCTCAATCGGCCGCGGTCAGTGCCATGCCCGGGGTAGCGTTCTCCGGTTCGGAGGATGGCCACCTGCGCGCTTACTCCGCGACGAACGGAAAGGTCATCTGGGATTTCGATACTGTCCGGACTTACAAAACCGTCAACGGCGTCGAAGGTCGCGGCGGCTCGCTTGATGGTCCCGGACCAGTCATCGCCGGCGGCATGGTATTTGTCGATTCCGGCTATGCAGCCGCCGGGGGAACGCCGGGCAACGTACTACTCGCCTTCTCGGTCGATGGGAAGTAGAAACTCGCGCGAACGCCCTTTACTGCGTCAGATCAGTCTCACTAAGTGCCGGGGTCAGCGTTCCGCCGTCGAACGAAACGTCACAGCGGTGTTTCACCGACGAGGGTTGCAACCGAGGACACGTCGTTCCGAAGAAGGTGGAAGCAGGTAAGTCATCGGCGGAGTCGAAAGGGTTGGGACAGGGCTGGAAGCCACCGCTCCACCACCGGGCCTGTCAGACTGGCGCCGCCCGCGAAGCCATACATGACGGCCTCCATCGTACTGGTGGAGGAGACGACGAGGCTGTCGACGATGGCAGCGTACGGGGCGCAGCCGGCATCCGTGCTGGCGGAAAACGACCATTAGCCTTAAGAATTTTTTCTGCTGCAAGGCCGGCCCGCCTGCGCGCGCAGCCTGGGCTGCCCGGCGGTCTTCATACATTTGATTTCCAGCCGCCGCTGACGGACGGCCAGCGACCCGGAATCTTCCACTTCGCGTGCCGCCCGCGTGCATTCGAGCGCCATCGGGTAGTTCTTCTCGCGATGCTCGTAGTATTTCGCCAGTTCCTCCCACGCCCGTTGCCGAAAAGGATTGGGAGAAAGCGAGAGATCGGTGAACGTTGCAATCGCTGTGTCCTCGAGTCCCAGCTTCTTTTCGAGATTGCCTGTCTCGAACAATGCGCGGAAAAGATGCTGGTCGGGAAGGCCCAGATCCACTGCTCGGCGCATCAGCCGGTGCGCTTCCTCCAGGCGTCCGGAAACCTTCAGCCACCGTGCGAGGCCCAGCAGATCTTCTCCATGCCGCGTCTGTATATTCTCCGGATCGTTGAAGGCCGCCGGGATCAATCCCGTCAGGCATGCCAGTGAGACGATGTCGAGCACGTTGTGATGGAAGATCGGGATCAGCCGGAAGGCGTGCCGTGTCCGCAGATACTCGAAGTAGTAATACGGAATCAGGTCGCCCGGCACATCGGCGTTCCGTTCGAGGCCCAGGATCTGATACTCCAGGTTCACGAGCCGGCAATTCTCGAGACGCAGCTTGAACAGCCGGCGCGCGCCGTGCAGAAGATCGAGGTGTTCCATCCGGTTGAAGGGGTGGCGTGCCCTGCACATCGTGTAGCGCGTTTCGAGTAAGGGCTGATCGAAAGTCTTGCCGTTGTAGGTAATCAGAACATCGAACCGCGCAAGATACGCCGTCAGAGAGTCCAGCACGGAGGCTTCCTCGTTGTAGTCCCGCATGAAAAACTGCCGGACCCGGAAACCTTCCGTGTCGATGCTGCCCACACCGATCAGGAATGCGCACGTGCCGGAGCCGCCCGCAAGACCGGTGGTTTCCGTGTCGAGAAAAGCCCAGCTGGTGGGGTGGGCGTTGGGGATCGCACTCCCCGAAAGTACCGCAAGCATGTCGTGGGGAAGGTCGATCAGGTCGGATATTTCGTAGCTGCCGTAACGCTGATGCCGGGGATAGAGCTTCTCCGTTTCGAAGTGCCTGCCTCGCGGCGTTTCGACGACTTCGCCCGAGAGAAGATCCTCCACGAATCCGCCGGACGGGGGTTCGATCGGTGGACGGCGCGGCGGCGAAGGCAGCCCCGCATATTTCCGGTCGATGCCTGCCACGGTCTGACGAAGCTGAGCCAGTTGTTCGCTGATGTTCATGTTCGTCTTTTATTCGCCGCCGCTTGTTCCATACTAAAACATTCTGCGTAGAATTCTGTTCTTCTCCGGGTTGTTTGCACTGCTGCTCATTGCGCACCTGTTCCACTCGGGTGTGTTGTGGGGGGAAGAGGATCTCCCACTGGCGGCGGCCTTGCAAATGCTGCGCGGCGCAACTCTCTATCGGGACGTCTGGTTCGACAAGCCGCCCCTGGTTCCCGCCGTTTATCTGCTATGGGGCGTCAGCACAGGGCCGGTGCTGCGGCTTGCCGGCGCGGTCTACGCGATGCTGGCGTGTGTGCTCGCATACGCTCTCGCCTCGCACAAGTGGTCGCAACGCGAAGGCTACATCGCAGCGGCGTTGCTGGGGTTCTTCCTCACCTTCGACACCCACTCGGCCGTAATCCCGCTTGCGGCGGATCTGCTGCTGCTGGTCCCCCACCTTGCCGCCATCTGGCTCGCATCGAAGAAGCAGTTTTTCCTGGCCGGGATCGCCGCAGGCATTGGATTCCTCGTGAATGCGAAGGGTCTCTTTGTGCTGGCGGCGTGCGCGATCTTCGCGTGGCCTGCGATGCTCCCGCTTCTTGCGGGGTTCGCGCTGCCCAATCTGGCGGCGCTCGGCTATCTCGCCGGCGCCGGGGCGCTCGGCCCGTACCTCGATCAGGTATGGCGATGGCCAGCGCAATACGCGGGAAGTCCGATTGTCGCCGATCCCATCTGGAACGGCCTGGTTCGAACCGCGAACTGGTTGGGTTTCCACGCCGTGCTTGTGATCGGGCTGCTGCTATTTCGCAATCAGAATAAAGAACGCTGGCGCTTCGCCGGATGGATTCTGCTCTGCCTGGCCGGCGTCGCGCTGGGATGGCGATTCTTCCCCCGGTACTACTTCCTGCTTCTTGTTCCGCTCACCATCACAGCAGCTCGCGGACTTGCCCAGGTGCGCAGCCGCGCGGTCATTGCCTTCGCTTTACTGGTGATGACCGTACCGCTAATCCGCTTCGGCCCGCGCTATGCAACCCTCGCGCACTCGAACGATCTCGCGATGGATCGCGACAGCCGCGAAGCCTCACGGATCGCCCTGAGCCATGCTCCTGCGCAAGGTTCCCTGTATGTGTGGGGCTACCGGCCGGAGGTCTACGTCTATACCGGCCTGCGCCCCGCCACACGCTTTCTGGATTGCCAGGCCATGACCGGGGTGCCGGCCGACCGGCACCTGACGCAATCCACTGTAGTGTTGACCTCAGGTACGCACGCAGCGCGCGCGGAATTGGCGCGTTCACGGCCTGACGTCATTGTCGACGGACTGAGCCTGTACAATCCCGCACTGTCGATGGATCACTACGACGAGCTGCGGCCGTGGCTCGATGGCTACCGCGAGATCGCGCGCACAACGGCCTCGGTGATTTACGTCCGGCGCAATACCATTGCGAGTGTCGGGATGCGGGCATCCCCGTCTACAATCGGACCGTGAGCCTTAACAAGCGCATTCTCGTAACTGGCGGCGCCGGTTACATCGGTTCGAACACGACATTGCGGCTGCTCGACGCCGGTTACGATGTGGTCGTCGCCGACAATCTTTCGCGCGGCAACCGCGATGCCGTCGACCCCGGCCGGTTGCGCATCGTCGATCTGCTCGATACCGACAGCCTCATTCGTGTGATGCGCGAACGACCCTGCGACGCGGTCATCCATTTCGCCGCTTTCATCGCTGTTGGTGAATCGATGCAGGTACCCGAAATTTACTTTCACAACAACACGGCGGGATCGCTCTCGCTTCTCACCGCTATGTTGAAAGCGGGCGTGAAAAAAATCGTCTTCTCTTCGACCGCCGCGGTCTATGGAATGCCTGAACGCGTGCCGATACCGGAAACTGAGCCGCGCGCGCCGGTGAATGCCTATGGCGAATCGAAGGTTATGGTCGAAACCCTGCTCGAATGGTTCGACCGCATTCACGGCATTCGAAGCGTGTGCCTGCGTTACTTCAACGCTTCCGGCGCTGATCCCCGATGCCGGGCCGGAGAGGACCACGAGCCCGAGACGCACCTGATCCCTCTGTTGTTCCGGGCCATACAAACCGGAAAGCCGGTGACTCTCTTCGGTGACGATTACGCCACGCCGGACGGCACCTGCATCCGCGACTACATCCACGTGACCGATCTGGCCCAGGCGCACGTCGCCGCGGTCGAGGCTTTGTCGGATGGCGGCCCGTCGAGGAAGTACAACGTGGGAACAGGGTCCGGTTATTCGGTGAAGGAAGTCCTCGGCGCGGTCGAGAAGGTCACCGGGAAGCCGGTTCCGTACGTGATGGGTCCGCGGCGAGAGGGAGATCCGCCCGCGCTGGTCGCGGATTCGACGCGCCTGCAGAGTGAACTCGGATGGAAACCGGAATACTCGGACCTGGACACGATTGTAAGGACGGCCTGGAACTGGGCGAACCGCGAACGAGCCCAGGCCGCCACCTGACAGACTGTTAAAAAAGCGCTGGGGCCTGCCGTCTCCGGTTAAAGGGTCTTTTTCAGCCGATCACTTTGGCGTGGTAGCGCCGATGTGGCTCAAGTCTTTATTGTTCTCGAGGCACACGTACTCAAGCAGATCCCACCCCGGCTTGAACTTCACGTAAAACTTCGTCGTCCACGGCTTTGAGTACATCTGCTTGTCTTCGATCGTCGCCTCATACGCCAGTGTCAGAGAATCGGGACGGTTGTAGCGCTCGATCACATGCAGATCCTCGCTCGCCGGATGGCCGACATAGTCGAGCCACGTCTTGCCGTTGAAACCGATCGTATCGACCACCAGAGTGTCGTTGCCTTCGTAATGGCCGATCGACTCGCCCATCCACGTCGGATTCAGCTTGTCCGGGTCGGTATGCTTGCGGCCATCCATGAAGATGGTGCGATACATATGACTCGCGCCTTCATACAGAATGACCACCTTGTCCGGAAGTTGAAGGATCTGGAATGGATAGGGCGTTCCCGTGTAGCGAGGAACCCCCGGCGGCAGGCAGAAACCTTCCGGATCATCCTTCGACAAAGTTGCCTTGCGTTGATTGAACAACTTGAGACCGGCCGCCGTGAAAGGTACGTCGATGGCTTTCTCGACATACTGCGTGTCCGCCCAGTCATGCACCCAGATCGGCGCCCAAACGCCCTTCCCGCCAAGATCGATCTTGCCGTTCGGAAGATGGGGAGCCGGTTTCGCCGTGGCCTTTGGCTCCGGGCCGGGCTTGCGCCGGGCGCCACCTTTCTGGGCGAAAAGCAGTGGCAGCATAACCAATGCCGCCACCGCGATCAAAGCAAAACGAATCGACTTTTGAAACTGCATAACACCTACTGCTACTTCCCGGATGGTTTATTGAAAACGCTGGCGTCAATTGGAACGTTGACCTTCACCTGGTTGACCTTATACGTGTCTCTGCCATCCAGCCAGGAGAACGTGTAGGAGAACGGGAACTTGATTCCATCTACCTCGCGATAGTCGGAATAGTCCGTCTGGGTCGGAATGTGGCCGATGGGGGAGTTGCTGTAGCGGATCATGCGCGCCAGCAGGTTGGTTTTCTTGTCGAAGTACAACGTGACAAGAACGCCGTGAGGTCCGCTTCCCTGTACCACTTCCATGTCGCGATCGCCGATATCCTGCGTCATGGTGCGCAGGCCGGTGAGTGCGGTCTTGATGCTGCCTGGAAAAGCGAGAAGCGCGTCGACGCGCACGCCGTCGCGCTCGCTTCCATGGAGCTCATATTCCGGCACGGCTGCCCGAGGGGTTTTGTTGTATGCGACCTCGCCGTTGTAAACGCGTGTGCTGTCGCCGCGCTCCGGGTGATCTTTGAAAGTGATGATGACAGAGCGTTGGTCCGGCGCCTTGGCGGAAATGGTGAAGCTGCCGCCGCCACCCAGTCCTTCATAGCCTTCGCTGACACCCGTTGCCACCCAGCTCTTCAGGGTCGCGAGCTTTTGCGCGCCGCCGAGGGCGGCAATATATTTATCCAGAATCTCGGAGCCCTTCGGCTCGCCCGCCTGTTGCGCCACGAAATCGGCCTTCTCGTCATTGGGCGAGCTGTAAAGCTTGTCGAGGCTGATGCTGCTTGCCGGCGTTTCGCGGCCATGATGGCAGGTCCAGCAGGTGACTTGCTGCACTCCGCCGAAGTTTTCCTTGTTGATCGTGCCCACCATGTTGATCATCTTGCGAGCAGTGATTTTGGCCGGGGTGTCGATCACCCAATCCACGCGGTCGGTACCGGCGCCCGGATGGCAGTCGGCGCAATCGAGACCGAGATCGTCAGAAACGACACCCATAGCTCCAAGGAAGTCGTCGACGCTCAAAGCGGCCAGTGCAGGAGTCTTGACGTTCTTGAAGGTCTCGCCGGCGGTCTTGTACGATTTCTTCGCGGCGGCGGGGGCGGGAGCCTTGGCGGCCGGGGGCGCCTGTGCCCGCGTCAGGCCTGAGCCTGCGAGCAGGAGCGCGACCATCACGGCACCGGCAACCAACGGCGGACTCGACCAAAGCTTCACAACGCGTGCCCTCAATGCTTCTGACGTCAACTTCGTTTTCATCGTTTCTCCAGTACCTTCGAACTGATCTTGCCCGATCCCCTATTATAAAGTCCCAATACACAAAATCGCCCGATCCCATGCCTCGAATCGGCACAAGGCGGGCGGCGGAGTGGAAACCCTGACTTCCGATGTTTCTTCCGGTGGATGTTTCTGTGAACGCCGTCACCGGCCGCACCGGCGC
>DATAZF010000326.1:0-3075 GCA_036272235.1 Bryobacteraceae bacterium | reverse complement strand
TGATTGGGACGTTTCGGGCGCGGGGGATGGAGCCAGTCGAGGGCGGCGGGGCGGAGGTTGTCGCGGAGTCGGCGTAGAAACTACCAGCGTTAGAAGCGCAGCCACCGAGAGGTAGTCAAATGGCGAAGTTTGTCTTGGTTCATGGCGCCTGGCAGACAGCTTCCACTTGGGATCTTGTGATTCCTAAATTGCGGGCAGCCGGTCATGAGGTGTGGATTCCGATGTTGAGCGGATTGGAAAACGATCCGAGCCTGCTCACACCTGTTATCGGGCTTCAGACGCACATTGAGGACGTAATCGGTGTCTTGATCCGCGAAAATTTGCGGGATGTGACTCTTGTTGGTCACAGTTATGCAGGCATGATCATCACCGGAGTTGCAGAACATGAGCTACATCGGCTGAAGCTCCTGGTATACGTCGATGCTTTCATTCCGTGCGATGGTCAATCCGCGTTGGATCTTCTTCCGGAAACCATCGCGAAGTCGTTTCGGCAGCAGGCAGAAAATACAGGCGAGGGATGGCGGCTGCGAGCGGGCGAACGACAACTAGACATGTGGGGCCTAAAATCCGGGCCTGCGCGAGACTTTGTTCAATCTCGGTTGTCAGATTTCAGCTTGAATTGTTTTCAGGAAGCAATCGGGATTCCTGCGAACGCAGCAGCCAAGCTCCCGCGAAGATACATTGCGTGTGTGGCAGAAGGATATCCCGCGCGTCCGATCTTTCAGCAGTTCGCCGATCGGGCAAAACAGGAGGGTTGGAGTTACAGCGAGCTCCCAACCGGCCACGACTGTCACGTGGAGATGCCGGACGCTTTTGTGTCGTCGCTTCTTGCTACGTCCTGATGAATGTTGCGACTTGAGCGCTCGACTATTGCTTGTATCGGCGGTGCTGACTCGATTGGCGACGGCGGGTTTCTCTTCCTGGAGTGATACCGGAGTGTCGAGGCGGATCTGCTGGCAGGAACGGCGAAACAGATTCCAGGCAAGAGCTGAGTAACTTAGACTAGCGCGTGACGAACATGCTTCGCGGAGCCTTATGAGTAGCCCTTCAGCGCGTTTACTTACAGCTGGCGATCTGCAGGCAATATTTTGGCCTGAGGCGGGAATGCTTGGGGCGTCGCTTCGCTTCCGCGGGGTTGAACTGCTCCGCCGCGTGGACGATCTCGATGCGGCGCGCAGCAAAGGAAGCACCGCCGGCATTCCACTGTTGTATCCGTGGGCAAATCGCCTCAGTCGGTTGCAATATCGCGCGGCTGGACGTGAGGTCACGCTGGATTCCTCGTCGCTACTTTTGCATTTCGACGATCACAAACTTCCCATGCACGGCGTTCCGTGGTCTCAACTCGAGTGGAACGTTGTTTCGAGCGACGTGGATGTGCTCATCGCGCGTTTGGATTGGTCCAGCGAGGAACTGCTTGCGATTTTTCCGTTTCCGCATCACGTCGAGATGGCAGTGCGGCTGCGGCCTACTGATCTGGAGATTCAGACTATTGTCTTTGCAGATTCAGGTTCAGTGGTCCCGATCAGTTTTGGTTTCCATCCCTATTTCGGTATTCCTGGAATCCCGCGGGCCGCGTGGACGCTGAACGCCCCCGCGATGCGCAAACTGGCTCTCGATGCGGAGGGGATTCCCACCGGTGCGAAAACTCCGTCGACGCCCCTTGGTGGCCTGCTTGGAAACACCGGTTATGACGATGGCTTTGCGCTTTCGGGTTCGGGAGAGCAGGCCCGGTTCTCGATTGACGGTAACGGATACTCCATAGCGATCGAATTCAAAAAGGGTTTCGACTTCGCGCAGATTTTTGCTCCGAAGGATAAAGAGTTCATCGCCATCGAGCCGATGACTGCGGAAACCAACGCGCTGCGCTCCGGCGGAGGCCTGCGGGTGATCGCGGCGGGCGAGCAGTTTATTGCCTCATTCCGAATCGAGGTCTCGCACCGCGCATGATCGCGTTGCGGGGCCTGTGGATTGGATCGAAGCTTTCCGACGGAGCGGGGCGGGTTGGGCTAGGGGCGGTCGACCTTGGGCTTCGACTCGGCTCCCAGCGGTTCGCGGAAAGGGTCCATCGGAATCGGCGCGTACTCGACATCGACGATTTCAAGATGCTCCGTCTTTCCTGGCGCGCTCAATTGCACACGATCGCCGGGGCTGGCCTTCATCAGCGCAATGGCGAGAGGGGAGCGCCAGCTGATGTAGCTGAGGTTGAGGTCGACCTCGTCGATGCCGACGATCGAGACGACGTGTTCGAGGCCCGAGGCGTCTTTGTAGGTGACGGTTGCGCCGAAGAAAACGCGGGTGGCGACGGACTCTGGACGCCGAGCGGCGGGATCGACGACCACGGCTGCGTCGATGCGCTTCGTGAGAAAGCGAATCCGCGAATCGATCTGGTTTAAGCGCCGTTTGCCGTATTGGTAGTCGGCGTTTTCGCTGCGGTCGCCGTTGCTGGCGGCCCACGCTACGACCTCCACCATCGCGGGGCGCTCACGAGTCAGCAGGAACGAATGCTCGTCTTTCAGTCGCTGCAAGCCGGCGGGCGTGATGTAGTTTTTGAGCGGCGGGCCCGGTGGATCCGGCCGAGGTCCTCGGAGCGGCCGCTTTTCTCGCGTTTGCCAATCTGTCATGGGAATTTGTGTACCTGTGGGTGACCCGATCTCGGAAGGTGCGCGCCCCGGTTCCGATAACTCCTAGAACGGTGAATGTGACGTGCCCGGACTCGATGTCGAATGATATATCGGTCTTTCCGGTGGCACTGTTGGAAAATGATGTGGGCGGTCCGATTACATAGCAAGGCGGGATGAACGGCGCAGGCGGGCGATATATTTCGGTTTCGAGACGAACACAGGTGATTTCCGGACAATCTTCGCGATCCGATTGTCCTGGATTCTGGTCGTGTGACGGACGCTCCGAGCAGTACATATGGCTGATCAAATGGCTGATTAAAAGAAAGAGGGGCACGGTGATTGCCGTGCCCCTCGGTTGTTTGTGGACCGCGTTTGATGGCGGTCGATTTGGCGGAGCGCCGATCGTTCGAACGACGCTCCGATGAGATTGCGGCGTTTAGAAGACCCGGCGGAA
>DATAZF010000325.1:0-6283 GCA_036272235.1 Bryobacteraceae bacterium | reverse complement strand
TCGGATTCAGCAGCATGTCCTTCGTAACCGGCACAAAGTTCTTGACCTGAGCGGAACAGGGAAGGGCCGCGGCGGCCAGCGCGGCAACAAACAAAGCAATTTTGGTCATGATGTTCCTGACGAAACAATGTTATCTCTCAGACCGCGGTGCGCTTGCGCGGTGCACTTGTATGAGAACTGGATTGAACGGTTAACTCAGACCCTCCGCCCCGGACCCCTCCACGGTTACGCCATCGCACGCCGGATCCTCGGCGAGCAAGTGGATCACGAAGCGGGGGCATTCAACAGGAGGATCCGCGCCATCCAACTCGGCAGATTGAGCGATGGCTGGGCTCTCGTCCCCGGGCTTGCGGCGGTGCTGGCGAGCTATGTGCCGGGGCGCGTGGCTTCATTGGTTGATCCGGCGGAAACGCCTGGCATGGCATGATCGCGAACCAACGGCATACAATCGGGGATGGCAAAAGGAGCTATCGCCCGAATGAAACAACATGCCCTTACCGGCGCGGCCGTAATGGCGCTCGCAATTCTGATCGTGCCGGCGGCCGCCCCGCAAAGCAAGCCCAAACCGCCGAAGACGCCACGCCTCTACGTAATCGATTGCGGTCTGCTCACCATGTCCGCGCCGCAGTTGTTCGGCTTCACGAAGGAAGAAATCGGCGAGAAGCAGCCTTTCGCCGTGCCTTGCTATCTGGTCGTCCATCCCAAAGGCACGCTGATGTGGGACACCGGGGTGATTCCCGACGCGCAGGTCAACGGCGCCGCAAAGGGAATCTCGACCGTGACGAAGACGTTGAAATCGCAACTCGCGGAAATCGGCTATGCGCCGAAGGACATCACCTATCTCGGCCTCTCCCACTTACATTCGGATCACACCGCGAATGCCAACGATTTCGCAGGCTCCACCTGGCTGGTGCATCAGAAAGAACGCGATGCCATGTTCGCGCCGCCACCCCCACCCGGCGGACGCGGAGGACGTGGCGGCCCTGTGCAGAACACCTTCTTCGACAAGCTGAAGGATGCAAAGACAAAGATCCTGCCCGATTCCGATTATGACGTCTTCGGCGATGGCACAGTCGTGATCAAGTACGCTCCGGGCCACACGCCAGGGCACCAGGTACTGTTTCTGCGGCTGAAGGAATCCGGACCGATTCTGATTGCGGGCGACCTTTACCACCTGCCGCAGGAAATCACCATGCACCGCTTCCCGACGTTCGACTTTGACAAAGACCAGACGGCCGTGTCACGCGAACAAATCGAAGCGTTCATACGCCAGACCGGCGCCCGCCTCTGGATCGAGCACGACCTCGCGACGTTCACGCTCCTGAAGAAATCGCCGGCTTATTACGAGTAGTCTGAGTTGAAGTGGCGCGGCCTGGCTGGCAAGGCCGATTACCATCAGGCCGGCATGCCGCGTTCTGTCCGTCTGGCGTCAAGCACAGGCAAACCCGCACAGTGTCTTGCAATTTCGTCAAGTTCGTCCGCGAGACTTCGTTCGGACCGCTCCCGCCGCACGCGAGACAACCTGCCGCGGAGCCCGCCTGCCCTGGAGTTCGGCTTCCCGTTTACGAATATTAATGCGAGGATTTCGGGCTCACCGCACTCGCGCCCGGCTTCTTCGATACGTCGTCATGTGCCGGCGGCGAATAGCCGCGAAGGGTCTTGTGCTCTTTGTAATATTTGCCGGCTTCGTTGAGAGAGTAGCCTTTCGCCGGATGGCAATAGCTGCATTCCTTGTCCGAGCGGCGGCTGTACTCCGGCGTCGCGAGCCCCGGTGACGGCGCAAGATATAGAATCGCGGCGAATACACCCGCGCTGAGAACGAATTTCCCCATCACTTCGTTTGCAGCGTCACTCCTGACGGACTGATCGCGCTCCCCACCTGAATCTGAATCTGATGGCTGCCCGGAGTCAGTTGCGGGACGACAAAGTTGACCTGCAGGATGCCGTTCACTTCACCTCCCGCGCCGCCTGCGTACAATGTATCCACCTTCTGTCCGTCGATCAGCAGTGTGGCGGGTACGTTGAAGGGCACTGCGACAATCGCGCCGTCGGCAAGCCCGGGCGAAGCCGCTCCATAACCTTCGCCGTATAGCTCCAGCACGTCGCCTGCCGATGCGGGAGTCGCGGAGTTGATGAGCGTACTATCAACAGGGCGGACGATTGAGGCATCGCCCTTGCCGGAGCCGTTCACGGTGAATAGACCTGGGTTGACGGATACGACTTTGAATTGCAGCGGAGCTGTCTGAATCCCAAGGTAAGATACGACAACGTTCACGGTGCCCGCGTTCGCGATGCCGTAGGGCGTCACGACCGCAAGCTGTCCACTCTGCGTGAAGACCATCGGTCCTGGGACGCCGTTGAACAAGACCTGCGTGCCCTGCAGTGTGGCGTCGAGGAGTCCCGCGCTGTTCAGAGTCAGCGGCTGGGATAACTGGGTCGGTCCAAGCTCGTTTCCGAAGACAGTAATGACTTCACCCGGCGAAATGCCGTTTGTGCTGCTCGACGCGAACGTCGCCGCGCTCACTACGCCCGGCGCGGAATCGGTCGGAGTGATGGGTGCGATGGAGTTCACGTAGAGATAATTGCTGTCGACCACAGTGTGGCCGGTGGTGTAGTTCAGCAGGGGGAAATTCGTCAGGGTGTCGAACGTAAACGTCTGCACCGCGTTGATGCTATCCATGACCGCGAGGCTCGCATCGTTGGCTACGTTGCCAAAAACCGTAAAGCTCTGACTGTCAAGCGAGCCGGAGTTATCGCTGGTATTGAAATACCACTCGTCCTGTGCGCTATTGATGTCCGTCCCCTGCAGCGCCATGGCCAGTGAGCCACGTACATTGGAAGCCTTGAACTCGTTCATCACCGGCGCATTCGGCTGAAACAGGAACGGGAGATGATTTTTAACTATATAGCCCCCGCCTTGAATCAAATAGAACCCGTTTGAGGCGTTCTCAGCCGCGTTCAGCGAGCGATGAATGATCGTATTGTTGTACTCGCCGGAGTTCACGTAGGCCATGAAGTTGGCTACCGTTTGCGGTGTCACGTCGGGAGTCAGCACCACGTCGATGCCCCCCAACGACGTGTCGAACCGGACCGTCTGGGCGCTCAAAGACAACGCAGCCACAGCAAACAGAGGCAGAAAAAGATACTTTGTATGCAGCAAATCGAATGTTACCTCACGTCTTGATGCAGGAAGACCCGCTTCCTCCATCAGACGCGAAGCCGTTCATCCCGGTTGCATCCCGGGATGGACGGAGGCTGGCACAGCGCGGCTTTGACACAAACGGACTGATGAGGAGGCACCAGCGTTCTCTTGTACCGGATCGTTGAAGTTTCCCGCTACATCGACACGGGAGAACGTTATGCAAAAGTTTATCGCGAGAAAAGAGAACGAGATTCAGCAGGGCGTGAGCAAGTTTGACCGATTGATTTTCGCGAGTGGCGGCGGCTGAATTACGGACACTGGGATCGCGCTCGGAGCCATGCCCGCCGCGAACCTGGGCAGGAAAAGAGCGAATAAAGCTACTTCACTACCAGATATCAGCGGATGCGGTCGTATCGAGCATCGCCCTCGGCGGCGCTGAGAGTAAGGTGGGTCACCCGGCCACTCGAATCCGCGTGGAACTCGATCGTACCGGCGGTCGAATCGAATGTGGTCTCGCTCGTCGGAATCAGGGGAAAATCCTTCATGTACAGTTGCCCCTGCTGCACGCTGACGATTTGATTCGGACCGAAAAAGTCCCGGGAGGACCGTACTCCTTCGCGGAATTCATACCGGCCCACGTACCGGTCGAGCAGGGCCGGGTTGGGATGAGCCGCGGCTTTCGCCGTCCCCACCAGGTGCTTCGTATCCTGTTCGTCTTCGTTGCACACGTACTCGAGCATGTCCCCATCGGCCGCGTAGTTGACGGCCACGGAGATTGTCAGCGGCCTGGTCATCGTCTCGGGATCGTCGTAGGTGACCTGAACCTGCATGTGTCCGAAATCGGTGCGCCGGAACTTTTCGGTCACGCGCAAGCGCTCGGAATGGGGATGCCCGACCATATCCAGCCAGGTCTTGTCGTTGAATCCCGCTGTTTCCACCACCAGAGTGCCGTCTTCCCAATGCCCGACCGAGTAACCTGTCCACGTTGGATTCGGGTCTTTCGGCAATGCGCGCCCGTCGGTGTAGATCTGCCTGTAGCCGCCGAGTTCGTATAGCAGCGCGATCACGCCGGGGGATTGGACGATCCGGTAGAACCGCGTCGATCCAGCGGCGAAAATCGCCTGCGGTCCCGCCGGCAGGCAGTGCGTCACCGGATTGTCGTGCCGCAAATTTACGGCCCGCTGGAGGAAGAGCGCCTGGGCCGCCGGGCGGAAGATTCCTTCGTCCTTCAAATCCTGAATCACGTCAAAACGATAGGGAGTGAGCTCCGGCTGCCACAGTCCGGACAGATCCGGTTTGCCGTCAGACATCCTCGGAAGAGGCGCGGTCAGATTCGGTTTCCCATTCGCCAGGCGCGGAATGCCCGGCGTGGGCATGTTTAGCCACTGGGCAGCAGCGGACGCCGTAAAGACCAGGGCAAGGGTAACGATGCGCATGGGGTAAATCCGCATGGGGTAAATCATAGACCCACACGCAAATCATAGACCCACAGGTGTACCGAAACCAGTGGGAGAGATCGTGCAGCCGCGTTTTTCCCAAATATCACCGGGAATGCCACAGCGATAGTCCGGATCAGAATATTTACGGCCACACGATTACATGCATCACTTTTTCGCGCACGACTATTCAGGACGCCAACAAGCCGCTCAAAGTCACCTGCAAGCGTGACCTGTAGTCTAACGTCAGCAACGGGCGTCACACGACCGAATGGAGAGCCACTCGCCGAGTTAACCTAAGCGTCAGGACTGGCTAAATGGCCAATGACCCGCATCTTTTGCTCAGCAAGAGATCCTCGTGCCGCTGAGGCTTACGAATGGAGAGCTTATCTATGTCGCAAAAAAAGATTTCCAGCGGTGTGGTGCACGAAGTGCCCGCAGATTTAAAGAAAGCACTTACATCCCACCCGCAAGCGTTAACGGCATGGGAGGATATTACACCGCTCGCTCGCAACGAGTGGATATGTTGGATTGAGTCAGCTAAAAAAGCAGAAACCCGAGGCCGCCGGATCGAGTGGGGCTGTTCAAGTCTTAAGGATGGAAAACGACGCCCCTGTTGTTGGCCCGGATGCGCCCACCGCTGATTCCGGGACGGTTAAACCGGCCATTGCGACCGCGGACCGGAGTCGAGCGAATTTCCGGTTGGCGCGTGATCCAGCGCGAAGAACGCGTCGGCCTGTTCACGTCAACCTCGCCGTGCTGCCTCGATGGCGGCGACGTCGATCTTCTTCATCGTCATCATGGCCTCGAAAGCACGCTTTGCCTCACCGCCGCCGGCCGCAAGCGCATCGGTTAGCGTGCGCGGGGTGATCTGCCAGGAAAGACCCCAGCGGTCTTTGCACCAACCGCACTGGCTTTCCGTGCCGCCATTACCGACGATCGCGTTCCAGTAACGGTCCGTCTCTTCCTGATTCTCCGTCGCGATCTGGAAGGAAAAGGCCTCGGTGTGCCTGAACGCCGGGCCGCCGTTGAGACCGAGACAGGGAATGCCCAGGACGGTGAACTCCACCGTCAGCACATCGCCCTTTTTGCCGTCCGGATAGTCACCGGGCGCCTCGCGAACAGCGGTTACTTTACTATCCGGAAAGGTGACGGCGTAGAAGCGCGCGGCCTCATGCGCGTCCTTGTCGAACCAGAGGCAGATCATATTCTTTGGCTTCATGTTCGTGTGCTCCTGGTGCTCGATCAGGGCGAACGCCGCGGTCTTTGCGTCGGTCCGCTTCAGTGACGCAGCGGTTCTGCTGCTGATCTGCTACGGCCGACGTCTCATATCGGTTCGTCGCCCGTCCAGCCCTTCTGAATCATATCGCTGGTAGGGGTCGACTTCGGGATCCGAAGCCTTCGCGCCGAATTCCACCAACAATTGAAATCGCCGCCAATACAGCAGCCGCTCCGGTTCGCTATCCGGAAACCAAATCAGCGGCATCGCTCGCGGAGCCCATCGGCATGTACGCCCACCTGCCAAGGCGCCTGGCACCTCCATCCAAACCCGGACTCCACATCCGAGCCAAACACCGCACACCCTCATGCGCGATAATCGGCTCATCTTGACCTGTTCCACCACCGCCAACGCCACCCTAACGCAGGAGCCACAGTGTCTGCCATTGTCCGAATAACCGGTACTGAAATTCTGGATTCCCGCGGC
>DATAZF010000324.1:0-3997 GCA_036272235.1 Bryobacteraceae bacterium | reverse complement strand
GCCGCTTTTGTGGATGTTTGCACGCTCGGCGCTCAATCCAGTTGGTAACTGCGGACGACGCCACATTTGGGGGAGTGGTTCGAAGCGGCCGCAGGTGACGCTCCGCGGCCCGGCTAAAAGCCTCTGGTAACGGCGCAGAGTTTACCCGCCTGGTCGACTCGCCGAATCGGTCCCGGCGCGGAACGATATCCACAAATTTCAAAATATCGGAAGGTGTTTACGTCACTCAAGAGCTGGTCGGTTAATCAGTCAGTTTGACCGGATTGCAATGGTATTACGGTTTTACGTGGTCCTACTCGAAAAGCACGCCGGTACTTCAGTCAGGTGGATGGCATTTCCGTCTCGTACCGGCCCAAGCGGTATAAACAGCCTACCGGACGTTTACGATTCCTTTGAGTGTGTTCGCCAGGGAATGGCAGAAGATAACGGGCCGCGAGCCAGAGTCCACGGAGATAATTCGCCGATGGGTCGCCCTCGCCGTTCAGAAGTGAGATGGTGCTACCAGATCGTCTGTACTTGTGACGCGCGGATTTTTCGGTCGCGGCTGATCAATGGAACCTGGAGCGCCAGCGCAGTGGCAGCGACGATCCTGTCGGGCAAATCCGGCACTTCGGTTCGTTGGACGAGTTGCAGGGCCTCTGCCACTAGCCGGTCGAGCGGGACGAGCGTACATGGACCGGCGGGATCGTCCAAGGCCTCGATCAGCGCCTCACGCGCAGCAGAAGGCAATCGGCCCTTCTCGGCAAGGTATGTCAGTTCAACCAGGCAGATCGATGGAATATGGATGAGATCGCCGCCGGTCGTCGCCGTCGTTAGCGCCTCATGCGCCGCCAACGACAGCCTAAAATCCTTCGACAGGTACCAGACGATGGGTATCGGCAACGACACCCGGCATCAGATATCTTCCCTGGGAAAGTTGCGCCACATCTCCCGCTGATTCTCATCGATTTCTTCAGCGGATAGCGAAATCCCCAGGTGGGCCCACAAACCTTCGATGCTCCGGAACGGAGGCTTCTTCGCACTCTCTGCCTGAAGACGTGAAGCGTAGTCGAAAAGCTCGCGCTGTTTATGCGGCGGCAGTTCGTGCACTATTTCCTGAATGGCCTGTTCAAGAGACATCGGGGAATCCTTCAAACATTATCCGTCTTTTGACTCCGGGGTCGCTGGAAGGCTGATTACATCCGCGTCCCACGGCGATTTATGGCCGAGCAACAACTGAATGTCTTCGAGCGATCCGCCCCCCCAAGCACCTCAATGGCAAACGTGTCGCGCTATTCGTGAGTGCGCGTGCCGCGCTTCCCGACGAGGTAATCGTGAATGGCCTGCTCGACGCTCTGGAAGGTATTCGCCTCAGGCGTCCGGCCACCGATACCTGATTGTTGCGACTATTCTCGTTGCCGGGTTCGGTAAGTTGGGCGCTCACATCATACAGCCGCAAGTGGTGGTCCGCCGTTGTGTCGAGATCCGTGCAGTATCGCTTGACACCCACTCTTTTCCTACTGGTGCGAAGGGGCACCGCGCCTCGTCGCGCGTCGTCCCAATCGATACCGTCGCTCGTTGACCGTGTATCCACGCTGCTCGTAGGATAGGCTTGCCTGTCTTCAAGGGGGTCTTGTCGATGGGCGAATTCATACCTTGCTGAACGGGAGTTCTTATGCGTTATCTGGCTTTATTCTTCGCTGCGTCATCGTTATGCGCGGCAACTTACAACTGCTCCATAACTACGCTCGCCAACAACAACTCCGGGGCGATTGCCCAAGGCTATAACAATGCCGGGACCATCTCCGGTTTTTACGTAAGCAATCAGGCTTACGTTGGCTTTGTGCAAAATCCGTCGCTCGGCAACTTCACGAGCGTCGTCTACCCGGGAGGCGCCAATACCAGACTGTACGGCATCAATAACAACGGCGTCGCTGTCGGCGATCAGTTCTTCAGCGGAGGTACCACCGGCTACTTTACCTGGGACTCCACGACGGGAAACTTCACCCCTGTTACCGTACCTTCGCAATATCACCTTCACGGCGTGTCTGGAATCAACGATTCCGGCGCGATTTCGGCGGTCATCACGGACACCACCGATTCCTCCGCAAGCCAGGCCAACGCGATCATCAATCCCGATGGCAGCGTGACCCCCATTCCGGGGCCGAGCTTCCAGCCTGGAGCGTTGAACAATTCACTCGAGATGGTCCAGGACGGGAATCCACCTCAATTGAACAATTCCTCCGGTAGCGTGATCGTGATCAACTACCCCGGCTATTACCAGCCCGGCGTACCGTACAACGTTCAGGGATCGGCGCTCAACAACGCCGGCGTATTTGCCGGATCCATCTCGGGCGGCTTTCTATTCGATTCGGGTTCCGGCGTCTATTCGGAGTTCTTCTGTCCCGGCATGTCGCGTGGCCAGTATGGGAGCTGGGTTGCGATCAACGATAGCGGCGGCGTCATCACGCCATTTGGAATCATCGGCACACCGCTCCCTGGTCAATCGCAGACTGCCCTTTCGTCGGCAGGTATAAACTTTCCCGCGCAGCAGGTTGGGCAACCGAGCAACCCGCAGACGGTCACCATCACCAACACCGGCAATCAGCGCCTCGATATCGGTTTGATTCGGTTCGGAATCAATAACAATATGACCGTGGGCGAAACCGGTTGCCCCCCGCCGCCGGGCTCCAACAACGGCTCACCCGCGAGTCTCGACCCGGGCGCCAGTTGCACCGTCACCATCACTGCTACCCCGACAGTCACGGGGCAACAATCCACTCTGCTCTATATAGACGACACTTCTCCGGGTTCTCCGCATACGATTCCCGTCACCGTCACTGGCAATCCGCCCAACCCGCCGACCTGCACTGTTTCGGATACGAATCCCGGCCCCCCCGCCAGCGTGGAATTCACTATGTCCGATGTGGTGTACGGCCTGCGGAGCGTCCAGCTCATGCAATCGACCAACGCGACGGCCACCATCCCGCCAATCTTTCCCAACACGAGTCCGGTTGTCGTCAACGCGCAGCAGATCACACCGGGCCAGGCATCCAGTGTGCAGTTTGTCGCCGTCAACAATGCGGGCGGCTCGACAACATGTGGCTCGAACTTCGCGGCAGCCGGCGGTGGCTCGGTCTCCTGGATCGGCCTCAACGGCACGATCGCCGGCAAACCGGCTGTCGCGAGTAACCAGGGCGGGTATCTGGAAGTTGTCGCGCGCGACCTGTCGAACCAGGTCGATGATATCGACCAGAAGACGGCCAATGGCTCATGGTTCGGGTGGCGGTCGCTCGGCGGATACATCGCCGGCAATCCCGCTCTCATCCAGAACACAGATGGACGTCTGGCGGCATTCGCCCGGGGAACAGACAACGCTCTCTGGTATGCGGAGCAGTTTTCGCCTGGCGGAACCTGGTCGCCGTGGTCCTCGCTCGGAGGCGCTCTCGGAAGCGATCCCGTGGCGGCAGTCAACGCCGACGGTACTCTCGACGTCTTCGTGCTGGGCACCGACAATACTGTGTGGCACATCGCGCAGACATCGCCTGACGGCGCGTGGGGAAGCTGGTCCGGTATCAACGCAGTAGTGAGCGGCCTGCCCGCGGTGGTCAGAAATCAGGATGGCCGCCTCGAAATCTTCGCGCGCGGTAACGACAACACACTGGTGCATGCCTGGCAGACGAGTCCCGGTGGAGACTGGTCGGCTTCGTCGTCGCTGGGCGGCTACATGATCGGCAATCCCGCGGCAGCGGTGAACGCCGACGGGCGCGTGCAGGCGTTTGCGCTCGGCGGCGACAGCTCGCTTTGGACTATCGCGCAATCCGCCGCGGGATCGAGCGTCTGGGGGAACTGGTCCGGGCTCGGCGGCACGATAACGGCCGATCCGGCAGTTGCCGTGAATACCGACGGCCGCATCGAAGCGTTCGTCCGCGGCTCCGACGACGCGCTGTGGCATATGGCGCAAACATCGGCTGGCTCGCCCTCGTGGTCCGGATGGACCACTTTGCAGGGATCCTTT
>DATAZF010000323.1:0-4525 GCA_036272235.1 Bryobacteraceae bacterium | reverse complement strand
GTGCTCGGCCCGGTGGCGGGTGTCTGGGTCGATCGCTGGAATCGTCACCGCACTATCGTGGCCACCCAGATTCTCTCGATGCTGCAGTCCTTTGCGCTGGCGGCGCTCGCCCTCGGGCACGTCATAACCGTCTGGGAGATTGTCCTCCTTGCTTTGGCACAGGGCATGATCAATGCCTTCGATATGCCCGCACGCCAGTCGTTCGTAATCCAGATGGTCGATCGACGCGAGGATCTGCCCAACGCTATTGCACTGAACTCCTCGATTGTGAACGCATCCCGGCTCATCGGCCCTGCGATCGCTGGCATCGTAGTCGCCGCCGTCGGCGAAGGGTACTGTTTCCTTCTGGATGGCATCAGCTATATCGCCGTGATTTTCTCGCTTTTAATGATGCGCGTTGCACCGAAGCCGGCCCCAAAACCTCAACGTCACATTGTGGACGAATTGCTCGACGGGTGGCGCTATGTCACCGATTCGGTTCCCATCGGCTCGATTCTGATGAATCTGTCGATCGTCAGCTTGTTCGGAATGCCGTATTCGGTCCTCATGCCAATCTTCGCGGCCCGCGTCCTTGGAGGCGGAGCGAATACACTGGGCTTCCTGATGGGCGCTACCGGGGTTGGAGCGCTCGGCGGCGCGATTGCTCTCGCAGCTCGAAAGAGCGTCATCGGGCTTGGCAGCCGGATCGTTGTAACCACCGGGTTGTTCGGGTTGGCTCTCGTCGGGTTCGCTCTTTCGCACTGGCTATGGCTATCCATGCTCCTGCTGCCGGTTGTGGGTTTCGGCATGATGCAGCAGATGGCCGCCAGTAACACCATACTTCAGACAATCGTGGACGACGAGAGGCGTGGACGCGTGATGGCTTTCTATTCCATGGCCATTCAGGGTATGGCGCCGTTCGGGAGCCTTATAGCAGGCAGTACGGCCGGCCGGGTGGGTGCTCCCGTAACAGTTTTAGGGAGCGGCATCGCGTGTGTATTGGGCGCGATTTGGTTTCGGAGCCGCTTGCCGCGCATTCGGGAAGCCGTGAGGCCGGTATACGTCCGGATGGGAATCCTGCCTGAGATTGCCTTAGGCGTTCAGCAGGCCAGCGTGTTGACGGAGCCGCCGGAGACCTGAGCGAAACGCGGCTCCCCAGGAATCTGCGTTTGAGTTGGTCGCCGCTTAATTTGCCGGATGATCGGCAGGCGAATTTGCGGCAGGCGCCCCGCCATATTGAACAGATGCTACCTGGCTCGTCGGAATCGTCCGCTGCTCGCCGTTCACGGCGCGAAGCGAAATCGAAGAGCTCGAACTGCTCGTTATGGTTCCGTTGAAAGTTGAGCCGTCGTTCAGTGTTACCGTCGCGGTCTGGCCAGACCCCGGTCCCCGGAGTCTGGCGCAACTCCACATGGATGCCGACACCGTTATGACAATCGCCATAATAAGTACTTTCAAAAGTTTCTACTCCTGCAACGAGGATAGCGCCGACAGCCGGGACCTTCTCATCGAGTAGCCGCGAAACACATATGTCTGGTGTGGCGAACGGCTATGGCGCCTGGGGTGAGACCCGGGCAAGCTCGCGCCGGCTGGTTGCGGCGCTTTCGAACAGCCGCCTGGATTCTCTGTAAGAGACGGTATAGATGAGCGAATTCACCTTCGACATGAACGACGCCTGCGAGAGAGGCTTGACCAACAGGTCAATGCGGCCGGATAGTAGTTGTCCGAACTGCTGGAAATCATCCTCGGGCCAATGATCCAGAGGTAAATCGGAAATCAGCAGGAGCGGAACGTCCGCGAAAGCCCCGTGAATCTTTACAGGAGCTTCCGTTTGAAGTGTGCGACCGCTGAGAGGCACTTCGATAATCACCAGATCTACGGGAGCGCCCGCGCTCTTCAGCGTCATAATCGCTTCCTCGGTGGTTCCAGCTCGCAGCACGAGAAAGCCGCGTCGATCCAGAACCGCCTCCATGGGATGCGTACTATTCAACTCACTGTCGAGAATAACGGCTGTTTTCATGATTCGTCCGGAAAGTCGTTTTTGGGTCGGATTTTCATGCCGGCGTCGGGCCTGCCGCGGCAATCGGAATACGCCTCTTGGTTGGAAGTGTCATCGGCGAGCATCTTAACTGATACGACTGGAAAGAGCAATTGTGTGGCCGTTGATTGTACTTCCAGACTGGAATCGAACGAAATCTCTTCACCAGCCCATCTGGGCCATCCGCTGTGAAATGATGCGGTCGTACTCGGTCAGGCGTCCCGGTCTCCGGCGCAGGGGAGCCGGAAGGATCGAAGCAAGGTCAACTGCCTGATCGCGGGTGATTCTTCGCGCCGGTACATGGTAATAGTGCTGGGCTGAAGCTTCGGCGCCGTAGATGCCGGGACCCCACTCAATCACATTCAGATACAACTCAAGAATGCGTTTTTTGGAGAGCACGAGCTCCGCTACCGGAACGATCGTAAACTCGATGCCTTTTCGCACGAAGGACCCCCCGGTGGTCAGGAAAAGGTTTTTGACCAGCTGCTGGGTAATTGTCGACGCCCCGCGCCGTTTTCCGTGCTCGAGATCATCCTGCGCGGCAGTCTGAACCTGCTTCCAGTCGAAGCCATGGTGCTGGAAGAAACGGGCATCCTCAGCGGCCACGACGGCGTGTTGGAGGGCCGGGGAAATCTGGCCGATCGGTACGAAGACAAAGACCTTCCGGTAAGCTGTGCGATGCATCAAAGACTGCACCCTCCGTTCCATCTGAACGGCGGTCGTTGGAGGATTCACCCGGCTGAACAGGAGCAGGGCGACGATCACGAAGATATAGAAGGCAATGAGCGCGATGCCCGCGGACCGGGCGATTCGATTCAGCAGCGAACGTTTGCGAGCATTGACGCGGCGTGGAACCGGTTTGTTCGGCGTGGCCATTTTTTTCGGTGTGGCCATTTTTCAAGGATAGGAGACGAGTTCATATCGTCTCAAAAGATCCGGCGAGGGCGTCAGCCAGGCGTAGTAGGCTACTGTCGAGAGTGACGCCGGAAGCCACTCCGCGCGGCCGGAGGAAACACGTTTCAATGACAGACAGCTTGACCGTTACGACCGCGGAACGAATGCTGTTCACGCCGCTCACAATTCGGGATCTCACCTTATCCAACCGGATCGCCGTTTCGCCGATGTGTGAATACTCCAGTGACGACGGCTTCGCGAACGACTGGCACCTGGTGCATCTGGGCAGCCGCGCGGTTGGCGGCGCTGGACTGGTGATGACAGAGGCAGCCGCGGTGGAGGCGGATGGCCGAATCACCTGGCGAGACCTGGGTATCTGGAAGACCGGGCATATCGAAGAGCTCAAGCGGATCGCTTCGTTTATCAAAAGCCAGGGTTCAGTGCCCGGAATCCAGCTCGCGCACGCCGGGCGCAAGGCAAGCACTCATGTGCCATGGGACGGTGGCGCCCCCATTGCGCCGGGCTTGCCGAATGGCTGGCAGGTTGTTGGTCCCAGTGCGGTGCCCTTCCAGGATGGCGGCCCGGTTCCGCGTGAGTTGAACGCTGCCGATATCCGGCATCTGGTCGAGGCTTTCGCTGCTGCGGCCCATCGCGCTCTCGCTGCGGGTTTTGAAGTGATCGAGATCCACGCCGCGCATGGATACTTGATCCACCAGTTTCTTTCGCCGCTTTCAAATTTCCGCACCGACAGCTATGGCGGCGGTTTTGAAAATCGAATCCGAATCGCGCTTGAGATCGTGGAGGCGGTGCGGCGGGAGATGGGTCCGAAGCTGCCCTTGTTCATGCGTATCTCCGCCACAGACTGGACCGAAGGCGGATGGACTCCTGCCGACTCCGTGGAACTGGCGCGCCATGTGAAGGTCCTCGGCGTGGATCTGATAGACGCTTCTTCCGGAGGCAACATTGCCGGCGCCACCATTCCGGTTGGGCCCGGTTACCAGGTCCCGTTTGCGGAGTGCATCCGCAAAGAAACGGGATTGCTGACCGGAGCGGTGGGCATGATCACCACACCGGAACAGGCCGAGTCGATCATCAAGTCGGGGCAAGCTGACTTTGTTTTGCTGGCCCGCGAATTCCTGCGCGACCCCTATTTCCCTCTACATGCCGCACAAAGCCTCGGGGCGCCTGTTTCTTTGCCGAAGCAATACCTTCGAGCGATTCCCAACAGTGTAAGACGTGGGTAACCCCCGGTCACTCTCTGACAGGTTCGGCGCCGTGAGGGCCTTGCTGCGTGTTGCGCCCGCCGCTGTCTCTCTCCTGCCCCGCGGTTTCTGACTCTGGTGACGGGCCCTGCCCGGATGTGCTGAAGGCTGTCCCGGCATCGCACTTTGCATCGTTTTTTCCGTCAGCCGCTGCGTCTCAGAAAACAAGCCCGGAGAAAACGACGTGGCACCCTGGTTTCGATTGGCGTCCGTGTTGTTTTACAGATTTCGTTTCAGGAACGAACAGATCTTGTACCCGACAAAAAATTTGAACGGAGTCTCACCCAGCGTGTAGTGGCCGCAGGGCATCACGACCAGCTTGTGGTCGACACCGCGCGTCCGGATGTGCTGC
>DATAZF010000322.1:0-13083 GCA_036272235.1 Bryobacteraceae bacterium | reverse complement strand
CGCCGTACTCCCGCTCACGCTTTCTTCAGCCACTCCACCGAAACACATCACCAAATCAACATCCCGGAAAACCACACCACCATCCGCATCCCTCTCCGGCCTCTCCGACGAAGCCATCGCCGCCCGCTGGATGAAAACCCTTACGCCCCGCGAGAGAATCGCTCAGCTCATCGTCATCGGCTTCAACGGGCATCCCATGAATACACGCACGCGCGACTACAGGAAATTCGTGCGCCTCGTCGCGCGAGAGCACATCGGCGGCCTCATCCTGGTCAACGTCTTGAATGAACGCACCGTAGCCAAAGCCGATCCCCTTGAGGCGGCGGCCTTCATCAATCGCATGCAACGCCTCGCCCCAATTCCGCTGCTGGTCTCGGCCGACTTCGAGCGCGGGGCTTCCATGCGGGTTGACGCGACTACTGTCTTTCCGCACGCCATGGCCTTCACCGCGTCGCGCGACCCCCACGAAGCGCGCCTCGAAGGCACGATCACAGCCAGGGAGGCCCGCGCGCTCGGCGTCCAGTGGCTGTTTTTTCCCGATGCGGATGTCAACAACAACCCCGACAACCCCATCATCAACATCCGCTCCTATGGGGAAAACCCGGACGATGTATCGTCCTTCGTTTCGGCTTTCATCGAAGGCGCCCACTCCGTCCCCGCTGCGCGCGTTCTCACCACCGCCAAGCATTTTCCCGGACATGGTGATACCGCAACCGACACCCATCTGAATCTGGCCACCATCGCCGCGGATAAACCTCGCCTCGAACGACTCGAATGGGCGCCCTTCCGGGCCGCGATTCAGGCCGGCGTCGACTCCATCATGACGGCGCACATCGCAGTGCCTGCGCTCGACGATGCAGGTATCCCCGCGACCCTTTCTCCGAAAATCCTGAACGGCATCCTGCGTGAGGAGATGGGCTTCAAAGGAATCGTCGTGACCGATGCGCTCGATATGGGTGGCATCGCCAAAGGGTTCTCCACTGGTGACGCCGCGGTCCGGTCACTGCTCGCAGGGGCCGACGTGCTGCTGATGCCGCCCGACCCGGAAGCCGCCATTAACGCTGTCTCCGCCGCTGTACGGACAGGCAAGATCCCGCAGAAGCGCATCGATGAGAGCGTCATGCGTATCCTCACCGCCAAGGCCCATCTTGGCCTCGCCACAGGAAAGCTGGTCGCCCTCGACGCCATCGCTTCCGTTGTCAATTCGCCGGAGAGCAATGCGGTCGCGCAAACCATCGCCGATCGCGCCGTCACACTGGTCAGAAATGAGAATGCCTTTGTGCCGCTGAAACCTGGCGCCGATACTGCCTTCTTCGTTCTCGCCGAATCCAGGATCTCCGTCGAAGGGCAGGCTTTCGCGGTCGAAGTGCGGAAGCGTTCCGTCGGCGCGAATGTAACGATACTCGATCCCTCGATGTCCGACGTGGATCTGCAATCCGCCGCGCAGCGCGCGTCAGGAGTAGCGCGTTATGTTGTGGTGGCGTTCGCTTCGGTGGCGGCCTACCGCGGCTCGGTGGCGCTGAGCGGAGGCTTCCCCCACTTTATCGACACGCTTACCGCTACGAAGAAACCGGTGGCTCTGATCGCGATGGGTAATCCCTATCTGCTGCGTAACTTTCCGGACGTTACGGCGTATATGACCACGTACACAACAGTGCCGCCTGCCGAGTTCTCCGCAGTGAAGGCGCTATTCGGCGAAATGCCGATCTCCGGAAAGCTGCCGGTCACGATTCCCGGTCTCGCCAATTACGGCGACGGCCTTCACTGATGTACTACTGTTGACGCGATGTACCGCCGGCGGTCTCTGCCGACGCCTGGGATCGGAAGCCGGCAGACATCCGGGTTAAATCCGGCAGATCAGCAATTCCCGCTCGTAGATGATTTCCGGCGGCAGGTGATCGTGCAATTTGATGAACAGTTCCTCGTGCCCGATCACTTCCTCGCGCCACGCCTTGCCATCGAAGGCTTGCAGTTCATCGAACTTCTCACGCGGGAAATCCATTCCCTTCCATTCGATGTCTTCATAGTGGGGCATCCAGCCGATCGGCGTTTCCTGGCCAACGGCCCGCCCGTGCGCGCGGTCCACGATCCACTTCAGGACGCGCATATTTTCACGGAAGCCCGGCCAGATGAATTTCCCGTCGGCATCTTTCCGAAACCAGTTCACGTGGAAGATTCGCGGCGTTTCGCTCAACAACCGGCGCATCTTGATCCAGTGCCGGAAGTAATCGCCCATGTGGTATCCGCAGAACGGCAGCATCGCCATCGGATCGCGCCGGACCTTGCCAACGGTGCCCGCTGCCGCGGCTGTCATCTCCGAGCCCATTGTCGCGCCGACATATACGCCCGCCGTCCAGTTGAAGGCCTGGTAAACCAGGGGCATTGTCGTCGCACGCCGCCCTCCGAATATGAGCGCACTGATCGGCACGCCGTTCGGATCTTCCCAGGCTGGGTCGATCGTGGGACACTGCGACGCCGGAGCCGTGAACCGCGCGTTCGGATGCGCCGCCTTCGCGCCCGTCTTCGCGGCAATCTCCGGCGTCCATGGGTTACCCTGCCAGTCCGTGCATTCCGCGGGTGGTTCGTCCGTCATTCCTTCCCACCACACGCCGCCCTCGGGCGTCAGCGCCACATTGGTGAAGATGGAATTCGTCGCGAGTGACGCCATCGCGTTTGGATTCGTCTTCGTTGACGTTCCAGGCGCGACGCCGAAAAATCCCGCCTCCGGATTGATCGCGTACAGCCGCCCCTTCGCGTCCGGCTTGATCCACGCGATATCGTCGCCGACCGTCCAGACCTTCCAGCCCTCAAAGCCCTGCGGCGGAACGAGCATCGCGAAATTCGTCTTGCCGCAAGCGCTCGGAAAGGCCGCCGCGACATACGTCTTCTCGCCCTGCGGATTCTCCACACCGACGATCAGCATGTGCTCCGCCATCCAGCCTTCGTCGCGTGCGATGTTGCTTGCGATGCGGAGCGCGAAACACTTTTTGCCCAGCAGCGCATTGCCGCCGTAGCCCGAGCCGTACGACCAGATCTCCCGCGTCTCGGGGAAATGAACGATGTACTTCTCTTTGTTGCAAGGCCATGGCACATCCTTCTGGCCATCGGAGAGCGGCGCGCCAACCGTGTGCATGCACGGCACTACGCGTTTGAAGTCCTTATCGATTTCCTTGAAGACCGCAATACCGATGCGCGCCATGATGCGCATGCTGACGACCACGTAGGGCGAGTCGGTCAGCTGTACGCCCAGTTGCGACATAGGCGAACCTACCGGACCCATGCTGAATGGCAGCACGTACATCGTCCGGCCGCGCATCGCGCCGCTGAACAACCCCTTCAGCTTGCGCCGCATGTCGAAGGGATTTTCCCAGTTATTCGTCGGACCGGCGCCATCTTTCGAGAGCGAACAGATGAACGTGCGGTCTTCGACCCGCGCCACGTCGTTGGCGTCCGAACGCGCGTAATAGCAGCCTGGCCACAGCTTCTCGTCGAGCTTGATCATCGTTCCGCCCGCGACCATCTCGCCGCAGAGGAAGTCGTACTCCTCTTTGGAGCCATCCACCCAGTGGATCGCGGCCGGCTCGGTGAGCTCGGCCATTTTCTCGACCCATTTCTGGAGGTGTTCGTTGGTGCTGAGAGGCTTTGCGCTATTGCGCGTTGTGGTTTTGGAAAGTGTCTTTGACATATGCGACGCGGCTATTTTTCACAATACCAAGCCGGTCGCGCTGTCAGAGGAAGGGGTGAAAGGAAGAGGTGAAAGGGAGGACGCGATCAGGCCGCTTTCAACTTCCACGATTTCGCGGACGTAATGGCCCCGTTGACGGCTTCGATATTCTTTACGCCTTCCGTAGAAAGGAAATCTTCCAATGCGTGAAGTCCTTTCGTGGCGTAGATTGGCATGCCATCTTTCCAGGTTGCACGGCCGCAGAGCACACCGGAATAATCCGTTCCACTCTCCGCAGCCATGTGCAGCGATTCGAGGAACTGTGCGTTGCTCACTCCGGCGCTGAGGTAAATGAAAGGCTTCTTTGCAACGGACGCCGCATGGCGAAAATGGTCGAGCGCTTCGGCGCGCGAATAAGCCGCCTGGCCCTTGAAAACACTGCTGCCTTCCACGAAGTTCGCGTTGATGGGGATTTCGACTTTGAGCATGTCCACTTTGTACTGTGGTTTCGAAAATTCTTCCATGCTCTTTGTGACAATCTCCGGTTTCCTGCGGGCGTACTCGAGACCCTTCTCGTCGCCGCCCTGCGGATCGTATCCCACAAACTCCAGGAAGAACGGAATCTCGTACGTCTCGCACTCCGCCCCGATCCGCTCTACGAAAGCGTGCTTGATATCGTTCACCTTCGGGTCGTCGAAAGGCGTGTAATAAATCAGGATTTTCACCGCGTCGGCGCCCATGTCGTGCTTCAGCCGCTTCACGGAGATATGCGGCAGCAGATCCGGCAACCGGCCAGGCTGGGTATTGTCGTACCCGCTGTTTTCATACGCCAGCAGCAAGCCCGCATTCTTCGCGCGCGCTTTCGCCGCGGGTAATCCCCATTCCGGATCGAGCAGAATCGCGCTTGCATGTGGAGTCAGGATGCGGCTGACCGCGGTCTTGAACTCCTGCATCATTTCGTCTGTGATGTCTTTTTGTGGGACACCTTTTGCCGCTGCCAGCGATTTTGCGAGGCTGCCCCGCTGGTCCATTGCGGCCGCCGCGATGATGCCGTCTTTGTTCGAAAGCGCATTCATGTGCTGCAGTTTGCCGGCCGAAAGACTCACGAAGAACTCCTTTTGTAACTGGCAGGATGCTGAAAAAACCGCCTGCGCAAATCAAATAACCTGCGATCCAACGTGGGGCAGGCGCTCAGCCTGACAGGCTTTTTCCGCACCCTTCTGGAAATTATCCCATGCACTGCTCGCCGGGAATCATCCTGTAGCGCGCCATCCGCCTGTGCAACTTGTTTGCGACGGCCACATCCCGCATAATCTGCGCCCTCAACTCATCCGGGCCGGCGAACTTCCGCTCGTCTCTCACAAAGTAAAGGAAACTCACCTCGATCCGCTGTGGGCTCGCCTCTCCCATCGGCTCCAGGAGAAATGTTTCGACGGTCAACCCCTCGCCACCGAAAGTCGGACGGTAACCAACATTCGTGATCGAATTCCAGGACTTCCCGGACTCCAGATCGCGTGTGCGCGTCACATAGACGCCGGTCTTCGGCAGCACCTCATTTTCAGGCTTCAGATTGAGCGTCGGAACAGTTTGCTTCGACCCGATGCCCTGCCCCCGCACGACCGAACCTTCGAGCGCGAACGGAGCCCCCAACAGCCGGCACGCCCTTGACACGCGCCCATCCGCCACCAGCGATCGGATTCTCGTGCTGCTGACTCTCTCGCCCCGGCGCTCAATACCGGCGACCGGTTCGAGTGTAAATCCGAATCTCGCTCCCAACTCGAGAAGCGTGGGGAGATTCCCCGCCTGTTTGTGTCCAAACCGGAAATCCTCGCCCACCAGCACGACGCGCGCCTGCAAAGTCGCCACGAGCACCTGCTCCACAAATTCCTTCGGCGTCAGTTTGGCAAACTCGAGCGAAAAAGGAATCAGCAGCACTGCTTCGATCCCTTCCGCCTGCATGCTCCGCAGCCGTTGATCGATCGTCATCAGCAGGCGCGGCGCGCGGTCGGGCGCCAGCACCCGCGCCGGATGCGGATCGAACGTCAACACCGTCGGTGTGAGTCCGCGTTCGCGCGCGAGCGCCGCCACCCTCCGCAGGATCTGCCGATGCCCTACATGCAGGCCGTCGAAGTTCCCGATCGTGACGACGGAAACCCCAAATCCCGCGGGCACGTCCGACACGGCGCGAAAGATCGTCATTCGCCCGTCACGCCGTTGGAGGGCACGCTGATCTCGAGTCCGTCGTAAGCCAGATAAATGTCCGCTGGCAGCAATGCCTCTGTAGCGGCGTGCCCCAGATCGTGGCACATATGTGTGAAGTAAGTGCGCCGCGGCCGCAGCCGCCGCGCCGTCTCGACCGACGTCTCGACCGTAGAATGCGTCGGATGCGGCCGGTTGCGCAATGCGTCGAGAAACAACACATCGAGCCCGCCCAGTTTTTCGATTGACGCTTCCGGAATCTCGCTGTGGTCCGTGAGGTAGGCCACGTTCCCGAAGCGAAATCCGAAGATCGAATCTTTGCCGTGAGTCAGCGGAATCGGCTCGAAGCGCAACCCCATCACATCGAACGGCGCATCGTCGATGAGATTCACTTCGAGCTGTGGAACGTAGGTCTTGCGATCGCGCTTATCGAACACATAGGCAAACACGCGCTCGATGATGGCAAACGTGGACCGCGACGCATAGATCGGAATCTTCGAGCCCTGATGGTAATTGAACGGCCGCACGTCGTCGAGGCCGAATATATGGTCCGCATGTCCATGTGTGTAGACAATTGCATCCAGCCGGTCAATGCCCGCCCGCAGGATCTGCGCCCGGAAGTCGGGAGTCGTGTCGATGACGACGTTGCGCCCTTCGAAACTAATCAGAATGGAGGGGCGCAGCCGCTTGTCGCGCGGGTCGCTCGACCGGCACACCTCGCACGAACAGCCGATCGTAGGGACGCCTGAGCTGGTGCCCGAACCGAGCACCCTAATCTTCAGAGCCACGGATTTGATAGAGCCATGTGTTTGATAATCAGCGGCTCAGGCTTTGGCCGCTCCCTGTTGCGTTTCGACGAAACGGAACCGCAACTCGGTGACAGAATTATCCAGCGCGCGCTGCTCTTCGGTTGAGAGATTGCCTTTCGTCTTGAGCTGCAGCATGGCGAGAAGATCGATGTTGTGCCGGGCGAGATCGAAATCCGGCAGGCTCTGATCTTCTCCCGGCGCTCCCAGGGGCAGCAATCCGAGATTCAGTTCAGCCTGCAGACGCAGGGAGTACACGAGAAAATCGAAATCCGCCGGCGGCAACTCCGGCCGCGATTCGATATCCTCCTCTTCTTCTTCTTCCGGCCCCGAAACTCCGTTGTCGATTGCGTCGGCCATGAACCCTAGTTTACAACCGCCGAACAAAAACGATCACGAGCCGGATCAGCCGACGAGATTCTCGAAATACTCCACATACCGCGGGGCAAGCGCTTCGGGACGGTACATACTCGCCGCATCGAGAGCGCGCTGCGACTCTGTCCGGTAAAATTCCTCATCTCCTTCAAGGCGGAAGATAGCGTCGAGCCAGGGCTCGACAACTTCCGCATCTACCGGCACGGGCTGCGAAACCGTAATGGCAGGCGGCAGCGCGAACGTAAAACCCGCGCCATTGCAGGATTCCGCAAGACCTCCCCGGTCGCTCACCAGCGGCGGTATTCCATTCATCATGGCCTCGGCAACCACGCGCCCGGACGCTTCCTGCCAGAACGACGGCACGATAAGGGTTCGGGTAGCGGCGTAGATCTCCTTCGGTTGAGCCATCGACGGCGACATCATCAGATTTTCATGCCGGCGCAGATCGAAGCCGCCGAGCATCCCCGCTTCCACAAGCCTGCCGGCCGATCCCCGCGACTCGATAATCAACATCGCGATATCGGGCCGTCGCACGCTCAGCTCTTCAGCCAGACGTGCGATAAACATCAGCCCCTTCTCGCGGGATGGATTGATCATCGTCAGAAATACCGCCTCACGATCCTCCGCGAGGATATCTTCGCCCTCCATCGGGGTCGGCAGCGGAGTGCTGTCGACACCTGTGACCGCCCGATAGAACTCGGTCAGGAAACGGCTCGGCGTCAGAATGCCATCCATGCCGGCGAGGAAGTCGCCCGCCTTCCCGTAATTGTCGTTGCGCAGGGCGAAAACGATCCTCACCCCCTGTCTGCGCGCTCGTTCGTAGCGCCGTGCATCTCCCGCCAGACCGCCGAACGCAAAGAGAACATCCGGCTGAAAGGACCGCAATTCGTCGTCGAACATCAGATCGAACTGCCTGCCGTTCAGCTTTTCCCAGGACAGGTGATCTCGAGGACCTGTGTCGAGCAGCTGGTAGTCCACGCCGCGGTAACAAAAACGGAGTTCCGGCCGCGTCCGTGCTTTGCTGACTCTCCTTTCGACCGCTGGTTGAATCCCTAACGACTTCAGGTATCCATAAACATCGAATCGCTTCGCGCTCTCGGACGCCGTGGTGGCCAGCGCATGCACGGCAAACCCGGCCGCCGCGAGCATTTCGCATATTGTGCGCGTCGAGCGGGCCGCGCCGCTGGCAGGATCGTGCGGAAGCTGCGGGACGACATAAAGCAATCGAGGAGCGGATCCGGAAGCCAACCGATCAGGATATTACGCTTGCCAACAGAACACGCGGCGTGCGAAGACCCGCGAAAGGCAAAACGGGGCTGCGCCGCAATGGCACAGCCCCGCGAAAATGCTTCAATAGGCGCGATTAGTGCTGGGGGCGACGCCGGCGGCGGAAGAACAGTCCGGCTAATCCCACGCCGGTGAGCACAATCGAAGCGGGTTCAGGCGTGCCGGTGATGGGCGCCAGATCCAGCGAATTCGTCGGAATGTTGACCGTCAGCGATTTCTCGCAACAGCCCGTCGATTCTTCCACTTGCAGATTGATCGTGTAGCTGCCGATGCTCGCGTTCGCAAGGTTGAAGGCGGCCGTCCCGGACACTGTACTACCGGAGGTTACGGTGAAACTCGATAGATCCCCCTCAGTCAGCGTAGACCCCAAAGCGACGGTATCAGTCTGAATCTGACCTGGAAGTTGAGTTCCTTGAGGCGACAACGTGAAGGTCAGCAGGTACGAGAGGTTCCCTCCGTCGCTGGAAGTGGGAGTGAAGTCCCAGGAAACCGGAATCGTTCCGGTGTAAGATTGCAACCCCGTAGCGGAACCAATCGCCGTAATGTTCAAGCCGAACGTTCCGCCCGAGCCGCTGAACGCAAACGGCTCAAATTCGCCGCCAACCAGTTTCACGCCCAGCAAACCGCTTGTCGGGTCAGTGGCCCCGTCCTGCACTACGCTGCAGCCGCCCGATGTCCCGACGTTGCTGCCCAGCGGCGATATGTTACACGGTGCCCCCGACGAAAACCCTGGCCCCTGGTTGACCGCCATCGCTGGCATCTGACTCAAGACCAGACCAGCGAGGGGAACGATTGTTGTTGCGATTGCACGGCTCTTTTGTGATAAAAAGCGCTTCGCGCGATCCATGGATGTCATTTTGTACGTCTCCGTGTATCAGATCATACCATTTCCCCGGTATTTGCTTCAGCACGCCCAATGCTACATTGGACCTGTCCCCCGCCCCGCCCGATGCAGCCAGAAAACCAAGCCGCCCCCGGCCAGAAATTTCAGCGTTTAGTCGAGATTATGGCCCGTTTGCGCGCCCCCGGCGGCTGTCCCTGGGACCGCGAACAGACCTTCGATTCCATCAAACCTTACACCCTCGAGGAAACCTACGAGGTCCTCGACGCCGTCGACCGCCGCGACTGGGACGAACTGCGCTCCGAACTCGGCGATTTTATGCTGCAGGCCGTTTTCTTCGCGCAAATGGCATCGGAAGAGAAGCACTTCGACATCTCCGGCTGTCTCGATGCGATCAACGAGAAGCTCGTGCGCCGCCACCCGCATGTCTTTGCGGATGAGACCGCTTCCACCGGCTCCGAAGTCCTGAAGCGCTGGGACGAAATCAAAGCCGAAGAGCGCAGGACGAAAACGGAATCCCCACAGGGCTTGCTCGAAAGCGTTCCGCGCGCCTTCCCCGCACTCGTCGAGGCTCAGCAAATTACCTCCCGCGCCGCCCGCGCCGGTTTCGACTGGAGCAACGCCGGCGAAGTGCTCGCCAAGCTGGAGGAAGAGCGGCTGGAATTCGCCGAAGCCTGCGAACGCGGCACCCACGATCAGATCGAAGACGAGCTGGGCGACCTGCTGTTCGTCCTCGTCAACCTCGCGCGCTTTGTCAAGGTTGATCCCGAACAGGCCCTCCGCCGGACTAACCGGAAATTCCGCCAGCGCTTCGGCCATGTTGAGCGCCGCCTCGCCGCGCAGGGTAAAACCGTCTCCGGCACTCCGATCGACGAGTTGGAGGCGCTCTGGCAGGAGGCCAAGGGTTGACAGCCATCCGCGAGCTTTCCGACCACGCGGATCTGCGCGAAACCGTCGCCCTTCAGAAAACCATCTGGGGATTCGACGACGCCGACCTGCTCCCCTTCCGGATGCTCGTCGTTGCCACGAAGATTGGCGGCCAGCTTCTCGGCGCATTCGACGGAGAGCGCCTCATCGCCTTCTGCCTCTGTATCCCCGGCCTCAAACCAGACGGCAAAATCTACCTGCACAGCCACATGCTCGGGGTCCTTCCTGAATACCGCAACGCGGGTCTCGGACGCCAACTCAAACTCCGCCAGAAGCAGGACGCTCTGGCGCGCGGCATTGACCTCATCGAGTGGACCTTCGACCCGCTCGAGCTGAAGAACGCGTATTTCAACATCGAGCGCCTCGGCGCCGTCGTCCGCCATTACGTGCGCAACCAGTACGGAATCTCTTCCAGCCTGCTCCACGGCGGCATTCCGACCGATCGCTGTGTCGCCGAATGGTGGATCAAGCAGCCGCGCCCGCAAACAACGCCCATCGAACGCATCGAAGTGCCTGCCGACATCCACTCCGCGCGCACCCAGCAGGCCCGCATCGCCGATGACTTCGAGCGCTCCTTCGCCAGCGGACTCGCCGTCGTCGGCATGGAGGGCAACACCTACCTTCTCGGAAGGCTCCCATGAAGCTCGATCGCATCGCCCTGCGGCAGCTCCGCCTGCCCCTTGTTCACTTCTTCGAAACCAGTTTCAGCCGGACTTACGAGCGCGACATCATCATCGTCGAAGTCATTTCCGACGGGCTCTCCGGCTGGGGCGAAATCACCGCCGGCGAGCATCCCTTCTACAACGAAGAGTGGACCGCCGCCGCCTGGATGATCGCCCGCGACTACGTCGCCCCGCGCGTGATCGGACGCGAGCTCGCCCACGCCGGCGAGATCGATCCGCTGACTCGCCACATTCGCGGCCACAACATGGCGCGCGGCGGCGTCGAAGCCGCTGTGTGGGATTTGCAGGCCCGCCGCAACGGCAACCCTCTCTGGAAAGAAATCGGCGGAGGCGCGCGTCGCGAGATTCCCTGCGGCGTCTCCATCGGGATTCAGGATTCCGTCGAGCAGCTCATCGGGAAGATCGAGCGCGAACTGGCCGCCGGCTACCAGCGCATCAAGATGAAGATCAAGCCCGGCTGGGATGTCGACGTCGTCCGCCGCATTCGCGAGCGTTTCCCTGCCATTCGGCTGATGGCTGACGCCAATTCCGCCTACACGCTCGATGACATCCCACTCCTGAAGCAACTCGATGAGTTCTACCTGATGATGATCGAGCAGCCGCTTGCGCATGACGACATCATCGACCACGCGACTCTTCAGCCACAGCTTGAGACGCCCCTCTGCCTCGATGAATGCATCCGTTCCGCCCATCATGCGGAGCAGGCGATCCGGATGAAAGCCTGCGGGATTATCAACATCAAACTCGGACGCGTCGGCGGCTTCGCGGAATCCAAACGCCTGCATGGCGTCTGCCTGGCCGCCGGCATTCCTGTCTGGTGCGGAGGCATGCTTGAAGCCGGAATTGGGCGCGCCCACAACATCGCGCTCTCGACGCTCCCCAACTTCACTCTGCCTGGCGACGTCTCGGCCAGCAACCGCTACTGGAAGCGCGACATCATCGCGCCCGCGGTCGAGATCACGCCCGCCGGAACCATTGCCATTCGTGACGAGCCCGGCTTCGGCTACGACATCGATACGGATTTCATGCGCCACGTAACCGCGCGCGAGGAAATCATCGCGGCGTGAGCGCCTTCACCGCACTCCTGCATCGCAATCGCAACTACCGGTTCACGTGGTGCGGCCAGGTCGTCAGTGAAATCGGCGACCATTTCAACAACATCGCGGTCATGAGTCTCGCAATGCAGCACGCGAATCCGGGCCTCGTGGTTACGGGTGTCTTCCTCGCGCGCGCTGTCCCGATGCTGGGCGCCGGACCAATCGCCGGAGTCCTTCTCGACCGCCTCGACCGCAAGCGCGTGATGATCGCGAGCGACCTGACTCGCGCCGTCGTCGCGGTGGGTTTTATCCTCTGCATTCAGCAGCGCAACCCGGTTCTCCTTTACCTGCTGAGCGCGGCGCTGATGTTCGCGTCTCCTTTCTTCACTGCCGGACGTAATGCGATCCTGCCCTCCATCGCGACGCCTGACGAGCTTCACACCGCGAACACGATGACGCAGACCACCTCCTGGGCCAGCCTGACCATCGGCGCGTTCCTTGGCGCGGTCGGCGCCGGCTACGGCTTCAAAGTCGCCTTCGCCTTCAACGCGCTTTCGTTCATCATTTCCGCGCTTTGCATTTCGCAGTTGAAGCGCCCCGCGGGATTCAAGTCCGCTGAGCTTTCCCGCGAGGGCAGCGCACGCAGGAAACATGAAAGCGGACTCACGCAATATCGCGAAGGACTCCGCTACATGCGCGCCACGCCGCTCGTCTTCGGCATCGCCATGCTCAGCGCCGGATGGGCCACCGGAGGCGGAGCCGCTCAGATCCTCTTCAGTCTGTTCGGCGAAAAAGTCTTCAACGCCGGACCGATGGGCATCGGTGTCATCTGGGGCTTCGCCGGTGTTGGGCTCCTCATTGGCGGCTCCATCGCCTACTGGCTCGGCAAGCGCCTCACCTTCGTTCAGTACAAACGCACCATCGCGATCGCGTATGTGATCCACGGCGGCGCTTACATCCTCTTCAGCCAGATGCCGACCCTCGCGCTCGCCTGCGTCTTTATCACGCTCTCGCGGGCGGCCATTGCCGTAAGCTCCGTGCTCAACTTTTCCCAGCTCCTGCGGCACGTGGAAGACCGGTACCGTGGTCGCGTATTCGCTACGCTGGAGTCGTTGCAGTGGTCCACGATGATGCTCTCGATGATGGCGGCCGGCGCGGCGACGACCATCTATAGTCCTCGGACGATTGGCGCCTGGGCCGGCGGCGTCACCTCCCTGACCGCGATCTTCTGGACCTGGGCCAACTTCACCGGCCGCCTTCCCGA
>DATAZF010000321.1:0-14382 GCA_036272235.1 Bryobacteraceae bacterium | reverse complement strand
AGGGCCGAATCGCACTCGACCGCCGCTGGCCCGCCGGCCTGCACACTGCCATCGAAGCCAAAGAAGGCGTGGCGGCGAAATCGCAGGGAATGATCCTGAGCCAGATCACGCTGCAGCACGTGGTCGCGTTGTACCCCGCCGTATGCGGCATGACCGCCACTGCCGCCACACAATCGCTTGAGTTTCACCGCATCTACGGTTTCAAGGTAGAGACGATCGCGACCAACCGCCCGCTGATCCGTGTCGATCATCCGGACGTCATCTTCCCGACGAAGACCGCGAAAGAACAGGCCGTGGTGGCCGAAATCCGCCGGGCGCACGCGAGCGGTCAGCCGGTGCTGGTTGGCACCGCCAGTGTGGCGGATTCCGAACGTCTCAGTGCACTACTGACTGACGTGCCGCACGAGGTCCTCAACGCCCGCCACGACGAGCGGGAAGCCGCGATCATCGCGCAGGCAGGGGAGCGCGGCGCCGTAACGGTCTCGACGAACATGGCTGGCCGCGGGACCGACATCCGGCTCGGCGAAGGCGTCACCAAACTGGGGGGACTTTATGTGATCGGCACAAACAAACACGAGAGCCGGCGTATCGACAACCAGCTCCGCGGCCGCGCCGGGCGTCAGGGAGACCCCGGGTCCTCGCGCTTCTTCATCTCCCTCGAGGACGACCTGATGGTGCGATACGGTGAGCTCGACAAACGCTATCGCGACGATCCTGACACGCTGCAGCGCCTGGTCGAAGGACAGTGTCTGGACACGCGCGTCTTTCTGCATGGCTATGAAGTCCCGCTCGAGGGACAGCGGAATAAGATCCACATGCGGCGGCAGGAAATCCTCGGGAGCAACATGCCCGACCGCGAGAAGCGCATCACCCTGCGAACCATCGACGACCAGTGGGCGGACCATCTCGCGCGTGCCGCCGAGTATCGTGCGGGCGTGCATTGGGTCTCGTGGAGCGGCCGCGATGGCCATCGTGAGTACTTGCTCAGAATCGACCAGTGGTTCCGCGAAATGGAGGCGTCGCTGCCGGGCGAAATTGCGCGGCAGCTCGAAGCCGATGGCGCGGAGATGGCCGATCGGGGCACCGTCTGGACATATTTGACAACTGACCAGCCTTTCGGGCCGAGAAGACGCGAACTCTCGCGCCGTTTGCCTTTTGCGGTCGCGGCTTATTGGGGGATGGGGGCCTGAACATTGTTCTCACCGGCAAGTGAACAGGCCGTGCCGACCCGGATTCGGACCAGCCGGTCCCGCAACCGCCAGTGACGTGAATCGTTGACAATGACATGAATGGTTGACAGCATGACATAGGATAAGCGGGGCAAGCTCGGGACCCGTTCACGAGCGCCATCCTGCTGTGAAGGGTTAAAATTTGAAGGAGCCTATGAAACCAACTTCGTTATGCTTGCCCGCTGCTCTCCTGCTCGGCGCCTTTGCTCTGGCGTCCTCCGTACTGATCGCCCAGCAACCCGCCGGCCCACCGCCTGCCGGCCCCGGTGCTGCTCGCGGACCCGGCAGGGGCAGAGGCCCAGGCCGTGGCGCGCCGAAATATGAACTCGAAAAGGGTAAACCGATCGACAACCGGCCTTCTTCCAAAACCGACGATCACCCCTTGTGGGAAGGCCAGACGCACGCTCCCTATGAACCGAGCGGCGTCGCCTACACAGTGACCAGGGTCACCGACAAACTGGTGGCGCCCTGGAGTATCGCGTTCCTTCCGGGCGGCAAGATGCTGGTGACCGAGAAGCAAGGCAACATGCGCATCGTAAGCCCCGACGGGGCCGTGTCGGAGCCGCTGGCCGGCGTGCCCATGGTGCATTTTCAGGGGCAGGTCGGGCTGCTCGATCTGGCGCTCGACAAGAACTTCGCGCGAAATCGGCGCATCTTTTTTACATATAGCGAGAACGTGAACGACATGGATAGCCATATCGTGCTCGCCAGCGCCACGCTCAACAACGATTTCACGGCGATCAGCGGAGCGAAAATCATTTTCGGCTCCATGCCGGCGCTAAACAATCGCCGGGCCGGCGCCAATCAGGGCGGCCGGATCGCAGTCGACCGCGATGGCAACTTGTTCGTCGCGATCGGCGATCGCGCGCCCACGCCTCCAACGGATTACGGTCAGCAGGACGGCACCACCATCGGCAAGATCCTGCACCTCACGCCGGAAGGCAAGCCCGTTTCGGGAAATCCCTTCATCGGGAAGGCTGGCTACGCGCCGGAGGTTTTCTCGATGGGTCATCGCAGCCCCGAAGGCCTTGCGATCAACCCCGCCGACGGCGAGTTGTGGGAAACAGAGCACGGCCCGCAGGGCGGCGACGAACTGAACAAGATCGAGCCGGGCAAAAACTATGGCTGGCCTGTAATCACGCATGGCATCGATTACAACAACGATCCGATCACGACCGGCATCGCCGAGAAGGCGGGGATGGAACAGCCGCGCTACTACTGGAATCCGGTGATCGCACCGTCGGGTTTTGCGTTCTATCAGGGCAACCAGTTCCCGGGCTGGAAGGACAGCGTCTTCGTGGGCGGCCTGGGTGCCCAGGTGCTTGACCGCCTGCACATGGACTGGAAAACCAACAAGGTGATCGGCGAGGAGCCGTTGTTGCTTGAGCCGGAGTATCGCGCGCGTATTCGCGACGTACGCTTTGGACCGGATGGCATGCTTTATGTGCTGACGGATTCCAACCCGCCGGCGACAGCCAAAATGTACAAGATCACGCCGAAGAAGTAAGTGCATCGGAAATTCAGAAATCCTGCCTACATGCGCGGCCTCCCGCGCGTGTTTGCAGGACCGCGCAGAGGAAGGAAAACGATCGGTTGTCTCGCAGTTGGTCCCGTTTTGTTGTACACTCATGGGTTAGAGAGCCTTGCGATGGCACTCGTACTCACACAATCCGAAACTCAGGGAGGTGCGCCTTCTCGAGTAGTGCGATAGCGAGAACGGCTGCCTTCCATCTCGTCCGCGAGATTCCTCACGGACTTTTCACGCTGTTTTTTCCCGATGATTGCAGAGTTTGCAAGCGTGCGCTTGTAAAGTGGACGCGCGTTCCGGTCTGCGAAGAGTGTCTGGCGGCGCCGAAACCGCTCGAGGCGGATTTCGCATGCACCGTTTGTAATACTCCTTTTCTCAACGGGTGGCCGCTCGATGAGCAGAGCGTTTGCGCGGCGTGCCGGGCCGGGCTGCGGGCGTTCGACAAGGCGGCGAGCTTCGGGACGTATGAAGGTCCGCTGCGCGGCCTGATCCATTTGCTGAAGTACTCAGGGATGAAGCCGCTTGCGGGAACGCTGGCGTCACTGATGAATCAAGCGATCCCGGCGACGGAGAACTTCGATGCTGTGGTGCCTGTGCCGCTCTATTGGCGGCGGCAGTGGAGGCGCGGATTCAATCAGGCGGAGCTGCTCGCCCGTGAAGTTGCGAAGCGGCGCGGGATTCCAGTGTTGAATGCGTTGCGGCGCAAGCGCGGCACCGAGATTCAGGCGGGGCTCGCCAACGCGGGGCGGCGCAGGAATGTCGCGGGAGCGTTTGCCGTGGACTCGAAGGCGCGCCTGGACGGGAAAAGGATTCTTCTAATCGACGATGTGATGACGACGGGGGCTACCGCGAGCGCCTGCGCATCCGCGTTGAAACGTGGAGGGGCGAAATCGATTTCCCTCCTGACAGTGGCGAGAGTAGATCGACGATCACGATTCTGAGGAGCGACATGCCGACCTACAGCAGATTGCAAAAGCCAGTGCTCGTGTTGAACGCGAGCTATGAACCGATCAACATCTGCGCCGCGCGACGGGCCCTGGTGCTCGTGCTCAAGGGGATTGCGTCCGCCGAGGAACTGTCGTCGAATGCGGTGCATTCACCGCGGCGAATTCTGCGGGTTCCGTCGGTGATCCGGTTGCTGGAGTACCGGCGGATTCCGCATCAGACGCGGGCGCTGTCGCGGAAGAATATCCTGATGCGCGACCGGTACACCTGCCAGTACTGCATGAAGGTGCTGCCGGCCGGGGAGTTGACGCTGGACCATGTGATTCCGCGTTCGCGGGCGGGGGAATCGGCGTGGGAGAACCTGGTGGCGTGTTGCCATAGCTGCAATAACCGGAAGGGAAGCCGGACGCCGGAAGAGGCGGGGTTCAAGCTGGCGCGGCAACCGCGTCCGTTCAGTCTGCATACGAGCCGGCATTTGATGCGGTTGTTGGGTAAGGGTGACGAGCAGTGGCGGAAGTATTTGTTTTATTGAGGTAAACGCCGCCGACAAGATCGCCTGCGCTGCATATTCATCAGCGTTTTAGAGGGTCTTCGATCCACGGCGGGGTGGCATCGATCAAGCGGGCGAGGTGCGGCTCGATTTCTTCCACGCGCTGTTTCATTTGCCAGGCAATTTCGCGGTAGCTGAAGTGGCCTTTGACGCCACTCCGGACACGCGAGATGTATTCCACTTCGGCGAAATCCATTTTGAAAAGAAAGCGGGAGCGGGCGCCGAAGGGCAGCAGGTATTGGCGCGCCGGATCCGGCAGCGTCTGCATGGCCGCGAGGGCGGCATCCATCGCCTTGCGGTATTCCGGTTCGGCGCCGGATTTGTGCAGGAGCGCGGGAACGTCGTAGCCGTGAAGCCCGGTGTAAGGCTGGCGGTACTGGTGGCAGCGGCGATGACGGTGCATGTCGCGGTATGCGCCGATGTCGATCAGCATGTCGAAGCAGTATTGGCCGCCGCGAAATCCGCGGAGGAGGTCGTCGCGGGTGGCGCGAGACTGGATGGCGACATCGAGGACCTCGGCTTTGCGTGCGTCGCTCCAGCCGGCAATGGTTTCATAGATCGCGCGGAATGAGTTGTCGGTCACAGGGTAGAGCAAGGTTGCGGCTATTTCGGTGAGCGTGCCTGCGGGCTTGAGGAGATCGACCAACGGGACTTCCTGTGCCGCCACGCTGAGGTTCTGACGCGCCCAGAGGTTGAGGTCGGCGTGGGATTTGCGGAGGTATTCGTCGGGCTCGGCATGTCTCGCGAGGGTGGGGGCGAGCGGTTCGGCGCCGGCCTCGTCCCATGTGCAAACGGGCGGGGCGGCGCAGGCCTGGGCGACTTCCTCACCGAGCTCGCGGATTTCGGCATATTCGGAGACGCGGAGGCGTTTGATCTGCTTTTCGAGCGTGCGAATGCTGGTGACCTGTCCCACGTTGGTGGGGACGCCCCAGAACAGAAGATAGCGGGCGACGTCGAAGGCGCGGGCGGCGATGTTGCGGGCGTAAGCATCGGGCTTCATGGCTTCGGGGCGGGGAAGCTCGGCGACCAGATATTCGTCCACGCGTTTGTGAATTGAGGTGTAGGCGGCGAGCAGGAAGTTGGCGGAGGACTTGTAAGCCGCGGCGTCTTCTTCAAAGAGTTCGGGGGGCGTGATGAAGCCGGATTTCGAGAAGTCCTGATAGCGGGAGGATTTGGCTTGCCCATCCCAGAGGGTTTCGTCTTCGATTTCGCTGGCGGCGAGCTCGCTGATGCCTTCGAAGCAGAGCACGGTGTGGCCGAGGTCGGCGATCGACTGGTGGCCGTATTGGAAGTAGAAGCTTTCGAGAAAGCTCTGGGTATTGTGCGAGCGGACCCAGTCGATCGACTGGCGGATGGAATCGGCGGAGCGGCTGTAGCGGGCAAGAGCGTAAGCGCTCTTTTCCGGCGGCATAGGGGCTATGGTGATGACTCGTTGGGGCAAACGGCTATGATAGCGGCTTGCGAATACGAGTCAAGCGACTTCACAAAGATGCGGTAATTCCGCGTTATGCGCATGGTCCCTCGGAAGATGCGGGGATGGACCTGCACAGCGTTGAGGCGGTCACGCTGGGGCCAGGCGAGGCCAGGTTGGTGCCGACTGGGCTTGCGATCGAATTGCCGCCCGGGTATGAGGCGCAGATTCGTCCGCGGAGTGGGCTGGCGTTGAAGCATTCGATTACGCTGCCGAATAGTCCCGCGACGATCGATCCCGGGTATCGGGGGGAACTGCGGGTGATCCTGCTGAATTTGGGGCGGGAGCCGTTTGAGGTTCGGCCCGGGGAGCGGATTGCGCAGATGGTAATTGCGCGGTATGAGGCGGTCGAGTGGGAAGAGGGCGAGTTGGGGGAGTCGGTGCGCGGTGAGGGCGGATTCGGATCCTCGGGGCGGTAAGGGATAGCCGCGCCCTGCGCCGCGGTTCACAGACGGAATCTGTGCCACTATCCTTTGATGGGAATTAAGCGGCGTGATTTTTTTCGCGGTCGAGGAGCGCGCGTTTGCGGTCGAGGCCCCAGCGGTAGCCGGCGAGGTCGCCTGAGCCGCGAATGACGCGATGGCAGGGGACTACGATGCTGACCGGGTTCGTGGCGCAGGCGCGAGCCACGGCGCGGGCGGCGGTGGGCTGTCCGATTCCGGCAGCGACTTCGGAGTAAGACTGCGTCGTCCCTGCGGGGATCGATTGCAGGTAGCGCCAGACCTTCATCTGAAACGCGGTGGCGCGGACATCGAGCGGGAGATCGGGCGCGGGCTGCTCGCCGTTGAGGTGACGCGTGAGGGCGTTCATCCACAAGTTGAACTGCCGGGGATAAGGCTCGCGCATCGGCTCGATTTGCGCCTTTGGATATTCGTTGCGCAGTTCCGCCACGAGGGCCTCATCGCTGTCGCCGAACTGGATGAAGCAGAGGCCGCGGTCGGTGGCGGCCATCATCATACGTCCGATGGGCGTTTCGGCGATGACCCAGGATATGGAAGCGCCGGCGCCACCGGCACGGTATTGGCCGGGCGTCATGCCGAGGTGCGAGCCGGAGCGTTCGTAGACGCGGCTGCCGGAGTTGAAGCCGGCTTGGTAGATGGCGCCGGTGACGGAGGGTTGGGCGCGGAGCTGGCCTTTGAGATCTTCGAGGCGGCAGGAATCGGCGAACTGTTTGGGGGTGACGCCGACGATCGATTTGAAGGTGCGCTGGAAGTGGAAGGGGCTGAGTCCGGCGGTGGCGGCCAGTTGGGCGAGGGGAAGGGGTTCGTGGGAGTGGGTGCGGATGTAGTCGCAGACGCTTTGAATGCGGGTGGTTGGCGTTGGTACGGTGGGCATGTCTACAGCTTGGAATATTTTCGCAGGGCGGGATATCCGAATCTTGCTGCAGTAAAGGCGCCGGCGGCAGGAACGCCGGCCGTACATTTTCAGCGGATTGGTTCGAAGGGGATTTGGGGGATCTTTTTTTCCGGTGGCTTTTCGGGCGGCTTGGGTGGCTCGGGCGCGTACGGGGTGAGACGCGGCGGCCTGGCGTCCGGTTCGAGAAGAAAAAAACGGCGTTTCGGGTAGTAGTGGAGAAGCTTCTGGTCCTCGGTGTCGCCGAGATCGCGCGCCCAGACGATACGGGCAGTGTCGATGTCCGCGGCATTGTAGACCCATTCGTCCTGAAAAATGTGTTGCGGCCAGTAGCGGACGAGTACGAGGAGTTGGCCAGGCATCTGCGCCAGTTGGCGGTTGATTCCGATATGGCGGTCCGGGTTGCGCTCGTCGACAGGTGAGATCGCAAATTGCACGAGGCAGAGGCCGATCAGGGCGACGGCGCTGAGCCGGTTGAGCGCGCGCAAGCCTTCGACGCTGACGAGAATGAACAGGCATGTGAGAGCAGCGATGTAGTGCGTCAGAAAGATGGGATAGAAATTTGTTCCGAGCGCGAAGAGGGCCAGCGTGAGGACGATCCACGCGTGTTCCCAGGTGCGAGTGCGAATGAGGAATACGAATAGCGCGATGTAAAGCGTTGGGTAGAAATAGAAACGGTAGTAGCGGACGCGGTAGAGCAGGCGCTGCAAGTAAGTGGTAAAGGTGTCGATTTCGCGGGCGCGAAAAGCGCGCTGCATTTTGTAGTCGAGGTCCTGTTCGCGGGTGAGGGTATTGTGCGGCGTGGGGTGCGGCTGAAAGGTGAAAGAGGCCGGGACGCCGTATTGATATTGGCTGAGCGCGTAGGGCAGGGTGGTGAAGTGTCCCGTGACCTGCTTGTTCTGGGCGATTACGATCGCGACGGCGGGCAGGCAGGTGAGAGCGGCGATCATGGCCGGTTTCCCGAGAGTTCTCCGGTTCGGCAGCAGGAAAAGAACGGCGGCGGCGAGAAGGAAGATCGATTCGAAGGGACGGCTGAGGAGGTGCAGGCCGAGTCCGAGGCCAAGGATTATGGCATCGCGGGTGCGTGGCGCGCGGCGGAGGCGCGGGAGGGCGCCGAAGACGAGACATCCGGCGGCTGCGGTGTAAGCGCCGCCCCAGTAGGAATTGGTCCACTGGTTGAGCGGACCGAATTCGATGACGGCGAGGATGCCGCCGAGAAGGGCCCATGTGGGGAGTGTCCATCCGCGGAGCATCCAGTAGCAGAGGGCGCAGAGGGCGGCGGTGGAGAGCAGAACGCCGGCCCAGGGTGTGCCAAAGAGGGTCCAGCCGATGCCGAGTGCAAGTCCTTGTCCAATCGGGTAAATTGAACTGTAAGTCGGGGATTGCAGGACGAAGAACGTCTCGAAGAATTGCGGGAGGGCGTGCGGTGGATTGGCGAGGCGGAAATGGCGTAAAGTGTCAGCGACGAGCAGATGGCTGAATTCGTCATAGACGACGGGCGAAGGCATCGGATGCCACGGGAGCATCGCGAGGCGGATCGCCACGGGCAGCGCGGCGAGGGCGAGCATGCACCATAGTGTGTGGGCGGCGAATTTCCCGAAGTAACGGCTAAGCGGGGAACGCCACAAAATTGCGAGGAGGATCAGAAATGCGGCGAGGGCGAGTTCGATGAAGTCGCTTGGGGTGAAGCCGATTGGGTTATGGGGCGGCAGGGATTCTGTCGATAGGGTAACGCATTGTTTTGGTTACGTTCCCCGCCTGTTTTGGCCATATTCCTGCGGGCTGAGTTGGGTGATGAAAACCGCGAGTATTAGTGTGTTCTTTATGGCGTTGTGTGCGGTCGCGTACGCACAAGAGCCGACGCCTGGTACTCCGCAGCAGGCAGCTGAGGATGGCGATGCGGTGTTCCGGTCGGATACGCGGCTGGTTGAAGTGCATGCGACCGTCACGGAGCCGACGGGGCGGTTGTTGACGACATTGCCGCGGAGCGCCTTCAGGATCTTCGAGAACGATGTGCCACAGGAAATCAAGGTCTTCAAGCGCGAGGACGCGCCGGTATCGCTGGGCCTCATCATCGACAACAGTGCGAGCATGCTTGTGCGGCATGCGCAGGTGGCCGAGGCCGCGTTGAAACTGGTACGTGCGTCGAATAAAGACGACGAAGTCTTCATCATGACCTTTAACGACAAGCCGGCGCTGGTGCAGGATTTCACGCACGATATCCGGCAGTTGGAAAAGTCGTTGAATACGATTGACTCGGCGGGCGCAACGGCGATGCGGGATGCGGTTTCATTGGGTGTCGAACATTTGAACAGGCTGGCGAAGAACGACAAAAAGGTTGTACTGGTGGTCACGGACGGTGAAGACAACAGCAGCGTCGAAGAAACGGGACGGGTGGTGCGGGCCGCGCGGCAGGACGACATTCTGGTCTATGCGATCGGGCTGCTGACCAGCGAAACGGCGCACTCCGCAGCCGTGGCGAAACGCGACCTGGATGCCCTGACGATGGAGACGGGCGGCGAGGCATTCTATCCGAAAGCCTTATCGGAGGTCGATGATATCGCCGAACATGTGGCGCAGGACCTGCGCAATCAGTACACGATCGCTTACAACCCGACAAACCAGGCGCAGGATGGGACTTTCCGGAAAATCAAGGTCACCGTCGACGTGCCAGGAGCAATGGTGAAGACGAGGACTGGGTACTATGCCGAGCCGACTGGCGGGGCTTCCGGCGGCGGGGCGCGGTCAGATTAGCTCTCTCAACGGCTGGGATGAATTGTAAGATAGATTACATCACGCCGGTTCTTGAAAAAATTTCAATCGGATTTACCGGGGAATTACCAGGACCGATGCATCGCGTCGACGGGCGCCCGAGTGCTGACGCTCGCGCTGAGGCGCAGTATCTGCCCGCGCTGACGGGGTTGCGGTTTCTCCTGGGGATGTGGGTGATTCTGCATCATCTGACGGGTCCACGAATGCTGCTGGATCAGTGGAATCAGTCGCTGCCAGTCGCTTTGCAGAGTATCGTGCGAGGTGGATATCTCGCGGTGCAGACGTTCTTCCTCCTCTCCGGTTTCGTGCTGGCGCAGAGCTATGCGACGACGCAGTGGAACCGTAAGAGCCTGACGCGGTTTGCGGTGGCGCGGTTTGCGCGCATTTATCCGGCTTATCTTTTGAGTCTTGTGCTGGTGTCGTGGTTTGCGCTGCAGTTCGCCTTGAAGCCGGGCAGAAGTCTGGCCCAAAAAGCCAGCGTGCTGGCCGACTACGCATTTGTGCTGCAGGGCTGGACGGGATCCCTCGGAGTCGGGTGGAATACGCCTGCGTGGACGCTGTCGTGTGAGTTTTTCTTTTATCTCTGCTTCCCGTTGTTGTTTTTGTGGCTGGGGCGGGGGAGCCTTACGCGAATCCTGACAGCCCTGGGTGCTTGTCTTGTTACCCCGATCATACTCGCGCATGCGGGAGTACCCGGAGTGTGGAAGCCGGTCCATCATTTATCCGATTTCGTGGCGGGGATAGCGGCGGCGCGGATTTATGGTGTGATGGCGCGGTGCGGGTTTGCGACGAAGCGGCTGGGATTTTGGTTGTCAGCGGGCGCGATGGTGACGGCAGCGGGTTTTATTGCGAATCCGCATGTGCTGGATGGGACGCTGATGAATCTGAATACGGTGCTGCGTCCCATCAACGTCGCGCTGCTGATCGGGTTGGCAACGGGCGGCGGATTTCTGGTGCGCCTGCTTTCCACAGAGGTGGCGGGGTATTTGGGGAAGGCGAGCTACTCGATGTACATCCTGCATATCCCGTTGTTGTGGTGGTTCAGCCAGTACACGACGTACCGGTATGGAGTAGCGCCGCCGGCATGGCTGGGATTTACGTTTATGGCCGTCGTGATCGTGCTGTCGATAGCCGCGTTTGAGTATGTGGAAGCGCCGGCGAACCGGTGGATCCGTGACTGGGCGGCGGTGCGGATGCAGGGCAAGCGGGTGCGGGTGCTACAGGCGGCGGCGTGAAGAAGACTCAGACGCAGGGGCAGATCGTAATGCTGCCCGCGTCCGGCGCTTGTCGTCGAAACCACCGGTTTCACTGACGGCAGCTGGCTCGATGGTTTCAGACAACCGCGCCGCGATTTCGGGCACATGGACCTCGGCGTTCGTCTGTGTTCATCTGCGTTCACCTGTGGCACATTTTCGTTTATCAGTATCCCCTCAGGCGGAAGAATCCGACCCGCCCGGAGTTGAACGTTCCAGCGGCGCGCCGCCCGGACGTGGCTTTCAGCCGAATTGGGCGAAGGTCACGAGATGGCCGGCCGGATCTTTTACAGTGAACTCCGTGGCGCCGTAGAAGGTCTTGTGCACAGGCAGGACCATCGGGACATCCTTCATTGCGGCTGCGAGTGCGTCGAGGTCGTCGACTTCGATGAACAGGAATGAAGGGCCGCGGGTGACGGCGCCGAGATCCTTTTCGACGCCGGCCCAGGTTCCGTACATCAACTCAATCCCTCCTTTCTGGATGGCGGCGAAGACCAGTCCGTCGTCACCGGGAACTTCCACGGTCTTTTCGAACTGAAGGCGATCTACCCAGAAAGCTACACAGGATTCGATTCGGTCGGCGTATAAATTGGCGGTCAATTTTTTGATGTGCATGTTGTGAACTCCAGTAGTCTCATTTAGACTAGTTATAGATTAAAAACATGTCAAGCGAAAAATTAACGGTGCCGGATCTCGTGTTGCTGAGCCTGCTCGCCGAGCGCGCCATGCATGGCTATGAGGCGAATGCACTGTTGGAGTTCCGAAAGGTGAGGGATTGGGCGGGGGTTTCGCGTCCGCAGATTTATTATTCGCTGGACAAGGTGGCGGCGCGGGGGTTGATTCGCGTGGTGCGGGTGGATGAGGGCGATGAAGAGGAGGCGGAGGGTCCGGAGCGACGTGTTTTCGAAACGACGGCGAAGGGGCGGGCGGCGCTGGCGGACGCGCTGGAGCGCGCAGATTGGACGGAGCAGAGCGAGCGTCCGTTGTTCCTGACGTGGGTTGCGCTGTCCTGGCAATGCCGGCCGGGGGTGTTCCTGAAACAGGTGCGGGCGCGGCGGGCGTTTGTGGAGAGGGAGATCTTGCGAAGGCGTGAGGTGCTCGCGGCGATTCGGAAAGAAGTGGGGCATCGGTTCCATGAGGCGATCTGGATGGTGAGTTTGAATATCGAGCAATTGCGCACGGAAACGCGCTGGCTGAGGAAGGTCGAGAGGGAGTATCCGCGGCGGGCGGCGGCGCGGAGTCCGGAGTATGGGGTGAAGAAGTAAGAACGCCTGCGACAAGATCGCCGGCGGTACATCACTCGGTAAAGGTGCGGCCGGCTTTTTCGGCGGTGTTGAACACAGGCGCGACCGTATTCGCTTTGGTGACGCCGAGGTCGCGATGCATGTCCATCTGTTCCATTTTGCGAAGTCCAGGATGGCGCCAGGGTGCTTGTACAATCAAACGAATGTCAATGGTTATTGTTGGCTCCGTCGCCTACGACGGAGTGGAGACGCCGCACGGAAAAGTGGATCGTATGCTCGGCGGAGCATGCACTTATATCGCGCTGGCGGCGAGTTATTTCACGCAGCCGAAGATCGTCGCGGTGGTCGGCGACGACTTCGATCAGAAGGATATCGATTTTCTCGCTTCGCGCGGCATCGATCTGGCGGGGCTCGATCGCGTTCCAGGCAAGACGTTCTTCTGGGCGGGCGTTTATTCGCAGGACATGAACGATCGGGAAACGCTTACGACCGATTTGAACGTCTTCGCGACCTTCGATCCGAAGCTGCCGGAGGCTTACAAGAGCGCTCCTTACCTGCTGCTGGGGAATATTCAGCCGGGGCTGCAGCGCGCGGTAAAGGCGCAGATGAACGGGGCGCAGAAGCTGATCGGCGGCGACACGATGAATTACTGGATCGCCGACTTCCGCGAGGAACTGCTGAAGACGATCGCGGAGTGGGACTTCCTGCTGATCAACGATTCCGAAGCGCGCATGCTGTCGGGCGAGAACAATTTGCGGCGGGCGGCGGCGAAGATTGTCGGGATGGGGCCGCGCATTCTGGTGATCAAGCGGGGCGAGCACGGCGCGATCCTGTGGCACGGGGAGAAACATTTCATGGTGCCGGGATATTTGCTGGACGACGTTTTCGATCCGACCGGGGCGGGGGATTGCTTCGCGGGCGGCTTCATGGGTTCCCTCGCAGGCGCGGGCGTCGACTTGAAAGCGAAGAATGTGGACGCGAACGAGCTGCGGCGCGCCGTGATCTACGGTTCCGTGATGGGTAGTTTCTGCTGCGAGCGTTTTGGCGTGGAGAGATTCCGGACGCTGACTCGCCAGGAGATCGATGCCCGGTATCAGGAATTCAAAGAGTTCACTGCGTTTTAGCCGGTTGCCGGAAAGTGTCTTTACGTCCGAAGACGGCAGGCGAAATCGCCTGCCCCGCCACGGGCAATCAATCGCCTGCAGGTGCTGGTGGGGCCGGCATTCAGCCTGCCAATGTCTTTGTGGGTTTCTCTCGCCGGGAGGGTTCTTTTGAGCCGGGCGCGTGGGGTCTGGGCGGTTCTTCTCTGCTTCGTTGCGAGCGGAGCCATTATGACCGCCGCCGTCGCGTACTTCCATAAGACGGGCGCCATTCTCTACCTGGGCGACGCGGAAGCCCACCTCAATATCGCCAGGCGAATCATCGAATCGAGAACGCCGGGCTGGGAACAAATCGGGACCACGTGGCTGCCACTTCCGCATCTGCTGATGCTTCCGCTGGTGCGGAATGACTTGCTGTGGACGACGGGTCTGGCAGGCGCGATCATGGCCGGTGCTTCGATGACCATAGCGGCGACCTTCCTCTTTGCGGCGCTGCGGCGGACCGTTTCGAGCAATGCTGCCGCGGCCGCCGGGACCGGCGTGTTCCTGCTGAATCCCAATACGCTTTATCTCGGGTCGACGCCAATGACGGAGCCGGTATTTTTCGCGGCCTGTTTCGCCCTGCTGTTTTTCACGCTGCGCTTTGGAGAGACACGGGGCTGGGGCGCGCTCGCCGGCGCGGCCGTCGCGGCCTTCTGCGCGGCGCTGACGCGGTATGAAGCCTGGTTCCTGCTGCCGTTCGCAGTGGTCTACATCCTGATACGCGGTGGACGCCGCAGGTGGATTGGAGCTCTCGTCTTCGGCGTGATTGCAGCGGCGGCCCCGGCGCTGTGGCTCGCCCACAACCGATTCTATTTTGGCGATCCGCTCTATTTCTATCGGGGGCCGTGGTCGGCGCTGGCGATTCAGGGGAAGGTCAACTATCCGGGAAAGGGAG
>DATAZF010000320.1:0-60376 GCA_036272235.1 Bryobacteraceae bacterium | reverse complement strand
CTGATCGACTCCGGGTCATTGTCGATGGCCGACGTGCGGAACGCGCAGAAGACGCTGCGGGCCATGAGCAGCAGGAAGCAGGAATCGCCTCGTGATTAATCATCTGATCCAATCGACGCTGTTCGCCGCCGTGATCGCGCTACTTGTCGGTGCGCTGCGAAGGAATCGAGCGCGGGTGCGTTACTGGCTCTGGTTCGCGGCCTCGATGAAGTTTCTGATTCCGTTTTCGCTGCTGGTCGGAATGGGGACTTACCTGGGATGGCAAGCGCCGCCCGCAATCGAGGCGGCAAGTCTGAGCGTAATGCCGACGTTGAGGAATTCGTCGCCTGCGCCGGTGGTGACGGCCCCGAGCGAGCCGCCATCCGCGGAAACATATTGGATGGCCGACGTCGCGATGTTTGTATGGGCGTGCGGCTTTGTCGCATGGTCCGGCAGGTGGTGGCTCCGCTGGGCGCGAGTGCGCGACCTCGCGCGAGCGGGGACGCCGGTGCGGCTCGACCTCGACATCGACGTTCGATCATCAGCCACGGCAATCGAGCCTGGGGTGTTCGGAATTTTCCGGCCAGTGCTGCTGCTGCCCGAAGGAATCACGGAGTCGTTGACTCCCGCTCAATTGCAGACGATCCTCGCCCACGAGATGTGTCACGTGCGAAGCCGGGACAATCTGGCGACTGTGGTCCAGATGCTTGCGGAGTCGGTGTTCTGGTTCTATCCGCTGGTGTGGTGGCTCGGCGCGCGTCTGGTGGAGGAGCGGGAGCGGGCGTGCGATGAGGATGTGCTGGCGCGCGGAGGCGATCGCGAAGCTTACGCGGAAGGCATTTTGAAAGTCTGCGAGATGTATCTGACGGCGTCCGATTGCGTGGCAGGCGTCAGCGGCGCGAGTTTGCCCAGGCGGATCGAAGAGATCATGACGGCGCGCGTCCTGACGAATCTCGGCCTCGGCAGGAGGCTGCTGCTGACAGCGGCCGGTGTGGCAGCGGTGAGCGGGCCCGTGTTTTTTGGAGCCCTCACTGCACCGGCGCGGGCGCAGGGGCTGCCCGCCGCGACGGCGAGATTCGAGGTAGCGTCGATCCGGCCGTGTAAGGAAGGCGGTCGAAACGACCAGAAGATGGGTCCACCCGGAGGCTCACCCACCGTTTCGCCGGGAAGGTTGAACACCGGCTGCGCACTTTTGGCGGCCAACTATCCGATGTCGGGCCTCATCCAGCGGGCATACGGCAGGCTGAAGTTGGGATTTCCCCCTCCCGCGCTTGGCTCGACTCTGCCGATATCCGGCGGTCCCGCATGGATTTATTCGGACTATTACGTGATCAATGCCGAAGCAGCGGAAAAAGCCGGCGCCGAGGCGATGGAAGGCCCTATGCTTCAGGCGCTGCTCGAAGACAGGTTCCAGTTGAAGGTTCATCGCGAGACCCGTCAGGTCCCGGTGTATGTGCTGACGGTGGCGAGGGGCGGCTCCAAACTCCAGCAGGTGGCGCCGGGCAGTTGCGTTCCTCCCGATTATTCGACCTGGCCGATGCCGACATTGCCGCAAGGGAAAACTTATTGCGCCAGTAGAGGCGCCGGCGGCAGGAAGGGACCGAACACGATGATTCACGAGGATGAGGCGACGGTAGATTTTGTCTGCAAGCTGCTCGGACTGGTGATGGATCGGCCGGTCATCGACAAGACCGGTCTCACCGGGCAGTACAAATTTGATCTGGAATTTGCAATCGATCAAAGCACACCTGGCGTGGGCCCGGCGTTCGGCCCGCAATCGGATGACCCACCCGCTCCCTCGATTTTCACGGTCATGCAACGGCTGGGGATGAAGCTGGAGGCGACAAAAGGTCCGCGGGATTTTCTGGTGATCGATCGGGTGGTAAGGCCTCCGGAGAATTGACTGAGGCGGGTGTCCGGAGTTGTTCATCGGTACAACTTATTAACAGCGTGTTTACACAGAACCCCACTATCATTGGCATAGACCATGTTCAAGTGGACGGGAGTCTTCCTGCTGCCGCTCCTGCTCGCGGGACAGACGGCGCCGAAACAACCAGCAACAAATCAATATGTCGGGAGCGCGGTCTGCAAGACTTGCCATCCAGATGTCTCGCTGAATTTCTATAAGAACGCCCACTACAAATCGGTCGCTTCGGGAAAAGAGACGCCTGAGCACACGGGTTGCGAGGGTTGTCACGGGCCGGCCGGGAATCATGTGGCGGCGGGCGGCGGAAAGGCGACGATCCGGGCCTTTTCGAGTTTCACCCCGGAGCAGACGCTGACGGCATGTCTCGGATGCCATGCGAAAGACATGAACCGCGCCAACATCCGGCGATCGGTGCATACGGAAGCCGATGTGGTTTGTACGAATTGCCACTCGATCCACAAACCGGCGACGCCGAAGTATCTTCTCGCGAAGCAACAGACCGAGCTTTGCTATTCGTGCCACGCCTCGGAGCGAGCGCAGTTCGAGATGCCGTCGAAGCATCGAGTCAACGAGGGTGTGGTGCAGTGCACGGATTGCCATAATCCGCATGGCGCGTTTGAGGGCAAGTCCGGAGGCACGTCGATGACGATGCGCGGGGCGTCGAACTCGGCGATGCTGCAGACGGCAATGGATAACGAAGAGCCGTGCCTCAAGTGCCATGTGGACAAGCGCGGGCCGTTTGTTTTCGAACACGCGAGCGTCAAGGTGGAAGGCTGCGAAGGCTGCCACGTGCCGCACGGGTCGACGAATGCGAAGCTGCTGCGGCGTCCGGTGGTGTTCACGCTCTGTCTGGAATGCCACAACGGCGCCGGGACGTATGGCCGCGAGAACCTCGGGGTCTTCGTACAGTCGAGCTCGCACAACATGCTGGATCCGAAATACCAGCGCTGCACTTTGTGCCACGTGCGGATTCACGGATCGAACAGCGACCCGACATTCCTGCGATGAGAACCGCGATCATAGCTGCGTTGGTGTTGGTCCCGGCGCTGGCGTTTGCGCAGGATGTCGTGGCGCCAACTACTGGTGAGAGTGTTACGACAGCGCAGGGCAGGAACGTTGGCGAATACAACGTCGTGCAGTCGTGGGAACTCGGATACCGGTTCGCTTCGGTGGGCGGCGACGACGGTAAATACCGCAGCGATGTGAACTATCACGATGGCGTCCGTCTGCTGAGCAGTTACCTGACGGTCAACTCGCGCGACGGGCATGGGCGTTTGTTCGACGAGATCGTGCTTTCGACGGAGGGGCTGGGGAACGACCCGTATGAATCTGCGACGCTGCGCGTACAGAAGAACCGGTTGTACAGCTATAACCTGACGTGGCGCTCGAACGATTACTTCAATCCGGGCCTGACCGTCGCCAACGGCGAGCATTTGATGGATACGAACTACCGTTGGCAGGACCACGAGATCACATTGTTTCCGCAAAGCTGGTTTCGGGTGCGGGCGGGATATAGCCGAACGGTGCAGGATGGTCCGGCGCTGACGACGGAGCAGGAGTTCGATTCGCGCGGCGATGTGTTTCCGTTGTTCCGCGATTTGAAAGAGCAGTACAACGAATATCGCGTGGGCTTCGACGTGACGCGCAAGGGACTGCGTTTTTCTCTGCTGCGGCGGTGGGAGTATTTCAAGGAAGACACGACCGATAACGTGACTGCGACTCTGCAAGGCGGCACAGTGCCGTTCGGCGGAGGCGTGGGCGACCCTTCGACGCTGACCGGATTCACGAGCGCGCAGCCGTATCGTGGGAACGCGGGCGGCTGGCTGGGCAATTTATATGCCGAGCAGAAATGGATCGCGGTGAATGCGCGAGTGACTTACTCGGGCGGCCGCGGTGACTTTATCCAGAACGAGTCGGCGCTGGGCGTCGACCGGTTCGGTGCTTCGCAAAACCGGCAGGTGCTCGTGACGGGCGATGGCAACCGTCCGGTGACAACAGGGGATTTCAACATCACACTGCTGCCGGAATCGCGGTTGAGCATCGTGAACAACACGTCGATATCCAATACTCGGATGGACGGCAGCAACTTCTACGAGCAGTTCGACAACGCAACTTTGTCGGCGCAAACGCTGCACTTTCAGTTTCTCGGTGTGCGGCTGATCACGAATGGCACGGACGTGCGGTACCGGTTCTCCAAGAAGCTCGATGTATTCGCCGGATTCCGGTACGCGGACCGGTCGATCCGCTCGATCGAAGATGGCGCCTCCGTGGGCCAGCCCTTGCAGGGATTGGCGGCGGAGCAGTCGAATCATCAGGACGCGGGCGTGTTGGGGGTGAACTGGATCCCATGGAAGGATCTGCGGGTTCACCTCGAAGGCGAAGTGGGTCGCAATTCGACGCCGTTCGCTCCGATCAGTCTGGCGAACTACCATGCGATCCGCTCCCGCGTGCTGTACCGAAAGAAGAGTTATTCGCTTGGCGCCGGGTATCAGGAGAATTACAACAACAATTCGATCGTGATCACGGCGTACAGTTCACGCTCGCGCACTTACAATGCGGAGGGTTCCTGGAACGCGAAGAGCTGGCTGTCCCTCGATGCGTCGTATTCGAAGCTGCATCTGGATACGCTCGGAGGGATTGCATTCTTTGCAGGAACGCCGTCCGTACTGACGAGCGGAGAGTCGGTCTATATCAGTAATATCCACGCGGCGAATCTGGGGGTGCGGCTTCCGGTTGCGAAGCGGGCGGATGTTTATCTGGGTTACAACATCACGAAGGATACGGGGGACGGGCGCGGGTCGCTGGCGGCGCAGGCTACAGCGGCGGGGCAGATTTTCTATAACGTTCAGACGTTTCCGCTGACTTATCAGACGCCTCTGGTGCGGGTGTCCGTAAGGATTTCGGCAAAGCTGCGGTACAACCTGGGGTATCAGTATTACGGGTATCACGAGGACTTCGGGTTGTTGTCGGAGACGCAGAACTATCGCGCCCATACCGGATATACAAGTTTGTTGTGGTCGTTCTGACGCCCATCCATCTGACCGGGCGAGGCACCCGAACTTCGGGCCGGGCAGCGAGGTTACCAGCCCCGCGCCGGCTGCCAGCCAGCCCCACAATGGAATAGAATCAAATGCGAGGTTGAGACTGATGATGCGTGTTCGCAACACGCTTTTGGGAATCCTCGCAGTCGTTGTCACGGCGTTCGGCCAGTCGGCTTCGCCGGTTCCAAAGCTGGCAAAGCGGGCACCGGCGCCGCCCACTCCGGCGGATTGGGCGGCGCTCGGGAAACTGCCGGCCTTCACCGGCGTCTGGGAGATCCCGCTCGGACCACCCGCGCGCGGCGCCGCTCCGCGGACTGGCCGCGGGCGAGCGGCCCCCACTCCACCATCACTCACACCGGAATACGCAGCGAAGGCGCAGGAATTGGCGAAGACAGCCGCCAAAGCGGAAGATAATCTTTCGGCAAACTGTCTGCCGCCGGGGATGCCGGGAATCATGGGGCAGCCGTACCCGATCGAGGTACTGATGACGCCTGGTCAGGTGACGATCGTCGTCGAGGCGTACACGCAGGTGCGGCACATCTATACCGACGGACGCGCGCTGCCCGAAGATCCGGATCCGAGCTTTGACGGCACGTCAACCGGGCACTGGGAAGGCGATACGCTGGTCGTGGAAAGCGTTGGATTCGAGCAGGTGCCACGCGGTATTTCGTTCCCCTACAGCGACAAGATGAAGATCGTCGAGCGTTTCAAGCTCTCGGATCCGGACACACTGAACATCGAAACGACGATTCAGGATCCCGTGGCGCTTACGAAGCCGTACCCGATGGGGAACAGGATTTTCAAGCGGCACCGGAGCTGGACGATATCGGAATACGTCTGCGAAGAGAACAATCGGAATTTTGTCGACGACAAGGGCAAGGCGGGAATCAATCTCGCGAACCCCACGGCGTCCCCGAAGTAAGGAGCGAGTAAGCGAGGGCTTATGAGAAACAGATTGACGCGAGCGGCCATGAAGGGATTTCTGACGGTGAGCCTGATGGCGGGTGGCGCGGGCCTGGTTCTGGCGCATCATTCCGCGGCGATTTTCGACGCAACCACGGCGAAGGTTCTCAGCGGCACGGTGAAGAAGTTCGACTACAGCAATCCGCACACGTGGGTCTGGCTCGATGTGCCGAACGATCAGAGCGGCGTGGATACGTGGGGCGTGGAAGGGATGAGTCCGAATTATCTGAACCGTCGCGGGTGGACGCGGAATACGCTCAAACCTGGCGACAAGCTCACCGTGACGATCCGGCCGATGAAGAACGGTGAGAAGGCGGGGATGTGGGTGCGGGCGACGAGGCCCGATGGCGAAGTGCTGCTGATGAACGGCGAAGCCAAAGACTGATCCGTACTTGAAAACCCCGCGTTGTAACCGCACATATCGGCGCATGAATTCGGCACACGAAAAGTCATCCGGGGCACATCGAAATCGATTCGAAACGGCCATTGACGGGGGCCTAATGTTAAAAGCGCCGAACGCGGCCCGGAAAAGGGCGCGATGCCTTGACACCCGCGCGCGAAGTTCAGGACACTGAAGCGAAGCGTTATGGGATCAGGCGGCGTCCACACATTCCCGGCGCGCCGGAAACTGCGGGCAAATCGCCTGGTTCACACTCTTCAGCGGGACGCTTTTTTCTACGCAGCTTTTCCGATCCGATTTTTTCCAAATCAGATCTTTCAAACGAATTTAACTGGAATACGGCAAGAAGCTATGGAGAAATTGTTATCCAATTACGAACCGCTTTTGACGACCGCAGCGGTGGCGAAATGGCTCGGAATATCGACGCGGGCAGTCTGTCTCTGGGCGGAATGCAATGAACTGCCGGCAATCAAAATCGGCAGGCAATGGCGATTCCGGCGGGATGAACTGGGGAAGTGGTTGCAGAACCCGCGCGCCGAAAAGACGAAACAACACACTGGCGCCGCGCGCGCCGTTGCTGCAGTTTGAAGCGCTCACGCGGATTTGCCGCACTTGCGGAAAGTGCCGCATCGGGCGCAAACACCTGAGCGGGATCCGTGGCATGATCGGGGCGTGAACGGCAGCCCCGCACGGGTCACCGGCGAGGCAGAGCCAATCGCAAATCCTTCGACAAGTCGACGTGCGGCCATGCCGGCCGGCACGGCAGGGAGGCTCATGATTAACTACGATCCGTTACAGACTCAATCTTCGTATGCGGCCTATTCGGGAGCAATGAATCCGTTTGGCTCACCCTATACACCAATGCAAACAAGCATTCACCCATTTCCGTTTAACCCCGTAACATTCAACCCGCAGGGAGTGCAGGCGCAGGCGGGCATTGGTTCTCCATTCGGGCAACAGAACCCGTTCGTTCAGCAAGGCTATGCGGGCGTCCCGAATTATGGCGCAATCGCGCAGCAACAACAGCATTTGCAACAACTGGCGTCGTTGTTAGCATCGCAATTGGCGTCGCAGGGGCTGGCGCACCAGGGGATGATTCCGCAGCAGCAATTCGGCTGGCCGGCCCAAATGGTCCCTTTGCAGAACCAGATTCTTGCGCAGAATCCGATCGCAGCGGCGATCCTGCAGAACCCGGTTCTGGCCCAGCAGTTGGCCCTGCAGGCGGTGGCGCAACAAAGCCAACCCCAGATCGGGCAATATCAGTCTGGGCAGAACTGGCCGGCGTACCAGCAGCCGGGCTCCGTCTTCGGTGGACAGCCCGGCGTGCAAACCGGGATGTCATTCGGACAGATACCGTATGCCCAGACGGGTATTCAGTCCGGATACCCACTGGCTCCGCAGAGTTGGGTTGGGCAGGTGGGACTCTCGCAGCCAGGCGGACGCGGGCTCTATTGAACAGTTGACGCGATCGGCCCGGATTCTTGCGCGGCCCGGGCGATTGTTTCCGGGCCGCGCGGCGGTGAGGGTGCGGAGATTTCGCTAAGGGCCGCATCCGCACCGGAGGTGTCCGCTTCTTTAAACAAGGTGCTGAAAAGCCTGCATGCTATGCCGAACGCAGGCGAAATCGCCTGCGCCACCACTGTAAATCAATGACTTGCGAGATAGGGCGGGCAGGGGCAGGTATTCAGCCTGCCAGGGCTTTTTCAGCAGCCTGTTTAAGAGGCGGACAGAATTACAGAGACTGAAATGACACCGAGGAAAAGCGGGCACGGGGGGAATGCTCCCGCAGCTCATCGTGAAGACACGGAAACATCTTCAGAAAACATTCGACGAAAGGATACTGAGGTCATGGCAGCTTACGCAGCAAACGCACAAACGACAGGTGCGCATATGCAGAGTGTCGAAGGAGTTACGGTAATTGGCGAGGCCGTGCGCCGGGTTTCACCGGATCACGCCGAATTTCCGATCGAAATCTCGGCCAATGCGGCTACGGCCGCGCAGGCGTTACGCGACAACCAGTTGAAATTCACGCAGGTCGCGCAGGCGCTGCAGCCGCTCGGAGTACAGGCGGGCGATCTCCATGCGATTTCGCAGAGTGTCGTTAACCTTTACGCGCCTGTAACCTACGGACCGACGCTACCGGTGTTCGGAATGCCGCAGATTGGACAGCCGGGCTTTGCAGGGTTCGGAATGCCGCCGGGGATGCTGTCGGGGCCCGTCCCGGAAGTGCAATTCGGCTCGTACCAGGCGAGGAACGTGTTCCGCGTGAACGTTCGCGAGGCTGGGCGCGCGGGAGAAATTCTGGATGCGGCAACGCGCGCGGGCGCGAACATCGCGGGCACGTTCCAGTTCAGAGCATCGGACGAGGCAACCGCGCGGCGGTCGACGCTCGAAGCCGCCGGAAAAGATGCGCGGCAAAAGGCTGAAGCGCTTGCTTCCGCCGCCGGGAAAAAAATAGGAGAGCCGATCGCTATTACGGAGGAGCTTATCGGCTCGAACGGCGCCTACACCGCGATGCGGTCAGCGATGCCTTTCGCGTTTGGGGCCGGTACGCCCCATGCGGCGGGCGAACTGGAGTATTACGCGCGCGTGTCCGCCAGTTTTCGCCTGCAGTAGAATCTCAAGCGGCGATTGTTTCCGTATCCGGCATGAAGCCGATGCGGTGACGTGGGGGCTGTGATACCTGACCGATGTTGGCCAGCAGGAAACTTACCTGCGCGGTCTGCTCACGATACTTCTTTTCAAGGTCGCTGAGTTGAGCCGCAAGCTCGCCCTGCGGGATCACATTGTCTTCGGTCTGCCACTCAGGGTTATAGGCAAGGACCAGTTCGTTGCGCAGGCGCCTGCGTTCGGCCGTGGTCGAGAAGGGCATCGGTAGTATCGAGACGTACAATGTCCTCCCGTTGGCTGCGGCGAGAAGGCGGGGGTAGTCCTGCGGGATCGGTGCACTATTACGAAACGCGTTATTACCAAATTCCACGAAATAGATCGGTTGAAATGACTTGGGAGCCCATTCGGGATTGTGGAGCAGGATTGCAAGAATGCCCGGATATCCCGGCGGGATCCATGTTGGAAGGCCCATGACGACGGGTTCGGTGAACAGACAATCGTTAAACCGGATACCGCATGCCGCCGAATTTGAAGCCAGTGACATAAACGTAACCAAAATAACGAAAACCTGCCATGACCTGCAAGCTGGAAAGTGCTTTCGCCCCGATAAATTTCTTCGATCTGAAATATTGGACGTTCGGATACCGGGATAGGGATTCAAAAACGCTGTGAACCGGCGCATTGCCGCTCCGGTTCGGGCCCAGGGCCAAAAACGGAGAACTCGAACATGCAGGCGCAATCGCCGCGGGAGCCTGCTCTGTGCAGTAATATTCGTGAAGGGAGATGGCGAGCCGATGCGAAGTCAGCGATATGGCCCGAATTGAAATCAAATCAGTCGATGGGTACATTGCCGGGCAACCTGCGGCGGTACAGCCGATTCTCGAACGTGTGCGCGGCACAATCCTCGAAGCCGTGCCGCGCGCCGAGGAAACGATCTCGTACAAAATCCCCACTTACAAACTGCCGGGCGGCGCAGTGCTCTATTTCGCGGCGTGGAAGCTGCACTACTCGCTTTACCCGGCTACGAAGCGAGTGCTGGCGGAATTTCACGATGAGCTCAAGGCGTTTGAGGTCCGCGCCAGCACGATCCGTTTCTCCTTCTCGGAACCGGTTCCGGTGAAGTTGATCGGCCGTATCGCGAAGTTCCGAATGAAGGAAGCTGCCGAGCGGGATAAAACAAAGGCGGCAGCGCCGGAGAAGCTCCGCGTGCGGAATTCGTCACGGACCGCGCACGGGTTTCATTCGCAATCCAGCAGATGACGCGCCGCGCGGAACAGGACAAAAGATTCCAGGAGCCAAAAATGGCGCCATGGATTTATTTCGATGCGGGATTCACGCTTCCCGGGCGAGACGGCCTCACCGTATCACCGCTACTACCGCCGGTTTCCACCAGCACCGGGCGCGCTGCGTTATCGCGTAAGATCCGCCAGTGCGTTCTCGGGGGCCGAAAGAGTCTCTTCAAGCTGCCGCGCCGCATGCCTCCTGGACGAAGCGACTTGACTCAAATGGACGAATTCACGCACGGCATCCGCGGGCATCGGGCGGCTGAAGTAGAAACCCTGCAACTCGTCGCAGCTGAGACTGAAGAGCCGGTCGCTCTCGGTTCTTGTTTCGACACCTTCGCCGACCACGCGGAGCCCAAGCCGATGCGCCATTTCGATAATCGATTCGATCACCGGGGCCGATTCGGCGAATTCCCGGCTCAGGAACGAGCGATCGAGTTTGATGCTGTCGGCGGGCATCATGGTCAGATAGCTCAAAGAAGAGTAACCGGTGCCAAAATCATCAAGTGCGATCCGGACGCCCATTGCCCTCAATCCGGAGAGTTGCTTGCGCGCGCGCTCCATGTCGCGGACCAGCACCCCTTCCGTCAGTTCCAGAGTCAGCAGCGATGGATCCATGCCGCATTCGGCGAGGATACCCTTCACCCGATCCGGAAAATCCGGTTCGTCGAATTGCACAGCAGAAACATTCACGGCCACGCTAAGCGGACTTTGCGTATTCATTTGCCAGAGGCAGCAGCTCAGGCAGGCCTCTTTCAGGACCCACTCACCAATGGCGATGATGGCGCCGGATCTCTCCGCCAGCGGAATGAAGTCGGAAGGCGGGATGGAACCGTAGCGCGGGTGAGTCCAGCGCAGCAGCGCCTCAAAGCCGATGAGTCGCGCGTCTTGTTCCACCAGAGGCTGGAAGTGAACCCGGAGTTCTCCATTGATAAGAGCTTTGTAGAGGTCGCGGCTGATCTCCTTCAGCATATTTTCGTGTTTGGCGAGCTCGGAAGAAAATACCACGCATCGATTGCGGCCCTGGGACTTGGCCGAATACATCGCCTGGTCGGCGCGTTCCTGAAGTGTTTCGAGGTCCCGGCCGTGTTCCGGGTAGAGGCTGATTCCAACACTCGCGCTGAGAAGAAGTTCGTGCCCTTCGACGGTAAAGGGCGCAGCCAGAACGTTGAGCAGACTCGATCCGCTTTCGAGGGCTTCCGCGGGCCCCGATACGGCGTCGAGGAGCAGGACGAATTCATCTCCGCCAACTCTGGCCAGAGTGTTGGTATTGGCGGTGGCCCCGCTGAGGCGCTGGGCGACCAGGCCGAGCAGCTTGTCGCCGACTTTATGGCCGAGAGTATCGTTGGCCTGCTTGAAGCGATCCAGATCGATGAAGATTACAGCTCGCGACGATTCCCGATCGGACTGAGGCCGGGATTCAAAGCTTTCCTGCAGCAGCCGCCGGTTGGCGAGACCGGTGAGAACGTCATGATACGCACCCGCATAAAGCTGAGCCTTGCTAAGTGCAACCGCCCACATTTCCCGTATGCTTCTTCTCGTTGCCAGGATCAGAAAAAAGTCCTCGAACACTACCCACCAGGCATGTTCAACCCAGCGCCACGGACTCGCCGTCGTTACGCCATAAACGGATTGCGGCCACCAGACGCCCCGGAAGTAATGGTCCAGCGCCGTCAGAGCTGACGCTGTGATCAGCACACGCCAATCGCGATAGAACGCGAGAAAGGCCAGCGAGCCGAAGACGTGAAAGTGGGTTTCGATGCGTCCGCCTGTGGCGTCGATCAGAAGAACCGACACCAGGATCTGTGCGATCGCGATGACGTGCCGCGTGAGATGGCTTCCGGGCCAGAGAAGGGCCAGCGCTATGGCGGGAAGGATAAAGGCGGGTCCCGCCAGCAGTGCGGCCCACAAGTGCGGGTGGAAGCCATACTGGACGCCGTTCCACACACGCGGGGTGACGATAGCGGCGGTAGCGATCATCCCGATCCATTCCGCCGCCAGCAGCCACACGAACATGAGGTCCACCTGGCGCGCCAACTCGTCAAGCGAATAGCGAAAATATTGCGATGCCCGGTTCCTGACCGTCGGGCTGTCGGAAGTATCGATTGTCTCCAGAGGAGAAAAAGTCACAGGTTACCTCCAGCTGCATCGTCCTGGTTTCCAAGCGCACAGCCAAAAACGCGGGTGGGAGCGGACCCGGGACGCCCCGAATTGAGAGACGCCGAGAGCTCGTCAAGGCCGTAGTTATCCCCCTGATGGCCGCGCGAAGCCGTTACGCCGCCGCCGAATAACAGGGCTCCGGTGGAACTGTAGAGGAGTGTGTAACCGGATGTGCGGGCGCCAAATCGTTTGGCTTCCCGGCCGTCGTCATCCCAGACAGCTTGCGCACCGGGGAGGCTGGCGGCTTTCTTCCAGAGAGAGTTGGGGGCCCATCCGGAGTGGCGGGGGCGGAAGAAGAGAACGGTGATCGCCGGGGCAGGCGCGCCGGCATTTCTTCGAGCGGAGAGCTGGGCGAGCTCTGCCATGGTCGCATCGGTGCACGAACAGAATGGGTGGACAAATACCAGAAGCTCGGGGCGTCCGCCGGCTCGTTTGATCGCGCTCGAGGCAGGCCATTGCTCTGGAGTAGACCCTGTGGCGCCCACGGTGTGATCGAACGCGACCAAAGCACGCATTCCGAGGAGCGTCGAGAAGGCCGAGAACGCGAGAATGATGAGTGTGATGGTCCTGCGATTCATCGCAGAGAGGCGCAGGTTCCGCAGCGCGGCCGCCCTCGGACAAGATCGAAAGAAATATGGCAAGGATTTGTTTTCTCACTATTGCCCGTGCGAATAAAGATTCCCTTTTGAAGTACATCCTTTGGCAGTCCCGTTTTACCCTGAGATAACTTCGGATTAGTTCGGTACTGGTGGATTCGGTCCTGATGGAGTCAGTTGCGGGCTCGCAGGCAGCGGCGGGGCAGCTAGCGTTTGTCGACTACTACGACTCCGCTTTTGAGCACCAGCTTCGTGTTCAGGAAGTTCCAGTAGCCTTCGAGCGGATTGCCGGCGAGAAGAATAATGTCGGCGAGTTTACCCGGTTCCAGAGTCCCGAGCTGGTCGCTCATCTGGATGTAGGCAGCGGTGTTGGGTCCCATCATCTTCACGATGTCCTGCATGGAGAACATCAGGTTCAGGGCCTTGAGCTCCTGCGCCAGTCCCGCGCGTGGTTCGTAGTTGGTGTCGGTGCCGTAGCCGTAGATCACACCTGCATCCCACGAGGTCCGGGCGTTGACTGCCTTGTAGCCGGCTTCCTGTCCGCGGCCGTCGCCCTGGAGGATCGATTCGGGCCAGGGCTTGCCGTCGCGGAAGCGCGGCTTGTTATCGTCCGCGAAGACACCGAAGACGGGCACGCCGAAGCCGATGGTCGACAACTGCTTCGTTCCCGAGGCCGCGACCCGCTTCGCGTCCTCAAAGCTCAGCCAGCCGAAGTGCGGGGTGTGAACGAGGAGAGGCACGCCTGCATCCACGGCTGCCATCATCGCCTGCGGACTGACCGCATGCACCTGTACGAGCACGCCGACTTTTTTCGCTTCATCGAGGACGGCTTTGAGGGTTTCCATCTCCTGCGCGGTGGGTCCGGGCTTGGGGGTGATGCTGATCTCGCCGGTGAATTTGATGCCCAGCGCGGCCATTTTGCGCACCTCCTCACGAGCCTGCTCGGGAGTCAGCGTCAGTCGCACGGACCCGGTCGGGATGATACGCGGGCCGTTGATGAGCCCCTTGTCGATGTGATCGCGCAGGGTGATGTTGCCTTCGGCCGGACCGCCTCCGGAGAGGATGGTGGTGTAGCCCGCTTCGAGAAGCTGCTGCATCTGGACCTTCTCCTGCGGTCCTGTATTGACGTGGCGGTGGCCGTCGATGAACCCGGCCATTGCGGTCATGCCTTTGGCATCGATGGTCTGGATGCCCTGGGTGTTGGCTGCCCCGGCAGCGGCGGAGACGATTTTCCCGGCGCGGATAACGATCGTGCCGGAATCGATCACGCTGCCGTTGCCTACGATGATCCGGGCATTCGCGATCGCGAGGGTCTGAGCGGCAGTGTGGGGGGCGCCGAGACTCAGAACGATCCCGAGGGCGCAAGTCAGCGGAAGAAGGGCAGGCGGTCTATTCATTTTTCCCGATCCTTAATTTGAATAAGGTCGATTCCGGTACAGCGGATCTATCATACTGCGGTCTGCAGGCGCTGGTAGTGGGCTCGGGTGTTTACCTGCCGCCGGACAGCGAGGTTACCAAACCCGCGCGGGATGCCGTTGCTCAAGAGACTTTGGAAACGGCAACTACTACGCGGCGGCGCCGGCGGGATGTTCCGCGTGATGGAACTTCACCGAGACCAGCTTCGATATGCCGGCTTCCTGCATGGTGACCCCATACATGGCCTGGGCAGCCTCCATCGTCTTCTTGGAGTGCGTGATCACGATGAACTGGGTGTCGATCGCCATCTCCGTCAGCAGGCGCGTCAGCCGGCCGATGTTGGCCTCGTCGAGCGGCGCATCCACTTCATCCAATACACAGAACGGGCTCGGCTGGTACTTGAAGATTGCCATCAGCAGAGACAGCGCAGTCAACGCCTTCTCACCGCCCGAGAGCAGCAGGACATTCTGCAGCTTCTTGCCGGGAGGCGAGGCGATGATGTCGATACCGCTGTCGTTTATGTTGGCTTCGTCGGTCAGGCGCATTTCTCCGGAGCCGCCGCCGAACAGGGTTTGGAATGCCTGCTTGAAGTTCTCGTTGATGGCGCGGAAGGCTTCAGTGAACTTGTTCTTCGAATACTCGTCGATTTCCTGGATTGCCTTTTCCGTATCGCGAATGGAATCGAGCAGGTCTTGTCGCTGGGCGGTCAGGAAGTCGTGGCGCTGCTGCGCCTCCTGAAATTCCTCCCACGCGGTTGGATTCACCGCGCCGAGGTTCTCGATCTTCGCCTTTGTTTCCCGATAAGAAACCTCGACCGACCGCAGAACTTCGGGCGACGCGTCTTCGGGAGCTTCGAGCTCCGCCACCGCGACATTCAGTTCCTTCCGGCTGGTTTCGTCGAGGAACTGCAACTCCGACTGACGCCGTGTGAGCTCGATTTCGATTTCGGAACGCTGGGCGTGGCCCGTTTCGATCTTCGCGCGCAGGTCGCGGAGGATCTCGTCGGCCGCGGCGAGCGCCTCGCGATGCCGCGCTTCCTGCTCCGAGAGCTCGAGGACCGCCCGTTCGGCTGCGACGATCTCTTCGCCGAGCGACGTCAGCTTCCGATCGAGCTCGATGTTTTCGGCAAGAATGCGGGCCCGCGTTTCTCCCCAGCGAGCGACTTCGCCTGCAATCTGCTCGCGCCGGTTCGACATCTCACGAAACTGGTGTTCGAGACGCGCCAGCGCCGCGCGCTCGCCGCGATGGCGTTCTTCGAGAGCGGCCAGGCGCGCGCGCAGAACCGAGTGCTCTTCGCCGATCTTCTGGGCTTCCGTTTGGGCGGCGTCGAGCTGATCGCGCATCGTCTCAAGAGCAGCCTCGCGATCGGAGCGCTCGGCATCTTTCTGCTCCACCAGAGTTTGATTCTGCGCCCGCTTGTCGTGCGCGCGCTGCTCTTCATTCTTCAGGCGGTCGAGTTCCAGATGTGAAACCGAAATGCGCGAGTTTGCCCGATTGATTTCTTCGGTGGTGCGGCGGACGTCGTGATCGAGCGAGACGGCTTCTTTCTCGCTCGTCTGCTGCAACTGGCGAAGACGTTCCAGCTCAGCTTCAAGCGCCGTGGTTTCGCGCTGCAGAGCCTCCTGCTGGCTCGCTCTCTCGGCCAGCGCCCGTTCCTGCGCCTGCAACTGCGCGGCGTATTCACGCATCTCGCGCTTGAGCACCAGCGGACCGCTCGCTTTCTTGCGTCCACCGGTCAGCATGCGGCCGTTGTAGCACTGGCCGTCGGCGAGCAGAAAATAGCGGTCGGGATAAGCGTCCGCCATAGCGCGCGCCTGATCGCTGTCGCTTGCCAGATAGCAGCCGGAGAGCCGCGGCAGAAGATTGCGCGTCTGCCCGGAAAGGCCATTGGTGAAATTGATCTGATCGGAGAGGCGCGGCAGATCGAGGCCTTGTGAAGCCGCCGGCTCGGCTGCGACCGGACCACCCTCCACGAGGAATGTTGCCCGGCCTTCCAACTCGCCGCGCAGCAGATTCATGCCGCGCTCGGCCTGCGTCCAATCCTGCACGACCACGTATTCCAGTTCATCGTGGAGGAACTCTTCCGCCGCCCGTTCCCACACCGGATCGACTTCAATGAAGTCGGCGAGCACGCCCTCGGGACGGAACTGGCCGGCGCGGCCGTTTTCGAGGGCGGTAAGCAGTTTCTTCGTCGATTCGGTCGTATAGCTGTGATGCGAGAGGATGTTTTCGAGCGATTCGCGCTTCGCTCGAAGACGTGAGCACTCGGCGCGGAGCTGATCGATCTGCTGCCGAAGCTCAGCGGCGGCCTGGCGTTTTCCGGCAAGGCCCGCTTCGGTCTCGCGGCGGTTGAGGGTGACGTTCTGCAACTCCAGCTGACGCTGCGAGATCCGTTCGGCGAGCTGCTCTTTCACGCCGGCGAGCCGCGCGATTTCCGTCGAGGCGATCTCTTCTTCTTTTTGTACGCGCGCACGTTCGCGCTCGATCCCCGCCAGATATGTATCTGCCTGTGCGATCTGGTTGCGGATGGTCGATGCTTCTCCCAGCAAGCGCAGAATCACCGATCGCGACGCTTCGATGGTCTTTTCGGCCTCGCGCACACGCAGCTGGATCGCATCGCGCCCCTGATTCTTTTCGAGCAGGCCGGTGCGGACTTCCTGCATTTCACGATCGAGTGCTCCGACAGTTTCGACGAGAGCCGTGCGCTCGGTTTCGTTTTGCCGCAGGCGGCCTTCCAGATCGCCGGTCTCCTGATCGGCCCGCGTCATGCGCTGCTCGATGTTCGAAGCTTCCCGAACCTGCGATTCCAGACGCCCTTTGGTGCGCTCGGCATCGAGATTCATCTCCGCAAGCTGGCGCCTTGCCTCGGTCAACCGGGCTTCGAGCGCATAGAAAACTTCCTGCGCTCTCTGACGCTCGGCGTCGTTGTCGGTGGCCTGCTGCGTGAGGTCTTTGAGCTCGGCGGAAGCGGTTTCGAGAGCCGCGGAGGTGCGTTCCGTTTCCGCGTTCAGTGACAGGTAACGGCCCGCCAGCACCGTGCGCAACTGGATTTCGAGCTCGCTCTTGAGTTCCTGATAGCGTTTCGCCTTCGACGCCTGACGCTTCAGCGAGTTCACCTGACGAGTGACTTCTTCGAGGATGTCGAAGACCCGCGCCAGGTTCTGCTTCGAGCTTTCGAGCTTGGCTTCGGCCAGACGGCGGCGGCTTTTGTATTTGGTGATGCCGGCGGCTTCTTCGATTACTGAGCGGCGGTCCTGCGGCTTGGAGGAGAGGATCTGCCCGATGCGGCCCTGCTCGATGATCGCGTAGCTCTCGGGGCCGAGACCGCTGCCCATGAAAATATCCTGAATGTCGCGCAATCTGGCCTGGCGGCCATCGATCAGGTATTCACTTTCGCCCGAGCGGAACAAGCGCCGGGTGATGGTGATTTCGCCGCCCTTTGTTCCTGTATGGTGGACGACGGAATGGCCACTGGCGGAATGTATCTCATGAACATTCGCCGACGGCTCGGTGGCGTCGCCGGCAACGGGCACCGGCTGCTGGATCGAGTTGGCCCCGGGATCGACGAGGACCATCGTCACCGAGGCCATTCCCACCGGTTTGCGGGACTTGGTGCCGGCGAAGATCACATCTTCCATGCGCGCGCCTCGCAGACTGCGCGCCGACTGCTCGCCAAGCACCCAGCTGATCGCATCGCTCAGGTTCGACTTGCCGCAGCCGTTCGGACCCACTACGGCAGCGATTCCGCCGCCGTTAAACCGCAGCTCCGTACGGTCGCAAAACGACTTAAAACCCTGGAGTTCTACTTTCCTCAGCTTCAGCAAACGGCACCTCGATTCCCGCCAAAACGCGCTCGGATCGTCACCATACTAACCGCGATTCAGACCAATGTAAAGTGCAAGCTATACCCCATAAAGTGTTTTCCTCACAATCTCCACAACATCTTGTGTCCAGGTTGCTGGGGCTATGATTTGAGTGAAGGCCACGACGGCTGTCGTTTTTCAAGGAAGGCGCCGGTACCTTCCTTGAAATCCTCGTTCGAGAGCAGGCGATCGCGGGTCTGGCGGCCGACCTTGCCGGCATGCTCCCAGTCGCGGCCTCGGATCTGGTGGACATAATCGAGTCCGGCGCCCACAGCGATCGGGCTAAACGCGCTGAGCGTGGCGGCGAGATCCATCGCACGGGCAAGGGGATCTTCGACGATTTCAGTGACAAGACCCCAGGTGAGCGCTTCGGCAGAGGAAAACTCGCGCCCGGTGAGGCTGAGTTCGACGGTCCTCCTTTCGCCGAGCGCGTGTTCGACCGCGCGAAAGATCAAGACCGGCCAAAGGCCGATGCGGATTTCCGTGAGGCCGAAGCGGGCCTGCGCGGTTGCGAAGACGATGTGGGCGTTCGCTACCAGCCCCGTTCCACCCGCGAGAGCCGCGCCCTGGACGGCCGTGATAATGGGCGTCCGAACACGGTGAATGGTTGTGAACAGGCGCTCGTGAATGGCGGCGAGCTGTACCTGATCCGCATCGAGAGTTTCTTTAAGGTCCATGCCCGCGCAGAAGGCAGGGCCGTTGGCGTTGATCACAATTGCGCCGACTGTGTGGTTGGTATCGGCGTGATCGAAAGCCTCAACCAACTCAGTGCAAAGCTGGAGGTTGAGCGCGTTGCGTTTCTCCGGGCGGTTCAGCGTGATCTGGAGCACGCGGCCGTGCTGGGTGGCTTCCAGGTAGCGGGGTTTACCGTTCATCGGTGCGCTCCCCGCGGGCGGTTTCGGGTGCCGTTTCTCAGCTGCCCGCTAGTCAATATCCACCTCCATGCGGAGCAGCGCGGCTCCGTAGGTCTTCCCCTGAGCATCGATCCGCAGTGACACGGTACCTCCTCCTCCGAGCGCTTTATGCAGTAGTAAATTGATCGCGCCGAGATTCGGCAGTTCGAAGCGCTCGACTTTGCCTTTCACCATTTCGCCGAAAAATTCCTTGACGCGTTCCGGCGTCACTTCGCGAAGAATCACCGGGTAATGTTCGGGCCGCAGCGCGATGACGCCAATGTTGGACGTGTCACCCTTATCTCCCGAACGGGTGTGGGCGATCGTGCCCAGCGGCTTCTTCAAGAGATCACCTCGACGCGGGTCTGAATTTCTTCGCGCGGAATCAGCGCCGGCCAATACGCGACGATCTCGCGTACCTGCGGACGGCCTTCGCCGAATCCCGTGGCGCCGGGAGGGCCATTCAGCACGAGCGGAATCAACTCTCTTGTGAAACGGTCGACCGCCTTTCGATCTTGTCCGCGCACGCCGATGCGGAGCTGGATTTCCGGCGGGTCGGGATTCGGGGGAGCGACGGGGCCGTTGCAGGCGTTGAGCCCCAGGAGTTCCGTGTGGATTTCGTCGAACGCGAGACCGAGCGTGGCGAGGCGTTCGCGGACGATTCGGTCGGCCGCGCGGGCCTTTTCGATGGCTTGCGGCCAACTGTAAACCAGGGTTCCGATCGCCTTCCATCCGTCGGTATAGCTGATTGAAAGTTTGAGCGTCGGTGGACGCGGACCGCCACGAATACCGCTGACGCGCACGCGATCCGGGCCGGTGTCCGCCAATTCCACAGTCGTGAAATCCGCGACGCAATCCGGCGTCATGTAGTTCTTCGGATCGCCGAGCTCGTACAAGAGCTGTTCCTTGACGGTGTCGGAATGTACACGCCCGCCGGTACTCCCGTGCTTCGTGACGGTAAACGAGCCGTCGGGTTCCGCTTCCACGATCGGATAGCCGACGTCGGACATGGTGGGGATGTTTTCCCAGTCGACCTGGCAATTGCCGCCCGAGCATTGGGCCCCGCATTCGATGATGTGTCCGGCGATGGTGCCCGCCGCGAGCTTATCCCAGTCGCCGGGCTTCCACCCGAAGCGGTGAACCATTGGCGCGAGCGTCAATGCCGTATCAGTGGACCGCCCGGCGATTACGACATCCGCGCCGGTGTCGAGGGCTTCCGCCAGAGGGAATGCGCCGATATACGCATTCGCCGAAAGAATCTGCCGGCGAATCGTGGAGAGCGGGCAGCCTGTGTCCATGTCCGCGAGCGCATAACCTTTGCCGAGGAATTCGTCGATGCGGTCGAAGACGTTGTCTCCGTGAACGACGGCTACTTTCAGACCGGGCGCGGCCTTCAGGACCGCGCGCGCGCAAGCGCCCGGATTGACGCCTCCGGCGTTGGCGACCACTTTGATGTTGCGGTCCTTGAGGCGGTGCGCGAGACGGCCGATCAGGGGAGGGAAGTCGCGCGCATAGCCGAGAGCGGGATCGTCCTGCTTTTGTTTTTGCAGGATGGACATCGTGACTTCGGCGAGATAGTCGAGCACCAGAAAATCGATGGGTCCGGCATCGACGAGGCGGACGGGAGCTTCAAGCCAGTCGCCCCAGAACCCCTGACCATTCGCGATGCGGATCATCTACCTGTCTCCACTACAAGTTCTCCACGGGAAGTTCAGCGCCCCATGGCCGTTGTAGCGCGGCTTCCAATGCCAGCGCGAGAACCTCGCGCGTTTCTTTCGGATCGATCAGCGCATCGCAGTGACCGCGCGCCGCGGCGTATTTTGCGTCGAGCCATCGTTCGTAATCGGCGCGAGTCTGCCGGATGGATTCCGCGAGATCCGGAGGCGGGGCAGTCCCGGCCTGCTTGAGTTTTTCCAGCTCGACTGAGTAGAGCGCCTGGACGGCGGAGTCGCCTTCCATGACGCCGATGCGCGCCGTCGGCCAACTGAAAGCGAAGTTGGGATCGAACCCCTGGCCGCCCATCGCGTAATAGCCGGCGCCGCTGGCATGGTTGATGGTCAGAACAATTCTCGGAACGCGCGCACACGACATAGCTTCGACCATCTCCGCGCCTGCGCGAATAATGCCTTCGCTTTCCACTTCGGCGCCCACCATGAAGCCCGAGACATCCTGCACATAAATGATGGGAGTTCCGGCGCGGTCGGCGAGTTCGACGAAATAAGCTGTTTTGCGGGCAGTTTCGGTATAGATGATGCCGCCGATACGCGGCTTCAGAAATCCTCGCCGGTTGGCGATCACAGCTACGGGATGTCCTTTCAGACGGGCATTGGCGCAGAGCATCTCGGCCGCAAACTCAGACTGGAACTCGACGAAATCGTCGCGGTCGAAAATCCGGCTGAGGATGTCCTCGATCTCGTAAGGCAGGCGGTGATCGGCGGGCAATGCGGCATGGATTCCGTCGGCGGATTTCGCCGGTTCGGTAAAACGCGGTGTGGCAATCGGCTCGTGGAGTTGGCGGAAGCGCGCGCGGATCATCTCCAGACAATCCTCGTCATTCTTCGCGACATAATGCGCCACGCCACTCTTCGCGTTATGAAGATGCGCGCCGCCCAGCGATTCCTGATCGATCGATTGGCCTGTCGCTCCTTTGACGAGATTCGGGCCGCCGAGACCCATGAAGCTCGTGTTCTCTACCATAATGATGACGTCGCTGAGCGCTGGAAGATAAGCGCCGCCCGCGATGCATGGACCCATCACGGCGGCAATCTGCGGCACACGGAGCCTGCGCCGCATGATTGAATTATAGAAGAAAATTCGGCCGGCGCCGTACTTGCCCGGAAAGATACCGTCCTGATAGGGGAGGTTGACGCCCGCGGAGTCGACCAGGTAGACGATCGGAATGCGGTTGCGCATCGCGATTTCCTGCGCGCGCAGAATCTTCGTGATCGTCTCGGGCCACCATGCGCCGGCTTTGACGGTGGCGTCATTCGCAACTATGACGGCGACGCGCCCTTCGATCTTGCCAATCCCGGTGACGACGCCCACGCCAGGGGCATGGCCATCGTATTGGTCATAGGCGATCAGAAGGCCGATTTCGAGGAAGCGGGCTCCTGGATCGAGCAGCTTTGCGATGCGCTCGCGCGCCGTCAGTTTGCCGGCCCGATGCTGCTTGTCGATGCGCTCACTGCCTCCGCCTTCGCGCAGCTTTTCTTCGAGTTGGTGCAGAGTGTCGACCAGGTGGCGCATATGGGCTGCGCGCGCGACATTCTGCGCAGCCGACGAGTCTCCCGAGGTAATTCCCGGCATTCGACGATTAGTTTAGCGGGCGCGTCCGGACGAGATGCTTTTACCAGATGCGCTTCACGCGGTAGAGATCGAACGCGGGGTCGCGAGATACGATCGGCAATGACTCCTCGCGGGCTTGCGCGACAAGCAACCGGTCGAACGGATCATTATGATGCCGCTCCATCGCGGCGCAGCGCATGATCTGGCGGAAACTGATTTCGAGCTGTTCGAATCCGTTCAGCGCCATTTGATTGGCGATGTATTTGTCCGCTATTCCCGGCAGGCGCAGCTTCTGGAGATTGATCTTGATGGCGATTTCCCAGAAGCTGGCGAAGCTGACGAAACAATCCTGCGAGTCGATGGCCTTGCGGGCCTTGGCCGAGAGTTCGGGGCTGTCTTCACACCACCAGAGAAATGTGTGGGTGTCGAGCAGAACCGCCAACTACATGTACTCCGCGAAGTCGTCGAGCGGCGCGTCAAAGTCGGGAGCCATCCAGATACCTTTGCCAGTGCCAGGCATCCGCTTCGCTGGCTTAATCGCAACGATTTTCACCACCGGGCGATTTTCCTTTGTGACGATCACCGATTCGCCGAGCATGGCTTTCTGGACGATCTCGGAAAACCGCGCCTTTGCGTCGGCTAATTTGAATTCCGCCGGCATGGTCACATTATATGACTAGTTTGGCGTGAGTGCAAGTTCTAGGCGACAGCGGCCGCCTGAGCTTTGGGGGCAATGCCGAGGGCAACGCGGAGTTCCTCATCGAGGCGCTGGGCCGTCTCGGGATGTTCCTTCAAGTGAAGGCGCGCATTCTCGCGGCCCTGCCCGATTCGCTCACCCCGGTAGCTGAACCAGGAGCCGGATTTTTCGACCAGGTTCTTTGAGACTCCGATGTCGATTAAATCGCCCTCACGCGAGGTTCCTTCGCCATAGAGAATGTCGAATTCGGCCTCTTTGAACGGAGATGCAACCTTGTTCTTCACGATTTTTACGCGCGTACGATTGCCAACGATGTTCTCGCCGTCTTTGATCGCAGCGATGCGCCGAATGTCCACGCGCACCGACGAATAGAACTTCAAGGCCCGGCCTCCGGTAGTTGTTTCCGGACTCCCGAACATCACGCCGATCTTCTCGCGGATCTGGTTGATGAAGACCATGCAGGTGTTGGTCCGGGCGACCATGCCGGTGAGCTTGCGAAGCGCCTGGGACATAAGACGCGCATGCAACCCGACGTGATTATCACCCATATCGCCATCGAGCTCGGCTTTGGGTACGAGAGCGGCCACTGAGTCGACGACTGCGATGTCGATGGCGCCGCACTGGATGAGGGCGGCGGTAATTTCGAGGGCTTGTTCGCCGGTGTCCGGCTGAGAGATCAGCAGGTTATCGACATCGACGCCGAGTTTGCGCGCGTAACCTGGATCGAGGGCATGCTCGGCGTCGATAAAGGCTGCCACGCCGCCTGCTTTCTGGGCCTGCGCGATCACCTGCAGCGCCAGCGTTGTTTTCCCGGAAGACTCGGGGCCGTAAATCTCGACGACTCGTCCGCGAGGAAATCCGCCTACGCCCATGGCCGCGTCGACAGACAGGCATCCTGAAGAGATCACCGATACCGGAACAACGTTATCCGCCCCAAGACGCAGTACGGTGCCTTTGCCGAACTGCTTATCCATCGCCACCAGGGCCAGGTCGATCGCTTTTCGCTTTTCCGCTTCGGTCATCAACTACCTCGCTTTGACAGAAGTGCCAAATCGGGAAATAATTCTCAAGGATGAAATGGGGAATCTGCGTTTTGCTCACGATCGCGTGCGGAACGGTCTGCGCGCAGAGTCTTGCACCAACGGGAACGCTCCGGGCGGTGTTTCTGCAAAACAATCCTGTGCAGGGGCGAGTGGATGCGAGAACCGGCGCCGTCAGCGGTCCCGCCGCCGACCTGACGCGCGAACTCGGCCGCGGGCTGGGGAGACCTGTTTCTGTCTCCGGCGTGGCAGGCGTCCGGGATTTGATCGACGCGCTGAAGAGCCACAACGCGGATATTGGATTTCTGGCCTTCGATGAATCGCGGGCCGTCGAGGTGGATTTCTCCAGGGTCTACTCGCTCTCGTGGAGCGGCTACATCGTGCGCGCAGATTCGCCGATCCGGAAGCTGGACGACGTGGACCGGGCGGGTGTGCGGGTCGGCTCCGCAAGAGGCGATTCGCCGGAGATCTATCTTTCGCGCGCGCTGAAGAATGCAGAGCTGAAACGGTATGAGAATCCGCCGGCTGCGCAGGTGGTGCAAATATTGGCATCCCGTGAAGTCGACGTGTGGGCGGCGAACCGGCAGCGGCTGATCGAGATGGCGGCGGGCACTCCGAAACTGCGGGTGTTGCCTGGAAATTACACGGCGGTCCGGCAGTCGATTGCGGTGGCGAAGGGCAACGCGGCGGCGCTGGAGGCGATCAATCGCTTTCTGGAAAAGGCACGGGATTCAGGATCGATCAAAGCCTCGATCGAGCGGGCCGGGCTGGCCGCGTCGGTCGATGTGGCGCCTTGAGACACATGGTGCGACGCCACGGTTGATCAATCCCCTTCGATGCCGCCGGGCACAAGTAATCCCGGCCGGTACCGCGCCGGATGCCGGCGGCTGAACCGGACTCTGGCGCGATCCAGCATCAGATAGATCACCGGCGTCGTGAACAGCGTCAGCATCTGACTGACAACGAGCCCGCCTACGATCGCGATACCGAGCGGATGGCGCAATTCGGCTCCGGCGCCGGTTCCGAACGCCAGCGGAAGGCCGCCCAGCATGGCGCAGGATGTTGTCATCATGATCGGCCGGAAACGCAGCAGACAGGCCTCGTAGATGGCATCGCGCGGCGACATGCCGTAGTTGCGCTCGGCGGCCAGAGCGAAATCGATCATCATGATCGCATTCTTCTTCACGATACCGATCAACAGAATGATGCCGATCAGGGCGATGATCGAAAGCTCGGTCTTAAATAGAACCAGAGCGATCAGAGCCCCCAGGCCGGCGGACGGCAGCGTCGAAATGATCGTCAGAGGATGCACGAGGCTTTCATAGAGAACTCCGAGGACGATGTATACCGCCAGCAGCGCCGTGAGGATCAGAATCGGCTGGCTCGAGAGCGAATCCTGAAACGCCTGCGCGGTCCCGGCGAATTTGCCGGTGATGCTGGCGGGCATCCCCATGTTCAATTCGGCCTGATTGATGGCTGTGATCGCGTCGCTCAGCGAGTAACCTTCCTTCAAATTGAAGGAGACAGTAGCGGAAGGAAACTGGCCTTGATGTGGCAGGGAGATCGGAGTGATGCCTTCAGTGAAATGCGTGAACGCCGATAATGGAACCGAAATACCGCGCGGACTCTGGACGTAGATTTTCTGAAGGAAGTCGGGGCTCTCCCACCACTGCTGTTCAAGAGCCAGCACGACGTGATACTGGTTGATCGACTTGTACATCGTCGAGACCTGGCGCTGGCCGAAAGCATCGTAGAGCGCGCTGTCGACGGCCTGCGCGGTCAGACCGAGCCGCGAAGCCGTGTCGCGGTCGACGACCACGTTCGAGGAGAGGCCGGAATTCTCCTGATCGGAACTGACGTCGGCGATCTGGGGCACTGTTTGCAGAGCGTCAACCACTTTGGGCCCCCACTTGGAGAGCAGGTCGAGATCCTGTGTCTGCAGCGTATATTGATATTCCGCATTGGCCTGGCGACCGCCGACGCGCACATCCTGATTTGCCTGCAGATACAGAGTCGCGCCGGGCATGCCTTCAGTCTTGTCACGGAGGCGCGTGATGACGTCGTCGGCGGTCGACTTGCGCACGCCGATCGGTTTGAGCTGCATCCAGATCTGGGCTTTATTGCCGCCCGCGCCGCCGCCGCTGGTGCCGGCAACCATGTCGACGGTTTCAACATCGGGATCGGCACGGACCTGCTGTTCGAACCACCTTGCCTTGTCCACCAGCGCCTGATAGGAGATGTGCTGCTGGCCGAGAATTGTGCCGGAAAGACGGCCGGTATCCTGCTGCGGGAAAAATCCTTTCGGAATTTTGACGTAGAGATAGACACTGACCCCTACCGTGAGAACCATCAAAAGCAGCATCGGGTACGGATTCCGGAGCACGGCTTGCAATGCGGCCGCATAGGTCGAAATCACCCAATCGAAAACCTTCTCCGTCGCGAGGTACAGCCGGCCGTGCCCGTGCGACCCTTTCAGGAGCCTGGAACACATCATCGGCGTAGTCGTCAGCGAAACGACCATCGAGATGAGGATCGCGATCGACAGCACGACGGCAAACTCGCGGAACAGGCGTCCGACGATGCCGCTCATCAGAAGAATTGGTATGAATACCGCAATGAGGGACATGCTGATCGAAAGCACGGTGAAGCCGATCTCGGCGGCGCCTTTCAGAGCGGCAGCCATGGGCCTCATGCCGGATTCGATATGGCGAGTTATATTTTCAATGACGACAATGGCGTCGTCGACGACGAACCCCGTTGCTATGGTGAGAGCCATCAACGACAGATTGTCGAGGTTGTAATGCAGCAGATACATCGCGCCGAACGTGCCGATCAGAGAAACAGGCACCACGATGCCCGGAATCACCGTCGCCCGCCAGTTACGCAGAAAGATGAACACCACCGCGATCACCAGCGAAACGGAAATGATGATGTTGCGCTGCGCATCGTGGACGGAGGCGCGGATCGTGGTCGTCCTGTCGTTATCCACCTGAAGCGTGACGTTGGGCGGGAGTGAGCCACGGAACTGCGGAAGAAGAGCCTCGATGCGGTCGACGGTTTCAATGATATTGGCGTTCGGTTGCCGATTGACCTGTATCATCACGGCCGGCTTGCCACGCGCGAGGCCCATGTTGCGGACATCTTCGGTTCCGTCCACGACCCGCCCGAGATCCGAAAGACGGACCGGAGCGTTATTCCGGTAGACGACGACGAGATCCCTGTAATCTTTCGCCGAGAATAGCTGGTCGGTTGCCAGAATCGGGATCATCTGGTCGCGATTTTCAAGTGCGCCTTTTGGGCTGATGGAATTGGCCTTGGCCAGGAACGAACCGATCTCATCGAGCCCGACGTTGTATTGGGAAACCGGCTGCGGATTGACCTCCACACGCACGGCGGGCAGGGAACTGCCGCCCACGCTGACCTGCCCGACACCCTCAACCTGGGAGAGTTTTTGCGCGAAGATCGAGGACGCGATGTCGTACAACTCGGGCCGCGGCACGACCTCCGAGGTCATCGAGAGAAGCATGATGGGAGACTCGGTCGGATTGATCTTCCGGTAGGAGGGCTTCCTCGGAAGATTCGACGGCAGATATCCGGCAGCGGCGTTGATGGCTGCCTGGGTATCGCGCGCGGCGGCGTTGATGTCCCGGCTCAGATCGAACTGGAGGGTGATGTTGGCCGAGCCGATTGAACTGCTCGACGTCATCTCAGTGATGCCCGCGATGCGCGTAAACTGCTTTTCGAGCGGCGTTGCCACCGAGGCTGCCATCACTTCGGGACTGGCGCCGGGCAAACCCGCACCCACGCGAATAGTTGGAAAATCGATCTGCGGAAGCGGGGAAACCGGAAGCTGCGTGTAAGCGATAGCGCCCGCGAGCGTGATCGCTATCGTCAGCAGAGTCGTCGCGACTGGCCTGTCGATGAACGGAGATGAAATGCTCATGACCGGAAAGGCACCCAAACATCAGGCGCGATTTTCACCGGGCCACGGGTACAGATTTATATTTACTTTTTCATTATCGCCTTAGTCTCTGCGAGCGAGTAGTGATAAATCGTACTTTTCCAGTATATCTTCTTAAATCAGTGCGAATGGCGGACTGTTATGAATGCCGGCTGCGGCGCTATTGATTGACCCTTCGCCCAACCGCATCAGTTGTTGGGCGGCAATCTGCTCCTCGCCCAGAATTTCGTCAATCAGACTAGCGAGCGGCTCGCGGTCGAGCGCCCGGGCAAATCCGCGCAAGGATTCATACAGACCGATTTCATACTGCTCAATTTGCCTGGCGTAGAAGATCAGTGCCGCGTCCAGCAGGGGGGAGGGCTCGAGATGTCCGATGACCTTGTCACACTCGTCGGCGAAGATTCGGATCGGCTCGTTTTTCTCTGCCGCCGGACTGCGATCCAGACGTGTGAATACCTGCTCGAGGTGATAAAGATGTCCTTTACTTTCCACCAGATGCAGATCAAGGGCGTGTTTCAGATCCTGCGCTGTCGCGGCCTCCACCATTTTGGGTAGCTGCTTGATGAGAACCTGCTCGCAGTCCCAGGCGTATTCCAGGCCGCGCTGGAAAAAGTCCGAAAGATTGTCGAGTAGCATGGCCCCTCCTTGTGTTCCCGCAAGCACGTAAAAGGCCGAAATACACTGTACAAAAGGCGTCGGTCCGTGGTTATGGGCCGGCTAAGAGTGGCCGGGCTCAGACATAAGGAATTCCCTTGCCGGCAATCCCGATAGACGCCCAAAGGAGGATCGATAAGCAGGCAGCCAGTTTGCCTCTCAGCGAGGGAACGGACCAACGGCGCTGCAGCGTGAAATGCCACGCGATCGCCAGCACCAGCAGGATCATCTTGATCGGGAACGAGTAGCTTTCGTAGCATTTCATCGGCTCCGACAGGAACATCGGAATCCCCGAGAGGATCAGCACGGCAAGGCTCGTCACCATCCAAGGCTCCAGTTCCCGCGCCCCGGACACGTATCGCGCGCCCAGTCCGAAAATGCGAAGGTTCACGATCAATACGGTCCCGAGCAGAATGGCGAGCGCCAGCAGGTGGAAGGTTTCTATGACGGGAAACGCCCATATGTTATCGCGCACGGCGGTTCCCAGCCAGGTGCGTCCGCACCATTCGAAAAAAGGCAGAAAGGATTCGTTAAGCATAGGCGAGCGCGCGGCCCATCGCGACGACCCCGATCCAGACGAGAAGCGAGCAGGCGGCGGCAAGTTTGGCGCGAGGGTGAGTTTTGGGGTCGTCATCCCAAATCGCGATATCGCGGAAGACGGTCTTGTGAAAAATCAGCGCGTTGAGCCCAGCCACCACGATGAGGATAACTTTGACCCGGAAGAACGGGCTGTTATAGCATTTGACGGCCTCGGACGCGAACAGCAGCACGCCGCTCAGAATCATGACGGTGAAGCCGGTCCAAACCCAGGGAAGAAACTGCGCGGCGACGGCCGAAACCGGGCGGCGTCGCATTACGACGTTCAGGAGACGCAGATCGAGCAGGGCCGCCGGCCAGAGCATTACGCTGAGAGCGAGTGAATGGATCGACTCGATCACCGGGAACTGCCAGGAGGATTCTTTAATGCCGCTGGTCCAGGGAAGACTCTGCAGCCACTCGCACACCCCAAGGATTGTCACGGGCTATTTTTTCTCGAAGTACTTCCCGTAATCGATCTTGTTTTCGCAAACGAATTCGTCGACGCGGTCGAGATCGGGGCGTGCCGGGAGGACCCTCGACGGGAGAGTCCACGAATTTGCGAAGACATTGGGATCATCGACCGTGACATCGTACTGGAGCCCTGTTTCCACGCGGCGGTAACGCTCGACGACGTGAAAAGCTTCCGTGTGCATGTAGCCGCTCACCTCGGTTTTGTCGTTGAAGCCGACAGAGTCGACTATCAGCGTGTCTCCATCCCAGTGCCCGATCGCGTCGCCCATCCACGTGGGATCGGGATCGGCGGGATGCGGGCGTCCATCGGTCCAGATATAGCGAAAGGTGTTCGGGTATTCAAAAATCATCAGAACGAATTTCGCGGTCTGGATGATTTGGAATGGGTACGGAGTCACGAAGGTTTGCGGTATGCCGAGAGGCACGCAATCGGTGCCGAGGGTGGTGTTGCCGCGGACGTCACCAGGGCCGCCCCGGACGATCCGAAATTTCTCAGCGCCCGGTTTCAGTGTGGGGGGAGTGGCGCCGCGCACTCCGGCGAAGTTGTAGACACCGGAAAAATCGGGTTTACCGTCAGGCATACGCGAGTCTTTCGGTGAGGCCGGGGAGGCTGCCCCTGCCGTGGCTGCGCTGCCGGTTACTGTCACGGTCACCGACTGGGTCAGTGAAGTGTTGTTCGGTCCGGCGACTGTCAGCGTGTAAGTCGTCGTGGTGGCGGGATTCACCTGCCGCGTGCCGCGCGCGGCTACGCGTCCAGGCGCCGGCGTGATCGTCACCAGGTTCGGGTTTTCGGTCGCCCAGACGAGAGTCGCCGGCTGCCCGGCCGGGATCGATTCCGGCTGCGCCCGGAAACTTACGATGCGCGCGGGAGGCGCCACGCGCTGTGGTCTGGGCGGCGCCGGTGCCTGGCCAGCCATTGATGAAACAAGGAGCGCGGCCAGTGGAACCGCCCGCAGCAAGCAACACTTCACAGCTTGGTCACCTGCTAGGACTTGATCATGCGGCCGTCGGCCAGCTTGATCAGTGAGCTGAGCATAGCCGGGTCACCGCTCTTGGCGGCTCCGCCGGTGCACGTGATGGTGTCGCCCGGTTTCACCGTCGTGTGCAGCCATCCGTACGACTTGAGGTGGTTGAGACTCATCATCTCGATGGTCCACTCGATTTTGTTGCCTTTGTCGTCCGTGACATCCATGTAAATGAACGCATGAGGATTGGTCCATTCGAATCGCTTGACTGTTCCTGTCACGGTGGTCGGAGCCGCCATGTTGTACATGGCCGTCGAATGATGCGCGAAAGAAGGTGTCACGCCCGCCAGCAGGCCGAAAGTGATCACCAGCGCAGGGATGCGTAAGTTCATGTTGTTCGATCTCTCCACTCTACTTCTTCTTCTCGAAATACTTGCTGTAATCCAGGTTCGCCTCGCAGACGAATTCGTCCACTTTGGACATGTCGGTCCGGAGCGTGAAGCCTCGGCTGACGGTCCACGGCTTTACAAAGACATTCGGGTCGTCCAGCGTGGCTTCATACTGCAGAGTGTTGTAGTCGGCGCGGCGGAAACGCTCCACGATATGAAGGGCGTCCGTGTGTTTGAAGCCGCTGATTTCAGTCTTTTCATTGAAGCCGACCGTGTCGATGACGAGCGTGTCGCCATCCCAGTGCCCGATCGATTCGCCCATCCATGTAGGATCCGGGTCCGGCGAATGAGGTCCGCCGTCGGTGGGGATGCTGCGGAACGTGCCCGGGTATCCATACAGGATGGCCGCGGAGTGCGGACTCTCGACGATCTGAAACTGATACGGCACGCTGAAGGCCTGGGGTCCGGCGAGAGGCATACAATCCGAAGTCAACCCGGCGTCGTCGGGGCCGCGGACGACTTTGAATTTCTCCGCGCCTTCCTTGAGCACCGGTCCAGCCGGGGCGTTTGCGCCACGGCCTCCACGCCCGCCGAAAGCGGAGTCATAAACGCCGGAGAGGTCGGGCTTGCCGTTGGTGGTCCGGGGTATTTCTTTGGTGGATGCGCCAGCCGCGGCGCTCTCCGAAAGCGGTCCCGTGCCGGCAACATTCACCGTGACTGCTTTCGTGAGTACCTGATTGTTGGGGCCGCGGACGGTGAGGGTATAGGTTGTGGTTCTCGCGGGAGTGACCTGGCGGACGCCACGCGGCGTAACACGTCCAAGGTCCGGATCGATGGTCGAGCCGGCGGGATTTTCCGTCGACCATGTGAGGGTAACGGACTGCCCAGGTTTAATCGAAGCGGGCTCGGCCTTGAAATCCATAATGCGGGCCGGAAGCTGGCCGGCGCGCTGGTAGGACGGGGCGCCTCCTGCCGGTGCGGCCGGTGGCGGGGCCTGCGCCATTGCGAGACTCGCTGCCGCCAGCGCCGTCCAGAGTATTGCGACGGGCTTGCTTCGGGTAGACATTGCTGTGCCTGCTTTCAATGGGAAACCGTATTTCATTGGACGGCGCGCTTTAAAGGCCAGAGCTTGAAGAACTCAGCGTGGAAAACCAGCAGCGGGAATGTCACGCCTAACAGGGCCGAGGCGATCCAAAGCTCGAAGTCGTAAGTCGGCGGACCGGCCTTGAGCACTCCTGTTACTCTGCCGGAAAGAGCTTCGTAGACTGCGAAGAGCACGGTCCCGACCAACCCGACCGTTACGATGTTGAGAATTCCTTTGCCTGGCTGCGACATCTTCCCGAAGAGAGACCCCTGCAGCATGTTCAGGACGATGATGGTTCCGAAAATGTAAGCCACGGGCACGTGAACCATGAAAGAGACGACATCCATCTTCAAGACCTTGACGCCGACGTAATATACGCCGTAGCCGACGATCAGACAGACAATGCTCCAGACGAAGCCGAGCACGGGCTGCTTCATGATTGAGGGGAACTTCGTCAAGGGCCACAGGTCGAAACTCAGCATGAGGAACATGACGCCGATCACGGTGACGTAGTAAGCGACCGCGCTCCAGGCATTGAACATTCCGTGCGGGTCTAGAGAGGCCACGTAGACCGGCGCGCCCTGCATGAATCCGTAGTTGAAGAACACGCGGAAGATGATGTACGCGGCAAGGTAACAGGCGGCCAGCATGGCAATTCCGGCGGCGATCGGATTCCTGATCATGGTCATGAATGGCCATCCGCCCCACATGATCGAGGCCGCGAAAGTGCTCAACACGACGACGATGATGAACATCATCAGGAAGGGCGTGGGAGGATTGATGCCGCCGTTGACGGTGTAGAAGAAAAGAGCGCCGGTGATTATGCCGGCGAGAATCGTGACGAGGACAAGCAGAATGCCTTTGGTGGGCTGGGTTCGTGAGGCAGCGAATTGCGGATGTTTGGTGGCCCACGTGATCCCGATCACGATCTGCATGGGGATGACGCACTCAATGCAGTAGGCGACCCATCCGGTGAATGTCGACAGCTCGAACAGCGAAATAAAGGCCAGCGAAATGGCCATGATGATGACGCTTGCGATGATTCCTGAAGCCGGTTGTCTGGTTTCCGCCATATGGTTTTCCTGCTTTTGCCGCCCGCGTTTTTTCTGGATTAGCGTATCATGATTTCTGGCTGGCGATGCATAAGCGTGCGCGTCAGTTCGTTCAGGGAGGATCCGGCATGCTTGCAATCGACGAAAACACAATTACCGATGCGGCTATCGAGCAGATGGCGTCTACAAAAGATCAGCGCTTCAAGCAAATCATGGAAGCCGCGGTACGCCACATCCATGCTTTCGCGCGTGAGGTGGATCTCACGCCGGAAGAGTGGCTCGAAGGCATCAAGTTCCTGACGGCGACCGGCCAGATGTGCACGGCTTACCGGCAGGAGTTCATTCTGCTTTCCGATACGCTGGGGTTGAGTAGTCTGATCAATTCGCTGCACGATCGCCGCGCCACTGAATCGAGCACGAAGTCCAGTCTGCTCGGGCCTTTTTACCGGCAGGATTCGCCGGTCTTCGAGCTGGGCGAGACGATCGCGACGAAAGCGACCGGCCCCGAGGTCGGTATCTTCGGCCGCATCACCGACGCTGCCGGGAAGGGCATTGCGCGGGCTTCGATTGAGATCTGGCAGCCGGACGACGAAGGCTATTACGATCTGCAGAAACATGATCCGAAGGAGATGGACCTGCGCGGACGTTTCTACACGGATGCGGATGGGCGGTTTCATTTGCGGACGATCCTGCCAACGGGCTACATGATTCCGATGGATGGCCCGGTGGGCGATATGATCCGCGCGCAGGGGCGTCATGGTTACCGGCCGGCGCATATCCATTTCCTGATTGGCGCGCCTGGTTACCGCGAGGTCGTGACCGCGCTTTATATGTTGGGCGATCCGCACATCGAGTCGGATACGGTATTCGGGGTGACGGAATCGCTGGTGGCGGCTCCGAAGGCGAATGATCCCGAATCGCCGTTCGGTGCGCTGCCGAGCATTCGTTTTGATTTTGCGCTGGCTGGCGCGAAGGATGGATTGTCAGGCAGGGTAGGAGCGGATCCGTCGCAAATTGTGGCTAAGACTGCCTGAATTCCTGCCAATTACCAATCGGCCGCAGATTGCCGGGCTGCCCCACAAATGCAGGCACGATGGCACCACAAGGCTACGGGGCGACTGCAATACTCACGCGGCGTCGCGAGGGATCGGTCTTTGCATTCCCCGGCTCTGCTTCGCTCTTCCAGTCGACGGTTACGTTCGATACTCCCAGGCCGCGCAGAAGAGTCGCGATATTCTGCGCGCGCTTTTCGGCGAGTCCGGCTTTTTCGGTGAGCTGTTGGCCGTTCGATAGAAGGCTCGTCGCGCGATAGCCGGCGATCTTTACGCTTGCCGCCTTGACCTGCTTCGCATAGGCCGCAGCCTCGTTGACGACTTTCTGCGCGCCATATTCCAGATAGTCGTCATCGAACGAATAAAGTACGGTGAATTGCTGCGGGCCGGAAAAAGTCTGGTGCCGTGCGGGCGCCGTTTCAAGCGGAGTGGTGGAGGGACCCGGGCCGCGCTCGGCCGGAGGAGCATCGATGCCAGTCTCCTCGGGCAGGAGGGTATTGCAGGCGAGGTTGACTTCCTTGATGACAGAAACAGAGAGCGGCTGCAGCGGGATGCCGCCGCAGATGCGCGGTCCGGCCGCGACTGTTCCTTCAATCAGGGCCTCGTGTTTCAACTGCGGGGGATGAAAATCGCTGGTGATGTCCTGCTGGATGCCGAGAAAGTAGGTCTCGCCATCATACTCGGCCAGATAACAGGGGACGGTCCTCGTATCGCGCACGATCGGGCAGGCTATAAAGCTTCGCTGCTGCGCCAGCGCGACTGCGCCAATCATCCAGAGACCGAAACACGCGGCGATTGCCGCCCGCACTCTACAGAGCCCCCAGGAAGTTGACGAGATCTTCCTTCTCCGCATCGGAGAGTTTAATATCGAAGCGGCGGTCGTAGAAATCGACGACTTCCCGCAAAGTTTTGGCCGAGCCGTTCGCGAAGTAAGGCGCGCGAGCCGCGAGGCCGCGAAGCTGCTGCATAACGATCGATCCGATATCGGAGCAGCGCCCTGAGATGAGAGCGCGCCCGGGGTCGGTCGAATAAATTACGCGTCCCAGATAGGGATGCGGATCGGCATCCTTCGCGCAGGTGATCTTGAAGACCGGAAGCTCGCTCGAATCGGCCCAGGTGGCAGGTTCTGTCCACGTCGGATAGTTGGTTGTACCGGCGTCGACCCATCCGGCGGAGAGGTCCTGGCCGGTCATCCGGGAGTTGTGGCATGTCGAGCAGGTTCGCTTGACTGGGTTGCCAAGGCCGATCGAATTGATGTGCGCAGCGTCGCGCAGCCAGAACTGGCGATGCATGAAAATATCCGCGCCGCGCGCGACTGACGATTGGTAGTAATCGGTTCCGTGCCAGGCCTTGAAATTCCCGAAGACCGGGTCGTAGTCGTTATCGCCGAGAACGCCGGCATTGTGATCGCGCAGGGCTGCGACGCCGAGACCGGAAGGTCCGCCGGCGACCGCGAGTGGTCCGCCGAAGATGTGGGCCTGCTGTGCCACGTAGACTTGCGATTCGTAATCGACGATTCTCTGGATCTGCTGCGGAGTCGGCCGGTTCTTCGCCTGCTCGTGGCCCATGATGGCGTTCACGGCCTGTGTGGAGAGCGTGGCCTCGCGGGCGTCAGTCATGAGATTCATGCTGACGGGCTTGCCGGTTTCAGGATCGACATCGGCCAGACGGCCGGTCTTCAGCACGATCGGCGTGGCCCCCGAAAGCACGTACTTCAGATTTGCCGTGATGCGCGGGCGGCGGTAGACGGAGACCGTTGGCTCGGGACTCTTCAGGCCATATTGCGCGCTCGTGTTGCATCCGGTGGGGTCGCGTACGACATCGATGGTGAATTCGACGGGCTTCGCCGATCCGTCTGCATTGCGGGGTGGCCAGGCGAGCGGAATCCGGAACAGACCGCGCTTGAGCAGGAGCGAATGGGAGCTTTCTTTCTCCTGCGGCAGACTCGGACAGTTTGAGCCGTCAAAAGCAGCGAAGACGGGATCTTTGCCGTCGGTCTCGTGCCAGCGATCGCCGAGCGCCGCCGTAGACACGCTCATTCCCCATGAGGGCTGATGACAGGTGACGCAGGCGCGTCCGTTGGAACCGAGAGCGGTGAAGAACGGATGCCCGTCGGTCTTGAGGCTACCGGAGGCGTTCAGAACGCCGACGGTACCGTCCACGCTGTCGAATGCGTCAAATTCGGGCAGAGCTTCGCCGCCGCCGGGCTCGAGCCACGTGACCTTGAATACGTTCTGGTACTGGGCGCTGAGCGTGAGGGCGAGGCCCAGAGTTCCTAAAGCCAGAGTTCCTAAAGCAAGAAGCGTTCTGCGCATAGAGTTTGGTGGGCGCGTTCCAGTGAAGGGCGCTATGGGAGATTATCTCCCAGGGCTTTGGTCTGTCAAAAACGGTCTGTCAAAAACCGAGTCCCGTGGAAAGCGCTTGCTCACGCGCAGCTCATAAATACGTCATGAGCCGCGCGATACAATCTTCCTTATGTTTCAAGGTGTGGAGCACACGGCGATCGCGTCGCCGAATCCGGAAAAACTTGCGCATTGGTATGTCGATCACCTGGGTTTCCACATTAACTTCGCTTATGCCGGGAATTATTTCGTAAAGGCGGCGAACGGATCCATCCTCGAAATCATTCCCGCGGAGGGATCTCGGGAACCGCAGGATATGGCCAGTAACAAACGGCCGGGCATCCGCCACCTCGCGATCGCGGTTGACGATTTTACGGCTGCGCACGAACACCTGAAAAAGCTGAACGTCAATTTCCTGGGCGAGCCCTTTGATCTGGGAACCAACCGGCTTCTGTTTTTTAACGACGGCGACGGGAATCTGGTTCACCTGATCAAACGCGGCACGCCTCTACCGTAGCGCCCCAAAAAACGAGTGCTCAGCCGAACCTTCAAGGCATTTCAATACCGCGACTTTCGGCTCCTTTGGTGTGGCGCTTGTTTGTCGAGCATCGGCACGTGGATGCAGGAGATCGCGCAGAACTGGCTCGTTCTGCAAATCACCGACTCTCCGTTCCTGCTTGGCCTGGACGACTTCCTTGGCAATATTCCGATCTTCATGTTTTCACTCGTGGGCGGAGTGATCGCCGACCGGATGGACCGCCGAAAGCTGCTCATGATTTCGCAGGTTGTCCAGATGCTCAGCGCCGTCACGCTGGCCACTCTGATTGCGACGGGCAAGATCCAGACAGCTGCGCCCGCTGCAGGCGCGCCACATCCCGGTTTCTGGGCGGTATGGCCTATTCTGTTGTCCTCCTTTGTCGTTGGCACAGCGCAGGCTTTCGGCGGGCCTGCTTACTCCGCGCTCGTGCCGAGCATCGTCGAAAAAGAGGATGTGCCGAACGCCATCGCGCTCAACTCGATCCAGTTCAACGTTGCGCGCGTCATAGGTCCCGTGCTCGGCGGGCTGGCATTGAAATACGCGGGCGCCGCCTGGTGTTTCGGACTCAACTCGCTCTCGTTCGTGGCGGTGATGATCTCCTTGATGCGCCTGCATATCGATTTCAAGCCGCCGCGCACCGGTGAGTCGATCCTGACCGGCGTCAAACAGGGAATTTCCTTCATCCGCAAGCAGGGGGCCATGGAAACGCTGATCGTGATCGCCTTCCTGATGACGGCGCTGGCAATCCCAATGATTACGTTCCTCCCGGTCTTCGCCCGCGACGTGTTCCATAAGAACGAATTGACTTATACGCTCTTTCTGGTGGCTTCCGGGCTCGGTTCAATCACAGGTGCGCTCACGGTCGCCTCGCTCGGCAATGTCGCGAATAAAGGCCGCATTGCGCTCGCCATGCTGATGGCTCTCGGCACCGGCATCATGGGCTTTTCACTTTCGCAGTCCGTCTGGGTGAGTTGCTTCCTGTTGTTCATCTCCGGCGCGGTGATGATGTGCGCGTTCGCGATGATCAGTTCGCTTGTGCAATTGATCACACCCAACGAGATGCGCGGTCGCGTGATGAGCGTGTACAACGTTGCTTTTCGAGGCGGCATGCCTTTTGGCAGCCTCACGACAGGGCGGCTTGTACCTATTTTTACGGCGCCGAACGTCCTGGGTGTGAATGGACTTATCCTGCTGGCGGTCAGCGCCTATTTCCTGTTTGTGCAGCGGCGCGTTGCCGCTCTGTAGAAAGCTGCGTTTTAATAGAGGAATGAAAGCTCTCGGCGCGGCTCTTGCCCTGACTTCCCTTGCTCTGACTTCTCTGGCCCAGGCTGCGGACGATCTGGATCGACTTCGTGACCGCCAGGATCGCCCAGGTCTGGATGCCGCGGCTTCGGCGCTACAGGGCGCGGCGGCAAAAACCCCCAACGATCCAAACGGGTGGTATCGGGCGGCAATCGCTTACTCCTACGCTGCGGAAGTTGCGATGGAGGTGCGCGATAAGGCCGGTGCGCAAAAGGCCGCTGAAGTGGGCGCCGGCGACGCCGAGAAGGCCATCGCTCTCAACGGCAAGAACGCCGACTACTACCGCGTGCTCGGTACTTTGTGCGGGCAGGTAATTCCGGCCAATCCGATCGCGGGCGTTTTATCTTACGGGAAGCGGGCGAAGGAGGCTCTGGATAAGGCGGTCGCGATGGATCCGAAGTCCGCCAGAGCGTTTGTGGCCCATGGGGTCGGCTATTACTATCTGCCGACTAATTTCGGCGGAGGCCCTGAAAACGCGATTAAAGATTACCGGCAGGCGATCACGCTGGATCCGAAATCGGCCGACGCATATCTCTGGCTGGGGATTGCACTCAAGAAAGAGCATCAGAATGGGCCGGCGCGGGAGGCTCTGAGCAAGTCCCTGCAATTGGATCCGGATCGGCTCTGGACGAAAGATCAGCTCCAGAAAACGCCTGCGCAGTGACGGTAGCTGATTGCCGCGGGATCGTTGAAGAGTTCGATGCGGGCGCGGACGGGCTGGCGCGGAAGAGCAGGGAACTGACACTTCTTCTGCTGCGGCACTCCGTGGCGCCGTTTTCACGTCATCAGTTCACACCGGGCCACGTAACTTGCACGGCGCTGGTTCTGCATCCTCGCGCGGCGAAAGTCCTTTTCATGTATCACCACCGCTTGAACCGCTGGCTGCTGCCGGGCGGGCATGTGGAAGATGAGGACGATTCTCCGCCAGCTGCGGCGGCGCGGGAGGCGCAGGAAGAAACGCAGGTGCGGCTTGATGCGGACGTTCTACCGGTGCTCGCCGGGCTGGATGTGCATGGGATTCCGCCCAAACGAGACGAGCCGTTTCACCTGCACCACGATCTCATCTGGTGTTTTCGGGCGATGACCGATGAGATTGCGGCCACCGAGGAAGCGCCGCAGGTGATGTGGGCGGAGCCGGCAGACTGGGACCGGCTTGCGGTGGCAGAGAGCATCCGCAACAGCATCGCGCGCGGTCGCCTGGCGTAGCCTTACCAAAAGCGTGGTGCAGCCCGCGATTCCCGCCCGCCCCAAAGAATCTGTGAGTTGCTCTGGTTCAGTTCAGCAGGCCGCCGTGGCCGAGACACGATACTTCCCAGGTCGAAACCCTGTACTGGGCCATTAAAGGCGGCAGCATTAAATCGATCACATTCGGCTTTAACGAACGGAAGCAACCCGGCGCGGACATGATCGGTATTTCGTCTTTGTAACCGATCAGCAGCAGATTGCCAGGCTCGACCGGTGCCAGAAATCGCTCGATCGGGCAGCCGATTCTCGCCATCGCGCGGCCAATCACATCCCCAGGGCCGGCGGGAGCCGTCGTCGACGCCACCAAAATGACCGATGGCCGCGAATGCAGCAAGTATTGCAGGCCGCGGGAAACATGCTCTTCATTTTCAAGAACGGCGAGGCTGTTGTGCGAGCGTATACCAAAGCGTTCCAGCTTCTGGCGCAGGACGGACTCGAATAGCGTCCGCGCCCGATCGCCGTTACCTGGGTCGCAATAGAGGACCCCGACCGTCGCCCCCTGTGTCGGGCGCGCCTGCATAATCGGGCCTTTGGCGCGCAGCATCTCGATCAGCGCATCGAAATCCGTGCGGGATACCGCGAAAGGAGCGCTCTTTACTGTAGCGATCCGCTGCCCTGCTATCGCGAAACTGAAGTTGATGGTGGTCGCGATCACCACACCCGCAGTGCAGTTCACCTCGCGCAGGAGTTGATCATCGATCAGCACGCAACAATTGCTGGTGGCGATGAGGTTCGCGCGTCCGCCTGGCGCCAATTGTATTTCGCAGGAGCCACAGGCGATTTCTCCGGCAACGGCACATACCGCTTCGTCCTCGGAAATCTCACCTTCCTCCAACTCCGTCACCCAGATTTGCTGCATTCCTTCGGACTGAAGAACGCGAACATCCTCTTCGCGCAAAATGTGGCCTTTAGCCATTAGCTTTTTGCCGCCTGGCCTGAAGATGGGCGAAGAAAGAACGCGCCCGGCAGATGCCTGGATCTCAATCGTTTGCGCTCTCATCTGAACTACGGGGCCTCCCTGGGGAAAATCTAAACAAATTACAAGAACTATGGTTATACAATAACCATATATTCTCAAATTTATTTACAAATTATTCCTTCAGGGAAATACGGGTACTGGCATGGTACCCTGAAAAGCGACGTTTCGTCCAAATCCCGAAGCAGAATCAGACGGTTACCGGCTGCGCTTCTGCAGGCTGGAACTCGCGTTTGTATTTGCAGCCCGCGGCCGGACACTGCAGAAACGCTCCGGCCTTGAGGTATTTCTCCACTAAATACTGGTTTCCGCAGTCGGGGCACGCCTCCGGGACGGGCCGGGCCCACGCCACAAAAGCGCAATCCGGATATCGATTGCAACCATAAAAAGTCTTGCCGCGCTTGGAGCGCCGCTCGACAACTTCACCTTCCGTGCATTCCGGGCATTTCACCCCGATGGTCTTCTGCTTCACAAATTTACACGCCGGATAGTTGCTACAGGCTGTAAATTCGCCGAAACGCCCGTACTTTTGCACCATATTATTGCCGCACTGCGGGCATTTCTCATCGAGAACGACATCCGCTTTCTTCTGAGCGCCGCCAATTTGCTTGGTGGTTTTGCAATCCGGGTATCCCGTGCAGGCAAAAAATGTTCCGAATCGGCCCTTCTTTAGAACCATCGGACGGCCGCAGTTCTGGCAATATTCCTCGTCACCCTGATCGCCGAGATCGGCGTTGTCGATGTCGGGCAGATCCACTGTCAACTCACGCGTGTAGGTGCACTCCGGATATCCAGTGCAGGCGAGGAAGCTGCCGTGTTTGCCCCATTTGATCACGAGGGGCTTGCCGCACTTATCGCAGATCAAGTCGGTGGGTTTTTCCATCCGCTTGATGTTGGTCATGTGCTCTTCGGCGTTCCCGAGGTCCTTCATGAAACGCTCGTAGAATTCGCCCATGGCCTCGCGCCAGTCGAGCTTGCCTTCTTCGATGCTGTCGAGATCCTGTTCCATACGCGCGGTGTAGCGCACGTCGAAGATGTCGTTGAAGCTTTCGAGAAGCAGGTCCGTCACCACCATGCCGAGCTCGGTGGGCTTGAACTTCCCACCTTCCTTCGTGACGTATTCGCGCTCCTGAATGGTGGAGAGAATCGACGCGTAAGTCGAGGGGCGCCCGACGCCATCCGATTCCAGCTTCTTGACCAGCGTGGCTTCAGTGTAGCGGGGCGGCGGCTCGGTAAAATGCTGCTCGGGCTTCAGGGCGCGAAGCTTGAGCTCTTCGCCTTCGGTGACGGCGGGCAGTTTGTGCTTGAGCTCGTCATCTTCTTCGTCTTTGACGTCTTTGCCTTCTTCGTAGACGGCGAGAAAGCCGTCGAATTTCATTACGGAGCCGGTGGCGCGGAACGTGTAATCCGCTCCGCTTACACCTTTGGCGTTCAGGTCGATCGTGGTTTGATCGAACACGGCCGGATTCATCTGGGACGCGATGAACCGCATCCAGATCAGGCGGTAAAGCTTGAGCTGGTCTTCCGCGAGGAATTTCGCTACTTCGTCGGGCGCGCGCATCGCGGCGGTCGGGCGCACGGCTTCGTGCGCATCCTGCGCGTCTTTCTTGGATTTATAGACGTTGGGCGCCGAGGGAAGATACTGCGGTCCAAAGCGCGTGCCGATCAATTCGCGGGCTTCCGTGACAGCGTCTTCGGAAACGCGCGTCGAATCGGTACGCATGTAGGTGATCAGGCCGACTGAACCTTCGGTCCCGACCTCGACACCTTCATAAAGTTGCTGCGCCAGCATCATGGTGCGCTTGACGCTGAAGCGCAGCTTGCGCGACGACTCCTGCTGTAGCGTGGATGTAATAAACGGAGCGACCGGATTGCGCCGCTTCTCTTTGGTCCCAACCGACTTGACGACGTATTTCGCGCCGTCGAGATCGGCAACCAGGCCGTCCGCGGTCGCCTGATCCGGGATTGTCGGGGCCTCTTCGCCCTTCCGGAACAAGCGGGCGTCGAAGGCGGGCGGCTTCCTGGCAGAGAGCCCGGCGTCGAGCGTCCAGTATTCCTGTTTTACGAACGCGCGGATTTCGCGCTCGCGTTCCACAATGACGCGGACGGCTACGGTCTGGACGCGGCCGGCGGATAATCCTCGCCTGACCTTGTCCCACAAAAGCGGAGAGATCTTGTAGCCCACCAGCCGGTCGAGCACGCGACGCGCCTGCTGGGCGTCCACGAGGTTGATATTGACCTGGGTCGGCTTCTCGAAAGCCTTGTCGATCGACTTCTTCGTGATCTCGTTGAACATCACCCGGAAAAACTGCGGACCCTGGTCGCCATTGGCTTTGGCGGTCTTCTTCGGCTTCAACTCTTCCTGCAGATGCCAGCAGATGGCCTCGCCTTCGCGGTCCGGATCGGCCGCCAGATACACGGAGTCGACTTTCTTCGCGGCGTCCCGAAGCTCCTGCATGAGCTTCTTCTTGCCTTCGATGACTTCGTATCTCGGACGGAACCCGTTGTCGACATCGACCGCCAGATCCTTCTTCGGAAGGTCTTTGACATGCCCCAGCGAGGCTTTCACCACAAACTGCTTGCCGAGGTATTTGTTGATTGTCTTTGCCTTCGCCGGCGATTCGACGATCACTAATGCTTTTGCCATATCCCCTTGTGCCTGTTTTTCAAGGCCCGCCGCGCGGCCGATTCTTGCCCGCGGCTAATTCAGAATAAACCACAGCCTTCGCCAACCTGCCCGGCTTCGGTGGTGAGGCCGGGTTCGGGCTACCACACTTTAACAAAGTTGCGGCCGGGGAGTTGCTTCACGAGACCGAGCATTTCCAGTTCGAAAAGGGCGCCGATGACTTCCGAAGGAGAAGCTTCTTCCGTCGTGTCGACGAGGACGTCGAGCTGAATTGCCTGATCGATCTTCAGTTTCGCGAGAACCCTGCGTGCCACTTTCTGGTGCGGCTCGTTCAATTGCGAGTCATGAGATGCGGTTCCCGTGGCCGAAGTTTCGCCGGGAATTGTAAGCCCTTGATTCAAAATCCTTTGGCGGCCCTCGTCGATGAGACGCCGCTGGGCGGTTTGAGGCAGATCGACGACCACATCGTTCCAGTCCTGTACCAGTTTGGCGCCTTGCTTGATTAGCAGATTCGGGCCCCAGCTCATCTTCGACGTGATATTGCCGGGAACGGCAAACACCTCGCGTCCCTGATCTATGGCGAGGCGAGCGGTGATGGCAGACCCGCTGTACTGCGCTCCTTCGACAACCAGGATTCCTGCGCTGAGTCCGCTGATGATGCGGTTCCGGATCGGAAAATTCTGAGGGAAGGCTGTCGCTTCCATGGGGAACTCCGAAATCATCAGCCCCTTCGCGACGATTTCTGCCGCCAGCTTGCGATTCTCTGACGGGTAGACGATGTCGACTCCACAACCCAGCACGGCGATTGTATTTCCCTCCGCAGCCAGGGCGGCTCTGTGGGAGACGGTATCGATACCGCGGGCCATCCCGGAGACGATTGTCGCTCCGGCGCGCGCGAGATCGCCCGAAAGCCTTTCGGCCGCGGCGACTCCATAAGGAGTCGGATGCCGGGTTCCCACCATCCCGATGCAGACGGAAGTGAGCAATTCGACCCGCCCCCGCACAAAGAGAACGGGCGGCGGGTCGTAGATCTTCCGCAGCGCTTCAGGATACCGGGCGTCTCCCAGGGTGATGAGCTGTGCCCCGGCTTCGCGCACCTTCTCCTGTTGTCCGGCGGCGTCCTCGAAGCTGATGCCGCTGGCGATGGATCGCGCTACTGCTCCGGTCAATCCCGCCCCTTCGAGTTCGCTGGCGGAGGCGCGGAAGATCGCCTGCGGAGTGCGCAGGCGATCCAATAATTGCCCGATCCGGCGGGTTCCGAGGCCCGGAACCATGCGCAGGGCGAGCCAGTGGAGTTCTTCTTCATTGGTAAGAGCTGGCGAAATGGCGGTTTGCATGAGAGTCAGTAAGATAGGTTGTATTCCGAGTGAAGTCTTCTCAATAAAATCCACATGAAAAAAGACGCCGATCACTTCGAAGGGGTTGAGCCGGAGCTCATCTTTGTGGCCAAACGTCTCAACGACGCCGTTCAGCTGGAATCTGTCCTCGACGGGGCGGGCGTCGATTATGCGGTCGAGCCGGATCAGTATCCCGGTGGCATCATTTTCAGATCGATGCGTGTGGGGGCATTTTTCTATGTACGTCCCGAGGCCCGCGAGGCCGCCGTGGCAGTGATGCTCAAGAACGGTTACGTGCCGGTACAGTGAAATCGGAACGCGTCTGCGAAAATAATCCCAACCATGCCTGTTTCAGCGGCCATCGCGGATTGCGCCGACCAGCTACGCGAGGCTTTTCTCGATGCGCACCCCTTCCGCCATATCTCGGTTGACGATTTCTTCGTCGACGCTTTCGCGGAGCAATTGCTGGACGAGTTTCCCCGCTTTGATAAAGGAATCTCGAAGGCGGAAGGAGGCGAAAAAGGGGGCAAGGCCATCAACCAGAGCATTGCGGCGATCAGTCCGGCATGGCATGAGCTGTACAGCGAGATCTCTTCAGAGGAATTTCTGGAACTGATTTCGCGCCTCTCCGGCATCCCCGGCCTGATCCTCGACCCAGGCATGTTCGGAGGGGGGACTCACGAGAACCTCGACGGGCAGGAACTGGATCCGCATGTCGATTTCAATTACGACCTCGCCGACAAACTGCACCGTCGTTTGAATCTGATCGTCTATCTGAATAAGGGCTGGAAATCGGAATGGGGCGGGGCACTCGAAATTCATTCCAACCCGCGGCGACCGGAGGAAAATCAAATCCACGCATTCGATCCGATCTTCAATCGGGCGATCCTGTTTGAGACAAACGAATACTCCTGGCATGGTTTTCCGCGCATCACGCTGCCGGAAGACAAGCGCCATCTGTCACGCAAGTCGATCTCGATTTATCTCTATACGAAGGACCGTCCGGCGGAAGAGATTGCGCCTCGCCATGCCACCTTTTACGTGCAGAGGCCGCTCGATGCGCGGTTCGCCGAGCGCTACACGCTGACAGGAGAGGACGTGTTGGAGCTGCGGCGGCAATTCACGCGGCGCGATCGCTGGATCGAACTCTACCAGCAGCGCGAACTGGAAGCGAGCCGTGAAATCCGGAACCTGCATACGCAGCTTGCGGCGGTCGCGTCGGAAGCGAGGATTCCGCTGACCGGTTATGTAAAGCAGGACGGACCGGTTGTGGGATTTTATGGCGATCTGTGGACGGAACCGGAGTTGCGTCTTCGCGTGAAGCCGCTTGAGCCGGTGGCAAAGCTTATCCTCACAGGGTTTCGTCCCGAGGGCTCAGAGCCGGGATCGGTCATCGTGCGGGTTAACGGGGCTGAGGTTGGGCGCGGCACGGCGGCGTCGGGAGAATTCAGTTTGTCTTGCCAATTGGAGCAGCGCGAGACAGCGGCATTCGATCTGGAGATCCGCTTCGATGGTCCGCTGGTGCCAAGCGGATCGCCGGATGACACGCGGAATCTCGCCTACGTGCTGGTGGAGTTGCGCGCGCTGCATCCGGTCACCAGCGCCTTTCGGCTGCGCTGAGAAGTTACCATACCTGACGTATGGTAACGACTACCGTCTATCTTGACGACGAGGTCGTGGCGACACTGAAAGGAATCTCGAAGCGTTCTGCGAAACCCCCGGCGCAGCTGATCCGCGAGGCGGTGCGCATTTTTAGGAGCACCGGCAGGCTGCGCGCTTCGGACGATGGCGTCCTAGCCGACTCGGGCGCCGTTTACGGTCTTTACGACCGGCGTGACTCGTTCCATCCGGTAATAAAGGACGCCAATGAAACCGCGCGAGAGAGAATTGCTCTTCCCGCGCCGATGTGGGCGAGATCGACTATTTACTGCGGGTCAGGTCACCTTTGCCGATCTCCGAAGATGCGCCGCATTGATCGCAAAATACCACGATATGGATCTGGGTCTGCCGGCCGCATCGGTGGTGGCAGTGGCCGAACGTTTGGATATAAATCAAATTCTCACAGTTGACGAGAGGGACTTCCGGGCGGTCCGCTCGGTGCGCGGCAGACCGTTCCGGTTGTTGCCTGCGGATCTTCGAAAGTAGCCGCGCGTTTTCCGAGGAAGCGCTCTCCATTCGTTCGGTGTGGGGGCCGCGTAGCTTACAATACGGGTGGAGGCTATCTCTTTTACATGGGTCCGCTAGGTACAGAGGAAATGGTCGCGATCTTTATCGTGGCGCTCTTGCTGTTTGGGCCAAAAGAACTGCCCAAGCTCGGCAAGACGATCGGGAAAGCAATGACCGAATTCCGTCGCGCGCAATCCGAACTGAAGTCGACGTTCAATCGCGAAATGCAGAACCTGGAGCGGGAAACCGGGATCAAGGAATTGGCAGCTAACACCTTCCAATCCAATACTTACAACTACGAACCATCGATGTACGATGGCGATTATCACGGTTCGTACGATTCCACCGTAACCACCACACCGGCAAACGGCGCATCCGCACATCAGGGCGCCGGCGATACGGCATCGCTGTACATTACAGGAGCGGCAGGCTCGATTGCGAGCGGCCACATGGATGACGGGCATGAGAATGCCTGGGATCCCTACACTCCTGCCGCGACAGCGCCTGCTGAAAACGGTCACTCCGCCCACCAGCCGGCGGAGCCCGCTCCAAAGACGGTCAACGGCTAAAGCAAACGATGGCATCCCCCGACGAACCAAAGGGAGTTGATACTCCCTCAGGCGAAACTGTGCCCGGCACGCCTGCCGCGGCCGAGCAGCCTGGTCAATTAAGCCCTGATTACGATCACGCCCCGTCATCCAGCGAGGACTGGTCTTCTTCATCCCCGTCCCCGGTTTCCACGGCAATGGAACCGGTGGTGACACCCACCCCTCCTCCGGCTCCAAAGAACGGGGGAGGGTCGCCGCCCAAGCCGCCAGATCCACCAGACGACGGGAAGGAGGGCGACGAAGAAGGAATGGCGCGGATGAGTTTCCTCGAGCATCTCGAGGAACTGCGGAAGCGGCTGTTGCTGGCCATCGGCGGCATCGGGGTCGCTTTCGTCTTCAGCCTGCTTTTCAGCGATCAACTTTGGTACATCGTCCGGCAACCCGCGACGACCGCACTGGCGCATCTCGGTATTAATCCACCGGTATTGCACCAGTTCTCCCCGATGGATGTTTTCCAGATCATCTGGATGAAACTGCCCATTCTCGCGGCAGTATTTATCGCATCACCCTGGATTCTCTACCAGGTTTGGGCCTTTATCGCTCCCGGACTGTACAAGAGAGAGCGGCGCTGGGCTGTTCCGTTTGTGATGTCAAGCGCCGGTCTTTTCATAATCGGCGGACTTTTCGCCTACTTCGTGGCATTCCGTTATGGCCTTGAATTTCTGCTGGGACTCGGTATTCCGCAAGGCATTACCCCAACGATCAGTGTCACGGAGTACTACGATCTCTTCGTTGACGTGATGCTGGCGGTCGGCATCATTTTCGAAATCCCGGTGCTGCTTTTTCTGCTCACCCTGATCCACGTGGCGAGTCCGGCGTTTCTGGTGCGGCACAGCCGGTACGCCATTTTGGCCATTGTCATCCTGGCGGCAGTGATTACGCCGACGGGCGATGTGTTCAATCTGGCACTTTTCGCCACGCCGATGATTATCCTCTTCTACATCGGCATCTTCGCGAGCTATATTCTGGTGCTCAGCCGCGAGAAAAGGAAATTTCCGTGGGGCACATTCTTCAAATGGACCGCGATCGTGATCGTGGCGCTGGTGATTATCGCCCTGGTCGCCGCCCGGTACTATGGTTATCATTTTGTCGGAAGGTGGCCGATTCTGGTTCGATAATCCAGGCGGGGTTGGTATATTAATTTGAATTGCCGCGGCGAATCGAATTATGGATCTTTATCGGATTATTCGGGAATTAGTACAGGAGAGAGACAGGCTGCAGCGGATCATCGACTCTCTCGAAGAGATGAAATCTTTCGGGAGGGTCCCGCCGGCGGCCTCAGAGGGCAAACGCCGGGGACGCAAATCGATGGACCCCGCGGCACGCGTCGAGGTGTCTGAGCGCATGACGCGCTACTGGGCGCAGCGAAAGGCCAAAGAAGGCGCCAGACAGAAAGAGCGTGCGCCTGTGGGGTCCGATTAGCCGCGAACCACTGAGCGCGCGGTTAATCCGTCGCGGCGGATTTGAAGAACCATAGCCAGAAATACTGGCTGCCGATCCCGTGGCGGTAGCGCGCTTCGAAGCCGCATTTTTCCGCCATCTCGACGGCCTCGCGATCGGTGAACGGCACGCCCAGCCAGGTGTCGGGGGCGCTTTCAGCCGGAAGTTCCCCACCTTGCACCTGAAATTTGAACAGGCCACCGGGGCGGAGCAGCCGATTGACCTCGCGCGTATAGTTGTAAATCACGTCCCGGCTGGGGATGTGCTGAAACACGATATAGGAAAACGCGAAGTCGAACTGGATATTGCCCAGGACCGTCAGGTCGGCGCCGTTGTTCTGAAACAGATGAGCATTGGGGAGATCGGCGAGGTCTTTCTTGCCCTGCGAGATCATCTCGCCGCTGATGTCGACCCCATAAACTTCGCCGAACACCTCGGCCAGAGCGCGGGTCATTCGCCCGGTGCCGCAGCCGATTTCGAGCACTTTCATCTGTTTCGGATTCTTGTCCTGACAGACGTTTCCCAGGTCGTTGAGAATCTCGTAGTAAACACAAAGGCGGCCGGATTCGTAGAACTCGCGTTCGTTCCACTGGGAGTTGGCGGTGGCGATATAGTGACGGGCGTTCTCGCGAGCCCGCTGGTCCCATTCCGCACGCATTTTTTCAAGGAGCGAAGCGTCGAGGGCTGTGGTGGGCATCTGCTATATTGTAGTTGCCTCGTCTGAATTTCACCGGCGAAGCGTTCCAGGAGTGGGCGACTAGCTCAGTTGGGAGAGCACCGCGTTCGCAATGCGGGGGTCGGGGGTTCGAACCCCCCGTCGTCCACCAGATTTCCTCCACTCGCTGTTTCGTAAGTTCCTGAATTTACTTTTGGCGCACTTTGTATCGAAACCCGCATTGCAAGCCACTGTTGTGTGGGCTAACATCCATAGCCCTACTGGTACTGGCCCTTCTCGTAGGCTCGCGATTCTGTTCAAATAACTTTGCAGGTCCTGAATGCGTAACTAATCGGAGGCAGCGGGCGCAGCCCGGAGCGGGCGCGCTCGCTGGTGCGTTGCGCTTACCCGCCACCGTTCGCCAACTTCCACTTTCCGCCACGGACAATTTGGAAAACGCTCCTGTAGAATATGGCCTGAAGTCTTATGCCAAATAAGTTCTCTGCCGGGGCGGGCCTGCTGGCCCTTGTTGCGGTTGCGGGCCTCATACCCTCTCTGGCCGCGGAAACCCTCCTGGAACACAGCGCCGAGGCGCGTTTTCAACTCGATCTGCATGTGCCTGACGCCGCCCTGGCCTCTTTCCTGCCGGCCGGCTGGTCGCCAAATATCGCCACGCAGGGCGCCGCGAAAGACGCGAATCTGCGTGTTGTGTTTATTGACCGGATGACGATCAACGGACCCGACGGAAAGCCCCTTGGCAAGGGCACGAACCGGCTGGTCTACTTCGCCGCACCGGTGAAAGACCCATCCGGCGCAAAGGTTCAGATGATCATCGGCGGCTTGACAGCGGATCCGGCGGACGCGCCTGGACCCTTCGGAAACTATCTGGCGGCCCGCTCTTCGGTGCACCTCTTGAAAGCCGTGGCTGCCGGACAAGCAGTGGTAGTAGATCAGGAATGGGCGTTCGAGGCCCCGACCGGCGAGCATCTCGAATTGAAAATCAAGTTCGAGCCGGCTACCGGGAACAAGAGCAATCCGGCGGACGTGAAATTTTACTCCGCGAAGACTCCGACGTTCTACCAGATCTCGCGGCAGGAGCAGGTTCTCGACATTCTGAAGAACGTCACGACGAATCCGCCGGATCGCGTGAAGGAGTTCTCGTTCAAGGCGTCCGGCGGCAGTTACTCGAAGCTGTTCGAGGGCACGCCGAAGGTTCTGAGCTGGGACAACATTATCTGGCTGAACCGCTCGATCCTGCTGCCGTAGGCTCGTGCAACGCGTGCGTCGCATGGACAGTGACGATCAGATCCGGAGAGTGCGCCGGATTTGCCTGGCGTTACCCGGCGCCACCGAGAAAGTCTCGCACGGCGAGCCGACCTTCTTTGTAAAAAAGCGGGTCTTCGCGATGTTCTCGAACAACCACCACAATGATGGCCACATCGCGGTGTGGATCCCTGCGCAACCTGGAGAGCAGGAAGCGCTGATAGCCGGCGCCCCGGCGATCTACTATCGGCCACCCTATGTCGGCATTAAAGGCTGGGTGGGAATCGAATTGGAGCAAATCGGCGACGACGAGTTGGGAGCGCACCTCAGCGAAGCGTGGAAGCTGATTGGCAATCCCCGGAACAAGCGCGCGTAGGCCCGTGGGATTCGGGATAAGCTTGCTAAATGGAGAAATCATGATCCGCGAAATTCCAATCTGTACTGGCGCATTCCTTTTGCTGCTGGCCTGTTCGGGTGTACTGTGTGCCCAGAATGCCGCGCCCGCGACTATCAGCGGCGAGGTCAAGCAAAACTATATGCGTACGCGGGACATGATTATTCGGGCGGCCTCGAAAATGCCTGAGGAGGGCTACGGCCTGCGGCCGACCGGTGATGTCCGGACGTACGCGCAGGTGATCGGGCATGTTTCCGAAGCCCACGCCATGATTTGCGGAGGCATTGTAGGGCAAACCGTTCGCATCGACACATCGAAGACCGCGAAGGCCGATGTAATCCTTGAACTCACGAAGTCGTTCGACGTGTGCGACAAGGCGTATGACTCGCTCACCGAAGCCAAGGGATCGCAGGTGGGAGGCTCGGGCTTCATGGGCGGAACCCTTGTCGGCAGGCTCTACGGAAATTTGATTCACGATAACGAGATGTACGGAACGATGGTGGTCTATCTCCGATTGAAGGGGATCGTGCCGCCTTCGAGCGAAGGCCGCGGCGGGCGCTGAATCCATGGACCGCCGTAAGTTCATCGGAGCAGCGGCGCTGGCCGGGTCCGTGGCTCTGGCGACGCCGGATGGACCCGAAAAGCCAGCCGCGCCGCCGCCGGACGTCACGCGCATTCTGGCGAAGTATGTCGTTTCCGCAAAACTGAGCGACATTCCCCAGCCGGTCCGCAAAGAGGCCGGTCGGACGCTCCTGAACTGGGTCGGATGCACGATCGGCGGATCGCGCAACGAAGCTGTCGACATTGCGGTTTCGGCTCTTTCGCAATTCTTCGGCCCCGCGCAGGCGTCGCTGCTCGGCCGCAAAGAGCGGACCGACATCTTCCATGCCTCGCTGCTGAACGGTATCAGCTCCCACGTGCTCGATTTCGACGATACCCATCTGCGGACGATTATTCATCCCGCTGGTCCGGTGGTTTCCGCCATCCTCGCGCTGGCTGAATATCGCCCTGTATCGGGCGCGGATTTCCTGAACGCCATGGTACTTGGGATCGAGACGGAGTGCCGGATTGGCAATGCCGTGTATCCGGCGCACTACGATGCGGGATGGCACATCACGGGGACGACGGGCGTTTTCGGCGCTGCCGCCGCAGCGGGGAAATTGCTGGGTCTTTCCGGGCAGCAGATGACGTGGGCGTTGAGCCTCGCGGCCGCGCAGCCCGTCGGGCTTCGCGAAATGTTCGGGACGATGACGAAAAGCTTCCACCCCGGCAGAGCGGCGCAAAACGGACTCACCGCGGCATTTCTCGCATCGAAGAATTTCACCAGTTCCGACCATGGCATCGAGGCGAAATCCGGCTGGGCAAACGTGCTTAGCCCGCGGCGAAATTACGCGGAGATCACCGGAAAGCTGGGCCAGAGTTACGAAATCTCGCTGAATACTTACAAGCCTTTTGCATGCGGAATCGTGGTGCATCCAGCGATTGACGGCTGCATTCAGTTACGGAACCAATACCATCTGACCGCCGACCAGATCGAGCGCATCGATCTTCGCGTGCATCCGCTTGTGCTCGAATTGACTGGAAAGAAAACGCCGCAGGTGGGTCTCGAAGGGAAGTTCAGCGTGTATCACGCGGCTGCGGTTGCCATTGTCGAAGGAGCGGCGGGGGAGCAGCAGTTCTCCGACAGGGCCGTGCGCAATCCGGTGATCGTGGGGCTGCGCGACCGTGTTACCGCGACGGTTGATCCGTCGATCAAAGAGGATCAGGTGCGGATCGCGATCATCCTCAAAGATGGCCGACACCTCGACAAATATATTGAGCACGCGGTGGGTAGTGTGACGAACCCGATGAGCGACAAAGATCTGGAAGCGAAGTTCGCAGGGCAGGCGGAGGGTGTGCTGGCGACGGGCCAAACTCGGCAGGTGATGGATCTTTGCTGGGCTATCGAAACCTTACCCAGCGCTGCCGTGCTGGCGAAAGCGGCTGCGGCTTAGCTGGAAAGCGCGGCGCCGGGTAATCAGGCCGCTCAAGGCGGATTGGTAAACTGAAGGTTCTCATTCCCTCCGGCATTCGCCAACCAGAATTCTTGAGCGCGCAGACCACATCCGACGAAATCGTAGTGCGTGGAGCACGCCTCCACAACCTCAAGAACATCACTTTGTCCATTCCCCACAACAAGCTCTCCGTGATCACCGGAGTTTCGGGCTCGGGCAAATCCTCGCTGGCCTTCGACACGATCTACGCGGAGGGCCAGCGGCGTTACGTCGAATCGCTCTCGGCGTACGCGCGGCAGTTCCTGGAGCGCATGGAGAAACCGGAAGTGGATGAGATTGACGGCATCGCCCCCGCCATCGCCATCCGTCAGAAAAATACCACGCGGAACCCCCGCTCGACTGTTGCGACGTCGACCGAGATTTATGACTTCCTGCGGCTGCTTTGGGCGCGGGCCGGACGCACATTTTGCCCCGTTTGCGGGAGGCGCGTCGAAAAAGATACCGTCGATCAGGTCGCGCAACGCATGCTCGCGCAGCCGGAAGGCGAGCGTTTTTTCGTTCTTTTCCCGGTGAAGCATGATGCCGGACAGATACCGAAGATAGTGTTGACCGAGCTGCGGTCCCGCGGCTTCAACCGGCTCTGGCAGAATGGCACGGTTTTCGAATTTTCCACGCCGGAATCGCTGCTCGATGTCGACTGGAGCCAGCCCGTCTATGTGCTCGCCGACCGCATCGCCATCGGTCCCGAGTTGCACCAGCGGATCGTAGACACAGTCGAAGTCTGCTACCGCGAATCAGGCGACGTGATTTTCCACGATGTGCGCACGGGCGAGCGCCAGTTGTTCAGCGAGCGCTTTATGTGCAAGCACGACAATCTCGAGTTCCGCCAGCCGGAGCCGATCCTGTTCAGCTTTAACAGTCCTGCAGGAGCGTGCCCTCGCTGCCAGGGATTCGGAAACACGATCGATTATTCGCTCGACCTGATCATTCCCAACCGCGGTCTGTCGTTGAACGAAGGCGCCGTAGAACCGTGGACGCGGCCCAAGGGCAAGGGCTGGCTGGCTGCGTTTCGCAAGCAGAGTGCGGGTCGAGTCCGCTTCGATACGCCTTTCTGCGATCTCACGGAAGACGAACAACGGCTCGTCCTCGAAGGCGACAGGAAGGTTGACGGGGTTCGCCAGTTTTTCGGCTTTCTCGATACCAAGAAATACAAGCTGCATGTGCGTGTGTTTCTGAGCAAATATCGGGGTTACGCGAAGTGTCCGGACTGCAATGGGTCCCGCCTGCGCAAAGAAGCCCTCGACGCGCGGGTGGGCGGGAAAACAATAGCCGACGCGGTCCGGATGAACATCGCCGATGCGTTACCGTTCTTCTCGTCTCTCGAATTAACGCCTGAAGAAGAGGGAATCGCCGGCAAGATACTGGTCGAGATCGAGCAACGGCTGCGGTTCCTCAACGATGTGGGCCTTGAATACCTCACGCTCGATCGCCTGTCGTCGACCCTGTCGGGCGGGGAAGCGCAGCGCATTCAACTCGCGACGTGCCTCGGCTCGCGCCTGGTCGGGGCTTGTTACGTACTTGACGAGCCGTCGATCGGCCTGCATAGCCGGGATACCGCGCGCCTCATTCGCATTCTCCGGGAACTGCGGGACCTGGGAAACACGATCGTCGTCGTCGAGCACGACCCGGATGTCATGCGGTCGGCAGACCACATCGTCGACCTCGGTCCGGGCGCGGGCGAACTCGGCGGGAACATCGTCTTCGAGGGCGACTTTCCGGCACTGATCGCAGGGAAGAATGGTTCACTGACCGGTCACTATCTGCGGCGCGAAATGGAAGTATTCGCGCCGCGAGAACGCCGCGAGATGAATCCGAAGAAAACGATCCGCTTCTACGGCGCCCGGCTCCACAATCTGAAGGGCATCGATGTGACGATCCCGCTGCGAATGCTGACGGTCGTCACGGGCGTATCTGGCTCAGGAAAGTCCACGCTGGTGCACGACGTCATCTACCGGTCTCTGCAGGCGAACCTGCAGCAGCGCGCCGGAACAGCGTTGGCGCCCGGCGCCGACGGCGATGGACTTGAGGCGGATGACGCGCCACGAATCAGCTGCAATCGGATGGAAGGCGCCGACGCCATCCACGAAGTCGTGATGATCGACCAGACACCGATCGGCCGTACGCCGCGCTCGAATCCAATTACCTATATCAAGGGTTTCGACATCATCCGGTCGCTGTTTGCATCCCTGCCCGCTGCCGAGAAGCGAGGATATACAGCCGGTCACTTTTCCTTCAACGTGCCAGGCGGACGCTGCGAAGTGTGTCAGGGCGACGGGACCGTCACAGTCGAAATGCAATTTCTCGCTGACGTCGAGCTCGTATGTGACGAATGCAAAGGCACGCGCTTCAAGAGCGGGATCCTGGATATCCGGTACAAGGGCCTGAACGTCCATGAAGTGCTGCAACTGACGGTAGCGGAGGCCATCGGATTCTTTCGCGATACCGGACGCCTGGTCGCACGCCTGAAGTTGCTCGAGGAGGTCGGCCTTGGGTATCTGCGGCTGGGGCAATCGGCCACAACCCTGTCAGGCGGCGAAGCGCAGCGCGTAAAACTGGCGGCTCACCTGGCGCAATCGTCGAACAACGGCACGCTTTTTATCTGCGATGAACCCACGACGGGCCTGCACTTCGACGACATACGGAAGTTACTGGGGGCCTTCGAGCGGCTGATCGACAACGGCGGGTCGCTGCTGGTGATCGAGCACAATCTCGACGTAATCAGAGCGGCGGACTGGATTATCGACATGGGTCCGGAGGGCGGGGAAGCCGGTGGCAGGATCGTTGCGCAGGGTACGCCGGAGCAGGTTGCGAAGGCCTCGAACTCACACACGGGGCTGTTCCTGAAAGCCGCCTCTGTCGTTTAATTGTGGAGCGTTCAACCCCCAGGACGCGCAGCTATGTGCGCAATTCCGTCGCGATTTCGGCCGCCACCTGCCTCGCCTCGTCCACCTGGCCCGGCTCCAGGCTGATGGCGCCTACCCTGGCGTGGCCACCGCCGCCATAGCGCTCGCAGATCGACGCCAGATTATGGCGCGGCTCTTCCGGTGCCCAGGGGTTTGAACCCACCGAGATCTTTGTCCGGAAACTCGACGGGCTCACCGAGACTGTATAGGTGCTCTGCGGATACAAATAGTACGGGATGAACTTGTTGTAGCCCTCGAGATCGCATCCCGTCAGGTCGAATGTGATCACTCCGCCCGACTCACTCGCGCGGTCCCGAATGATATTGAGCGACTTGAGATGGCGGTCGTAGAGCGGTTTGAAGAGTTCCTGAATGTCGGGCCGCTCCACAATCTCCGCCAGCGTCATCTGCTGCATATAGCCGATAATCCGCTGGACGACGTCAGAACCCTTGGAGCTTTCGATGACCAGCGTCAGCTTCATCGCCGGCGCGCCCAGTTCGACCGCCGTTTTCGGGTCGGAATACTGTGCGCCATCGATGATATTGGCCCAGTGGACGAGATCGTCAAGATCGGGCGCCGCGAATCCCCATTTCTGGCGCGCCATGGTCGAAATAAAATTCGTGCACGACTTGAACGCCGGATCGTACATTTTCTTTTCCGAATGCTCGGCGCGGAAGTGGCTGGCGTCCTCCGGGGTAAGAAAGGCGCTCTGGTGATGGTCGAACCACCAGGTGAGCTTCGGGTTGCTCGAGTACTTGAAATCGACGATCGCGTTCACGTCCCCGTCAAAGAGGCTGTCCGCGAAAATCTGGGATGCGCGGTGGGCCATGCCGGTGTACTGAAAGGCGGCATCCGGGTGGAAGGCGCCGCGCATAAAGCGGCTGAACAACGCGGCTGAAGCGGCGCCGTCGAAACAGTGGTCGTGATAGAGGACTCTTACGATCATGCGCTTTTATTGAACACAGGCTGGAAAACTTTCCATCGTGCCTGAATATGACGCGAAATGCAACTTTTCTTTTTTCGGAGGTCCTCTGTGGGGGGCAGATTCGATCGAGGTACGACTGCTAGGATCTGAATACACATGGGGTGGGCGGTCAGATCGAAGACTCTGAGGGCGCTCCAGTATCGGAATTTTCAGCTTTTCTTCGCCGGCCAGTTAATTTCTCTGACCGGGACCTGGATGCAGTCGGTCGCCCAGTCGTGGCTGGTCTACCGGTTGACAGGCTCGCCCGCGCTCCTCGGCCTCGCCACTTTCGCGGGTCAGATCCCGATTTTCGTGCTCTCGCCGTTCGCCGGGTATGCCGCGGACCGGCTGAATCGCCATCGGGTCGTGATCGCGACGCAGAGCGCCTCCATGGTGCTGGCACTGGCGCTCGCCGGTCTGACGCTGTCGGGCCGGGTGCAAATCTGGGAAATCTTCGTACTCGCAGCCCTGCTGGGTGTGGTCAATGCGTACGATATTCCGGCCCGGCAGTCGTTTCTGGTCGAAATGGTCGGGCGCGGCGATTTGATGAATGCCATCGCCCTGAATTCTTCGATGTTCAACGGGGCGCGGATTATCGGCCCGGCGGTCGCGGGCATACTGGTGGCGAAGATTGGCGAGGGCTGGTGCTTCTTCGCAAACGGGGTCAGTTACATAGCGGTGATCTGGGGTTTGCTGCTGATGAAAGTATCGCCGTTTCGTCCCGCCTCGGGGTCGATGTCAGCGCTGGAGACGATCCGCGAGGGGTTTCATTACGTCGGACGGACGATTCCCATCCGCGCGATCGTCCAGTTGATCGCGATCGTGAGCTTTGCCGGAACGCCTTATACCGTCCTGATGCCGATTTTCGCCGACCGTATCCTGCACTCCGGTGCGCAGGGGCTGGGAATTCTGATGGGAGCGACCGGGCTGGGAGCGCTGGCTGGCGCCCTGTTACTCGCATCGCGGACCGGGCTCGGTGGTTTTACGAGCTGGATTGCCTGCGCCGCGGCCGTTTTCGCTGTTTCTCTGGCAGGATTCGCGGTGTCAGGGCAGATGTGGCTTTCCTGCGCGACATTGTTCGTGGCCGGATTCGCTGTGATGGTTCAGGTTGGCGCATCGAACACCCTCATCCAGGCAATGGTGCCGGACTATCTCCGAGGGCGTGCGATGAGCGTCTACTCGATGATGTATATCGGTATCGGCCCGTTCGGCGCAGCGGCGGCAGGATTCGCCGCGGATGGCTTTGGCGCCCGGGCCACCCTGCTGGCCGGCGCCGTTGTCTGTCTGGCGGCCAGCGCAGTGTTCGCCTTTCAGTTGCCATCGATCCGGCCGATAACCCGGGAACTGATCCGCGAGCAGGCATTCGGAACCGAGGCGCCGGTTACGGAGCTATTGGATCCCGCGCCAGCGCCATGAGCTCAGTTGACCGACTAAAATCCGCTTGGGCGGATCCAGAAGCTCTCCCGCCAACACCCTCGCGGCGCGACGATCTGCAGATCCGCGTATTGTCCTTCATGAGCCAGGTTGATGCCGTTGGTGATCGCCGACATGGGTTCGAAGCAGATGTAATTCTGGCCGGGTGGGGCGTACACTATCGCGACTGAATACCGAGGTCCGAAGGCCACTTCGATCTTCTTCCCGTCTCCTTCGACGGAGAAGACCGCGCGGCCGTCGTCCCCCCTCAGGAGATCGGTGAAACCGTCGTCGAAACGGTGGTCTCGTAATGACACCGGATTCGTGAAACTGACCGCGGTCGTCGCGCCGGTCGCCGCCAGTCGGCTATCGGTTTCCACGTGACTGCGCACCGGAATCTGCGCATACGCGCTTTCGATGGCCACGCCGTGCAGCTGGAAATAGGGATGAAAGCCAACCGCCATCGGCATTGGCTCGCTGCTCAGATTCGTTACCGCCACACTGATCTCGAGAGAACCCTCCGCCAGCCGGTATGTCATCTCATACTCGTGTGCGAAGGGCCAATTGGCGAGGAGATCGGGATGTCGCCAGAATTCGAGCCGGCTGGTCACGTAAGCCGAAGCCGAATCCGCGCCGAAATCGATCACTTCCCACAAGGGGGAGGAAGTCAGCATTCCATGAATCGGAATTCCGTTTTGATCGAGACGCAGCGAACTGGAATCCGGATTGAACCGATAGTGTTTTCCGTTGCCATAAAACCCATCCGGCATCCGGTTCGCCCAGGGAGCCAAAAAAGGAATTCCGCAGAGATGGTGGTCGCTTTGCAGCGCGGCAGGATTGTCGAATGGGAAATATAAAACGTTCTGCCCGCGCGCCAGAATTTGATAAGCGCGATTGCCGATCGCCGGCGCGATCCCGACCTCAATGCCATGAAGGACATCGGCCAGGTGCACCGTCTTGATTCCGGAATCGTTTCTCTGCTCTGCGGTGTAGATGCGAGCGCGCATGGCTCAGTCTAACCCTTATATTAGGAGTAGAGAGATGAGGATAGTTGCCATTATGTGGCTGGCCGCCGCAGGGTCGCTGTGCGCCGCCACTGACTGGGTCCAGGAAGGCAACGAGGCTTTTTACAACCTCGATTACGATCAATCGATCAGCTCTTACGAAAAGGCGCTGGCCGCCAGCCCCGAGGATCCCATCCTGCATAATCATCTGGCGCACGCACTGCTCTATCGCGAGATGTTTCGGGATGGCGCGCTCGAAAGCCAACTGGTCAGCGGCAACAACTCTTTTATCCGGCGGCCGAAACTGGAGCCGCCCGCCGATGTCGAGAAGCGCTTCTTCGCCGAGATCGACCGGGCCATGCAACTCAGCCAGGCGCGCCTTACGAAGAATCCACGCGACACCGTAGCCCTTCACACACTGAGCGTCTCATTCGCGCTGCGAGCCAACTATGGCTTTCTGGTGCGCAAGAGCTGGAAGTCTTCCCTTTCTGACGCGAACCAGGCGCGCAAGTACGATAACCAGGTCACCGAGATCGAGCCGGACAACTATGACGCGCGACTGCTGCAGGGAGGTTACGACTACATCGTGGGAAATCTCTCCTGGGCCATGCGTGCGGTCGGATTTATCGCGGGGTACCACGGCGACAAACAACGGGGTTTGCACACCATCGAAGAAGTTGCCGCAAAGGGAAAAGAGAACCGCGTGGATGCGGAAATCGTCCTTTGTGCTCTTTATCGCAGGGAAGGGCAGCCGTCACGGGCTATCCCGCTCGTCACCCAGCTCAT
>DATAZF010000319.1:0-41434 GCA_036272235.1 Bryobacteraceae bacterium | reverse complement strand
CCGTCGCACTCACGATCATCCATCAGGGAAAAGAAAGGACCGTTAATTTGACGACGCGCGAACGCGCCGCCACCTACAACGCCTCGATGTCTCTGACGGGGGAACCGGAGGCTGAAAATCTTGGGAATCAGGTGATCGAAGGAGTGACCGCTCAGGGACGCCGGACCCGCCAGCCCGTCGCCGCTGGGGCGATCGGCAACGAGCGCGCTTTCGAGGTCGTCAACGAGACCTGGTTTTCACCCGACTTGCGGGTCATGATGATGGAAAAACACAGCGATCCGCGTTCCGGTGACATCGTCTACCGCCTCACCAACGTCAACCGCCAGGATCCGGATCGCTCACTCTTCCGGGTGCCGAAGGATTACAGGGTTTCGCCGCAGCTTTCGCCGGCATTTCTCCCCGCGGCGCAGTAGGGGGAATTGCCCGGGTCCACGTCGTGTTTTATCGACTCATTTGTCGACGCACGAAAACGTCTATGTCATTTATAGACGACATCAAGTCGGCGGTAGTAAAATTGCCACGTGAAACCTTCCACGCATTTTCTCCGGTTCCCCACGATAGCTCTCCTGACCGCTGCGGCGATTCCATTGGCCCTGGCCGCTAACCCTGCCTGCGACGCCGATAACGGCGGACTCAAACTTCCCGCAGGCTTCTGCGCTGTCGTTGTGGCCAATAATATCGGCACCGCGCGACACATCGCCGTCGCTCCCGATGGCGATATCTACGTCGCCCTGCAGGGCAAGGGCGGGGTCGCTGCGCTGCACTCCTCCAAAAACGACGGAATGTTCGACGTCAAGGAGATTATCGGCGACGGCAGCAGCACGGGCGTCGCGCTTCACAACGGATATCTCTACGTCGCCAAGCCGACCACCGTCATCCGCTATAAGATGACGGCCGGCCAGCTTAAGCCCTCAGGCGAACCCGAGACGATCGTCACCGACCTGACCGCCGGCCGCGCCCATCAGGACAAAGGCATCGCCTTCGATGGCAAGGGCGGGCTTTACGTCAACGTCGGAGCGCCTTCCAACGCTTGCCAGATGCCCGACCGCCAGAAGATGGTCAAGGGTGAAGACCCGTGCTCGCTGCTCAAAATCGCGGGCGGCATCTGGAAGTTCGACGAAAACAAGCTGAACCAGAAGCAGACCGACGGCGTTCACTTCTCGACGGGAATGCGCCAGATGCCCGCCATCACGTGGCATGGAGACGCTCTCTACGTCGCGATGAACAATCGCGATCAGCTCGATACGCTCTGGGGCGACATGTTTACGGCGAAGGAAAACGCCGAGCGGGCGGCCGAACCGCTTTACCGCGTCTCGCAGGGAACCAACTTCGGCTGGCCGTATTGCTTCTTCGATTACGGCCAGAAGAAGCTGTTTCTGAATCCGGAGTACGGCGGCGACGGTAAGACGGTTGGACGGTGCAGCCAGTTCGATCTCCCCACCGCTTCCTTCCCGGCGCACTGGGCTCCGGTCGATATCACGTTTTACAACGGCTCGCAGTTCCCGGCGAAATACAAAGACGGCGCGTTCATTGCTTTCCACGGCTCGTGGAATCGCGCACCGATGCCGATGGATGGCTACAACGTTACCTTCCAGCCTTTCAAAAACGGCAAGCCTTCCGGTGATTTCGAGATTTTTGCCAACGGATTTGCGGGCGTCGATCCTTTGATGAGCCCCGCTATGGCTGCCGCGCGCGCGGATGGAGTGGCGCAGGCGCCCGACGGGTCTCTGTATATTGCCGACAGTCAGAAGGGTAAGATCTGGCGCGTCATGTACAAGGGTGGAAAATAGCAGCTTATGAAATTACTCGTCTCGCTGGTCGCCCCACTGATCGCTGTGAGCGCTCTCTCAGCGGCTCCGCCAACCGAAGTCACCATCCATGACGACAAGCCGTTTCCCGAAAGCGTGACATCGACCTCCGATGGAACGCTCATCATCGGCGGGCTCAACAAAGGCGTCGTTTATCGGGCGGCGAAGGGCGCATCCACGGCCGAACTCTGGATCAAGCCGGATACGAACGGGTTGCAGCGCGTCCTCGGCGTTCTCGCCGATCAGAAATCCAACACGCTCTGGGTTTGCTCCGCGAAACGCCCCAACGCCACCGCACCCACCGCGGTGAAGACGTTCGATCTCAAGACGGGCGCCTCCAAAGGCAGCTACGATTTTCCGGCGCCGGATAATGCGCTTTGCAACGACATCGCCATCGGACCCGACGGTTCCGCATATCTCTCCGACACTTTGGCGAACCGCATCCTTCGCCTGAAAAAGGGTGCTTCCGCGCTCGATGTCTGGGTCAAGGATGACAAGCTTGCCGGCGCCGACGGTATCGCTTTCGGTGACAACAGCACCATCTACGTCAACACCGTTACCACCAATCGCTTCTTCCGGGTTCCGATCAACAAAGACGGGTCGGCCGGTGCAGTCGCCGAACTTAAACCGTCGCAGGCCCTTTCGAGCCCTGACGGAATGCGCGCTCTTGGCAATAACCAGTTCCTGATGATCGAAGGCGCCGGACGCCTCGATCACGTGACGGTTTCGGGCAACGATGCGAAGATCGAAGTCCTCAAGGATGGATTCAAGGGGCCGACCGCCGTCACGCGCATTGGGAACAACGCCTGGGTGATCGAAGGCAAACTGAACTACATGAACGATCCCAAACTGAAGGATCAGGATCCTGGCCCGTTCAAGGCTTATGCGGTTCCGTTTCCCGCCAAACACTGATCTCGACGCGATGGTGGCGACGCTGCGGTCTTACGACCGCGTCTTCGGGCCGCGGCATATCCAGACGCTGGCGCTGACGGCTCAAATCGCACAGACGCTGCATTCGCTCGGCGAACGGCGGATGGCTCTCTCTCTTCTGGAACGCGTGGTGCGGGATCTCGACAAGGTTGCCCGCACACACGCCACGAGAATCACCGCGCTTCACGGCCTGCGAATATTACTGACTGAGGCGTCGCAATGGACTCGCGCGATCGCGGTGCAGAGAGAAATTGCGGAGTGCCTCGCGCTGACCGGCTCCGCGGATGCAGCCGCCGCGCGAGCGGCTCTCGAAGAGCTCATCATGTCGTCAGACGCAGCCCAGGCCGCGTAGCGCATTTTTTCAGGCCACGGGCATCAACTGCGCCAGCCACTGCTCGGCCGAGGGCGTCGCCACCCCAATGCCGTCCAATTCCTGCAGACCCCGCTCGTAAACACCCGACACTGCGTCGGTTATCAGTACGGTTCGAAAGTCGCGCATGCTGGCCCCATAAACCGTAGCCCGCGGACAATTGGGAAAATTGCAGCCCACGATCACAACGGTTGTCACCCCGAGGTCGTGCAAGTGGCGCCCGAGGTGTGTTCCATAAAACGCATCCCACCGCGGCTTGTAGAGGAACCACTCGTTCGCGCCGGCAGGTTGCAGCCGGGAAGCCAGCAGCACATCCGCATCGAGGCTGACATCCGAGCTTCGCTTCAGTGGTTCGACAAGCTCCGCTCCGGAACTGCGTGGCGCCACGACCGCCCAGCCCGCCTCGAGCGCTTCGCGCCGGCAGAGGTCAGCATTGGTTCCGTCCGGGAGATATAGCCGGACAACATGGATAATTGGCAGCCCGCGGCGCCGGTAGCCATCGAGCACGGCTCGCATCGCCGGCACACAGGCCATCGTGCCGGCGATTTCGGCCGCAGCGCCCGGCTCCGTGAAATCGCGTTGGACATCAATGGTGAGCAGCGCCGACCGCCCAGGCTCAGGCGCGGTAAAGCGGCTCTGCATCAGTCTTTCTGAATCATGACTTCCGTCGACTTCACGACCACCCGCACCGTATCGCCCTTCTTCAGATTGAGCTCTTCCGCGCTGTTGCGGGTAATGATGCTTTCGATCAGATTGCCGCCTACTTTAACAGTGACGTGGGCCATGATGTCGCCCATCTGGATTTCCTTCACCTTGCCAGACAGCTGATTTCGCGCCGAAAGTGCCATGTTGTGGATCCTCTGCCAAGGATCATAGCAGTGGATCTTTTACCCGCTTCCAGCGGACGCTGTCATGTTAAAATCACATCCAAAAGGGCCGCGGCCGCTATGGTTTCATTACGTCGTCTCTCGATTCTGCCGGTCATCTGCGCCGGCGTTGTTTTCGCGCAGGCAACTGCTCCGCAAACGCCCGCCACGCAGTCGCAATCCGGACCCTCGCAGATCTCGATCACGGGCGATATCCCGGCTCCTGTGACGATCAAGGCCGAAGATCTCGCCTCCATGCCGCGCGAAAAGGTAAAAGTGCCGGAGCAGGATGGCTCGGAGGTCGAATACGAAGGTGTTCCGTTGCGTGAGATCCTCAAACGCGCCGGCGCTCCCATGGGCAAACTGCGGGGCAAAGCCCTGACCACGTACGTCCTGGCGAAAGCCCACGACGGATATGAGGTCGTGTTCACGCTCGGTGAAGTCGACGCCGAGTTCGGCAACCAGCAGATCATCGTGGCGGATAAGCGCGACGGTAAACCGCTCTTCGGATATCAGGGTCCTCTGCGCCTCGAGTGTGCTCACGACAAGGCAGGCGCGCGTTCGGTTCGCATGCTGGAAAGTCTCGAGATCGTCAAGCTGCAAAAATAGGAAGGTCATGCGGACAGCCTTGCTCCTGGCCTTTGCCGCGATCCCCCTTATCGCGGCCGATTACCAGTGGAACCTCCCCAAAGGTTTCCCCAGGCCGTATGTTCCTGCCGACAACCCAATGTCGGAGGCGAAAGTCGAGCTCGGCCGTTATCTTTTTTACGATGTGCGGATGTCTGTCAACGGCACAGCGTCCTGCGCTACTTGCCACAAACAGGAACTCGCCTTCACGGACGGGCGCGCCGTTGGCCGCGGTGCCACCGGCGAATTGCACACCCGTGGGGCGATGAGCCTCGTAAACGTCGCGTGGAGCGCTTCGCTTACGTGGAGCAATCCGGAGATGAAGACTCTCGAGAAGCAGGCGCTGGTTCCGATGTTCGGCGAGCGTCCGATCGAGTTGGGATTGAAGGAAGGCGACGGGCTTCTCCCCACACTGCGCTCGGACGCGAAGTATCGCGACCTGTTTGCGCACGCATTTCCCGGGCAAAGTGAGGCGGACCGCTTCACCATCCCGAACGTAACGCGCGGCATCGCGAGTTTCGAGCGAAGCATCATCTCGGCCCGATCGCCTTATGACCGTTATCACTATGGCGGCGAAGACAACGCGGTTTCGGAAGCCGCCAAACGCGGCGAAGTGCTTTTCTTTAACCAGCACCTCTCCTGCTTCCGGTGCCATGGCGGATTCAACTTCACCGATTCCACTGTTTCCGAACGCAATCCGGACCGAGTCATCGAATTCCACAACACCGGTCTCTACAAGACTTACGCGGCGCCGAATATCGGCATCGCCGAATTTACGAAGAAGCCGGAAGACACCGGGAAATTCAAGGCTCCGACATTGCGGAACATAGCGCTCACCGCGCCTTACATGCACGACGGCAGCATCGCGACGCTGGAAGCTGCGCTCGATCATTACGCTGCGGGAGGCAGAGCCCACGATAATCCCAATAAAGACGCGTTGATCGGAGGCTTTACGCTGACTTCGCAGGATCGCTCCGACTTGACTGAATTTTTGAAATCTCTTACCGATGAAGCGCTGATCCACGACACACGGTTTGCGAATCCCTGGCCTTAACGTTCCGCAATAAGTCGTGGAACTTTCGAAACAACAGCCGACAAATCGCACTTACTCCTATGACCGGCCGGGCAATCCCGTCTGCCGTCATGGAGGGGCAGGCTAGTCTACTCTCCTTCGGTGGCGTCGCGGCGGATACGCGGCTGTGAGGACTGCCGTGTCAGTGAGCCTGTGGCCACAGCGCCAGTGAGGATTCCGAGATTTGGCACCGTGGGGCCGGGCATGTTCAAGCCGAGAAAAGCGTTATCGGGATCGATGAGCGAGCCACGAATCGCATAGTCCGTGGTGCCGAGTTTGTAAGTCAAATCGAATGTGCAATCGGGGGATACGGTGTAAGTTCCGGAGCCGGAATCCGGCGTGACGACACCGTTGTTGCTGCTCAGGAAATTATCGAGGAAACCGCTTTTGCCATCGAATTGAAACTGGCCGACCTGCCGGTAGGCGGTCGGTGTGCCAGGGGTGCCAGGAGCCGGGATATTGCGGGTTCCGTGCAACTCCATCGCCCAGGCGCCATCCAGCGATTCGGTCGTGCAACGGTCGACGCCGCGGATCTTGCCGAAGCCGACCACGGTGGTAAGTGGGGGAATTGAAGGATCGGCGATACTAAGCACCATGAACGTAACCTGGTCGCCGCCGAGAGCAATCTGGCCCTTGAATGTGACGTTCGAATTGATGGGCGCAGGAACTGCGTCAATCATGTCGAAGGTACAATCGGCCTCGACCGAATAAGTCCCGGCGAACGACTCTTCTCCGAAGTTGATGCCGTTATAAATCGCCAGCGTCCAGAAATGAATAGCGCCCTTGCCGTTCGCGGTGAAGTAGCCGACCCGCATGAAAGGGCCGGTTAGAGGGGCGCCGGGAATCAGGGTTGATCCGTCGGCCAGAAAGGCATACGTGCCGTTCAGATCCCTGGTTTGGCACGCGCGGCGAGGTGCTTTAACAGGCGCGGCCAACGATGCGGCGCTGAGGGCGAGAAAGAGGGCGATAGTCTTCATCACGGAGCACCATTATGTTTCAAATCGGGCAAAATACAAGGGAGGCAATTTCATTCTCTGTACGGTTTATGACTAAACGCCGGGCGGTCGGCTTGCAGCACGCAAAGGACAAAGTACAAAAAGATACTTTGACCGAAGACGTGCCGCTCCTGCGGTCGAATTTCCTGTCTGGCATTTCGCGGCGGGCAACCATCAGGTGGGCAGCCCGTTTTCGTATTTCGGCTGGGAGTCAGGAAAGCGACGCTTTTCAGCGCGGGTCCGATCTACGCGAGGCTCGTACCGGCTGGAGTATTTTCACCAAAAGTGCGGGCAGTTGTGAATTCGCAGGCGACCTGCGGCTCTGGGTATCTTTGATAAAGGGGTATTCGGATGAGCCTCGAATTACAACCGCATTTGATCGGGGAACTGGTAGAACTGCGTCCGTTGCGAGCGGAGGATTGGGAGCGCGTTTTCGCGGCAGCTTCGGATCCGTTGGTCTGGGAACAACATCCGGCGCGCGACCGGTATAAGGAAGAGGTCTTTCGCGAGTTCTTCCGCGGGGCGATGGAATCCGGCGGGGCGTTCGCGGTTATCGACAGGGCCTCCGGGGAGATCATTGGCTCGACGCGTTACTACAATTACGATGCCACGCAGAGTGAGATCGAGATCGGGTTCACATTCCTCGCGCGGCGCCATTGGGGCGGCAGATACAACGGCGAGATGAAGCGGCTTATGCTCGAGCACATTTTTCGATTCCTCGACAACGTGGTTTTCCGGATCGGGCCGGAGAATATCCGGTCGCGGCGGGCGGTTGAGAAGATCGGCGGCAGGCTCATCGAGCGCCCGACACCGCCGGGGCTTGAGCGGGTAATTTACCGGATCCGGAAGGCGGCGGCCCACTGATCGGGATCGACTTCGGGACGACCAACAGCTCGATCGCGCGCGTCACGAGCACCGGTGGGGTTGAGCTGGCACAGTTTCCCTGGGCCGACGGATTCACGGAAGCTTACCGCTCGCTGCTCTATCTGGAGCAGATGAAAGAGCGCGGCGTCACCAGCATCAAATCGTGGAGCGGCCCCGAGGGCATCGAAGAGTATCTGGCCGCGGAGACGAAGGGCCGGTTGATCCAGTCGCTGAAATCGTTCCTCAGCAGCCGCACGCTGAAGGGTACCGAGGTTTTCGGCAGGCGAGTTACGGTCGAGAGCCTGATCGCGCGCATCCTCAGGGATCTGCGGGAAAAGGCCGAGCGGCAGTTCGGCGCTAAGATCGACGCGGCGATGGCGGGGCGGCCGGTGAGTTTCGTCGGGGCCGAATGCGAGGCCGATAACGGCTTCGCGGAAGACCGGCTGCGGGAAGCTTTCACGCTTGCGGGCTACGAGCACGTGGAGTTCGAACTCGAGCCGGTCGCGGCGGCACATTATTACGAGTCGACGCTGGACCACGATGAGTTGATTCTGATCGGGGACTTCGGCGGCGGCACAAGTGATTTTTCGCTGCTGCGCGTTGGTCCGGGCGTGTTGAAGCGGGGGCGAACGGCACAGGATCTGGCTGGGAACAGCGGTGTCGGTATTGCGGGCGACGCGTTCGATGCGAAGATCGTGCGCAACCTGGTGTCGCCCGCGTTGGGGCGGGGGTCGTCGATGCGATCCCTGCAGAAGGTGCTGCCCGCGGTCCCGAACTGGGTGTACGCGAAGCTGGAGCATTGGCATCATCTGTCGTTCCTGCGGACGAATAATGTGATCCACATGTTGAGCAGCAGCCGCGCGGAGGCGTTCGAGCCGGAGAAGATCGAGGCGCTGCTGCATCTGGTACGCGAGGATCTGGGGTATGATTTGCATCGCGCGGTGCAGAAGGTGAAACGCGATTTGTCGCAGCATGAGGCCGCGGAGTTCCATTTTGCGGATGGGTATTTGGATTTGCGGGTCACGGTGCAGCGGGCGGCGTTTGAGGGATGGATTGCGGAGGAACTGGAGCGGATCGAGATTTGTCTCGATGGCCTGATCGCGTCGTCGGGCGTGGGGCGGAGTGAGGTCGACATGGTGTTTCTTACCGGCGGATCGTCGTTTGTGCCGGCGGTGCGGGCGATCTTTGCGAAGGGTTTCGGCGCGGAGAAGATTCGAACGGGGGACGAGTTTACGTCAGTCGCGCGCGGGTTGGCCGTGAAGGCGGCGCGGCGCTGACTTCAGAACCACGTGACGGGGCACGCACCGTGGTTCGATGCCTTCGGCTGGATAAAAGCCTGCACTCATAGCTTTGCAGAACTGGTCGTGGGCGGTTGCCTCTGGTTTGGAACGAAGGCTCCGCCGCCCGCCGGCCTGCTCTGGCGACATGTCAGAACCGAAGTTTCGCGGCGCCTGTTTCAGCCCGGAGCCCGCAAGGGAGAAGAGCGGCCATTCCGGTGGGAAAGCGGTAAATCGAGAACGCGCGGGGGAATCCTCACGACATCGAAAATGCTCCCTGATGCCTACTTTGCGCCGGTTTCTTTTTCCGGCCCTTCCGAATTAGACGAGCCGCCGAGATTCATTTTCCTGCCGTCCGGAAACTCGATGTCTCGCGAACTTCCGCGGAACTGGCCATCCTTCGCCTGGAAGGCGATGACTTTGATTCGTGTCCCCGGGGGAAGCGAATTCCGGTTCCACCCGAGGCGCAGCAAAACCGATGGGGAGCCGCCTTCGATATGCCACCGTTCAACCGTGCCGTCGGGCTTCGGCACATCGATCGTCAGCCAGGAGTGCGGATTCACCCATTCCATTGCGACGACCTTACCGTCGAGGGTGATTTGTTTGGTGGCGTCAAACTCCGCGGAAAATGAATGATGCGCCGCGAGGGGTAGCGCTGCCGCCATTAAAACACCGGCACTCAAGATGATTTTCAGCAGTTTATTATGCATTAGCCTGACTCCTTGTTACTATTTGATCATTTTTTCGGCTGCAGCAGGTCATGGTAGAGCAGGGGATCCGCGAATGGAACACACTTGTGCTCAAGCAGTTGCGCATTGTTGTCGATCAGACGATATAACGGCATCTCGATCGTCCAGGGACGCGCGAACGTCTGCGGATCTTCCAGCGTCGCCTCATACCAGATGTGGTTCACGTCGAGCAGCTTGAAGCGCTCGGTGACCTTTAGCTGGTTGGTGGCAAAATTTCCCGCGCGATCCAGCCATGACTGCCCGTTTTGCGAGGTGGTTGTGACAACCAGAACATTTCCTTCCCAGGCGCCGCTGGATTTACCCATCCACGAATCGACCGGCGCTTCGGAATGATCCTTCATATGGATGACTCTGTTCGTAGCGGCGAACGGATAGACCATCAGAAGATCCGCATCGGCGCCACCCTGCGAAATCTGGAATGGAAAATTCTGGTAGGTGACGCGCGGCACCCCCAGCATATAACACTTGGCTTCGGGGTCGGCCTCGGGCCATTTGGACCGGTTTTCGTCGCGTTTTTTGAGCGCCTCGGGCTGGTAGGGAATCGAACCGCCTCCGTGCAGAACGCTTTGCCCAGCCGGAATGACGGCGATCGCCCCGAGTTGCCAGAAGTTACTATTATTCAGTCCCTCGACCGAATGGGCTTCCAGATTCCAGTAGGCCGTATTCAGCGCCTGCCAGATACCGTTGAGGTTTGGATGCCCTGAAATCGTCGCGGGATGAGTCAATTGTTGTGCGTCTGAGGCGCCGGCACCTGCGCACAATATGGCTGCCGCCGTCACGACCGTGCGGATGAATTGATGTTTCAATCTGTAATTCCCCTTATCTTCAAGAACTCGCCAGGTCTTCAAGAGTCCGGCAGGCCGTCCGAATTCTCTCCTGATCATCGAGTCCCCGATGGCGGCGTCTGCATTGCCGACTGCGTCGTCATTCAGTATATTCACGTGGCCGCGCGGCTCGAGCTCTTTATCCTCGACAGCATTATTTTGTTTGAAAGCCATACCGCGAAACTTACTTCCGGCACGCAACCGTCAGCCGGATTCCACCAGGCTGCGGCGTGGCATCCGCATTGGCGTACCAGGCGACGACCGAGAGCTCGGAGCCGCGAGGAAGAGGAACGGGACTCTTGAAGATGTAGGGAGTGGGCCAATCGGCCCTGATGTTCTTGTCGAAGAGCATCACTTCCGTAGTGCCATCCGGCTTGCGGGCGGAGACTTCAATGGACTTGACGCCGGGCTGGCTTTCCACACGCAGAGCGAGAGCAGCGGTATCAGTGGTGAGCCGCGTCGCGGCACGGAACTTCTGCGCGGCCGATCCCGCGGGTACGCCGCCTTTCGCTTCGAGAACGATATCGGAGACCAGTTTTGCGGCGGGTTGATCGGCGAAGAATAATCCGAGTGTGCCGCGATCGGGATGCGGCGTCGCACCGTGGTAGCGAATGTCGGCGACGATGTGGGCGCCCGCGGGCAACCGCCAGGCGGAACCTTTCGGGAGATTAAAGTAGCCGTACCAGGGTGTCCACGCGCCGATCCACTGGCCGGTTTCCCGCACCGTGAAGAATGCCGCGGCAATCGACCGACGGTCCGCGGGCATGTACTCTATCGCGCGGACGTAGCGCTCGGACTTGAGAACGGTGTCGACAAGGGCACTGACCGGGAGTTTCAACTGCGGCTCGCCAAGTTGCCAGCGGCCAACCTCCGCATGTGCGCTGACTTCCTTGCGCGGCGCCGCGGCCGGATCGGCGGTGTTGGTGAAAACGGTGCCCGCATTCCTCGGCCCGGAGCCTTCGACCCAGGAAACGATGAACTGCGTCTCGCGAAGAGTGAGTCCGTTGTCATTGGCGAAGTGGCCGTAACCGGGGAAGGCGGACCATGGCGGCATGTGGCGCGCGATGGCTTCGGAGCGGATTTTGCGCGCACGCACCCACGTCTGCTCGTAGGTTTCCAGGGGAAACGACGGCCCGTTTTCGAAGTGGCACATCACGCAGTGCTTGTCGAGGATGCGCACGATCTCGCGATCGAAAAGTACAGTCGTGGTGAGGGTTTCATGCGCGACCGCGCTGATGGCGATCGCGGTCACTCCGCAGCTAAGCAGGCGGAGCCACATTGAACGTATAGGCGAACGTGCGGACCTGATCGTGGCGGCGAAACTGCGTCCACGCGCGGTAGCGGCCCGGTTTCGGCATCAGGCCTTCGAAGGTTACTTCGGGGCCGCCGCGGATCTTCTCGAGATCGGCGCCGGGCGGGATGAGGAAGACCGGTGGTCCGCCGTCGTCGTCGGGCTGGGCGAGGATGTCGAGCGGGTGGGAGTGGACATAATCCTCCATATCCTCGCTCATGATCAGCGTGTGGCCGAACGCGCCGAGGTAGGTTTGGAGATCGGTGATCGGCTTGCCAGTGGCGGTATCCGTGAGCAGAAAAGTCATGTGGCCGTAGAGCGCGACCTGGAATTCGGTGGGGTCGTAGGTGACTTTCGCGGTGATATCGTCGACGGTCTTGGTGAGGTTGGTGTCGGCGACGAGGTGCGCCGCGTTACTTTCAAGATCGCCGTCGAATCCGGCCGTCACGAGAGGCTGGGCGAGAAATTGTCCGGAGCCACCGCTTGGCAGGAAATCGCACAGGACTTTGTAATAGCCAGGTTTCGGGAGAACGGTCTCGATGGTCCAGGTGCCGTCCGGCTGTTCTGTCGGATGGATGTGCTCGAAGTGTTCCATGTCCTGACTGATGACGAAGAGGTGGAACTGGCGCTCATGAACGAACTCGAACTTGGTGACAACTGCGTCCGTGCCGGGATGGCGAAAGCGGAAGAACATCTTGATCTTCTGGCCGGGCTTCACGGCGGCAGGGACGGTGTGGAAATCGAGATCGTAGTCGCGGACGTCAAAAGGCGCGGCGTGTACGAGCTCCATGCCACAGCGCGGACATTTGCCCGCGACGTTCATGGTGTAATCGCCGTGCATGGGGCAGACCCATGCCGTCTCTTCGTCGGGCGCTTGTTGCTCGCGGGACAAACCCGGCAGGAGAGTCGCAGCGATCAGGGCGGAAAATGTTCTTCGCCTCATGATGGCTCTAATGTACCGCTCCGGCGACAAAGATCGCCGGAGGTACATTGAACGCATTACCTGTGTGGACTGGTGGCATTGCCTTCATACACGCCTGATCCGGGACCAGGTAATTCATTCGCGCGCGGACCCGTGTATCGCGCCACGTGCAGGCCGGTCTTGTTGTCGACCCAGTAGATCAGGCCGTCCTTGAAGACTGGATAGGTGCGCACGATGCCGTGCGGCACGTTCATGATGTAACCAACTTCGCGCGGTGTCTGTGGGATCGAGATGTCGATAACGCGCAGGCCGTGTCCGTACCATGTGTTGAAAACGAGATTTTTGAAGACCGTCGGGTTGTGATTCTGCTGCGCGACCTGGCGGCGGCGCTCGCCGCTCGGCTCGGTGATGGCCTGATCGAGACATTGGTCGAGTTGATTATCCGGAATGGAGAATGCGCCCACCATCGTCGGGGCGATTTCCGATTCGACGGAAATCATGCGCGCATAGTTGAGCGGGCAGCCGCCGTTCTCATCCGTGACCCAGACATACGCCGGGCGCCCCTTCGTGTTTCCGTTCACCTGCGCGGGGCGATTCGGGACAAAGACCGCGCTGTGTGTCCCGGTCGGCTGCGCATTCACCGGCGGATACACATCGAACCGTGAACGCGTGAGCAGGACCAGATAACGCTCGATCTTCGACTGCGGCGAGGCGTTCGAGGCAAGGAAGGCCTTGAGTCCGGGATCATTGTTGACGACCATGTGGATGCAATCGTTCCCGATCGCCCCGAGCTTCGTCGCATCGACCGCGCCTCCGACGGAAGCAATCGTCGATCGCTGATTGCATCCGGCTCTGCCAGCATCGAGGTCGGCGTCGGTGTGGTGGGCGACGGCCTCCGAGTCGAGGATGTAAAAGCCCGCCGTCGTGCCTGCTACGTAGACGCGTTCGCCGTCATCCGTCACGGACATCGAATGCAGCCTGTTCTGCTCCACGTTCTGAAAATTGCCGGCACGCCCGGCGCGGTTCTTGGAATTGCTGAAGTCGAGAAAACGGCCGTCGGAGAAGAGTCCCGTAGCGTCGGGTTTCTCGTTGAGAGGCGGTCCGCCGACTTCGTGCAGACTGAAGGTCGCGAGAGTGCGGGGTCTCGGCAGAATGTCGCCCGTCTTCTCGTCGGTTACGGCCATCACGATCATGTCGGGAATGTAGAGGCCCGCGTGGTCGGGGTCGGGAAGTCCGGCCGTCCAGATTGCCATGTAGACGAGCACTCGATTGGCATTGGCCGGATCGTGCCACAGGAAGAATTCGTGGGATTGCGAATGAAAGTCCGTGACCTCGCTCTTCGACGTGGGTTGGCAGGTATTCATGTCGATGCCGTAAGTCTGCATCCAGCCGATGGTGTTGGTGCCGCCGTTGCGGATCATGATGTAGCGGTCCTGCCCGCTTGAAGTCTTGTAGACCAGCGACCGGAGTTCGCGATCGTCGAAGCCCTGGTTGCCTTCGAACCAGGCGGGTATCTCGCCCACCTGCACGGGGGCCTCTTTTTCGGGATGTTCCTGTATTTTGAAAATGTTGATCGCGTGCTTCTTCCCCGCGCCGTTTTGATGGCCGGTGAAGAGGCAGTTGCCCGCGATTCCCAGGCCGCGTCCGTCACCTGAGGCATCGAGGTCGCCATTACGCCATGCGCCGGTTGCCGGGTCTTTTTCGGATGGAACGGTGAGGACCCAGTGCAACGGCTCGAAGTTGCGATAGAGATGGAGATCCTTTTCGAGTTTGGCTGCGCCGGCGCGGGCGTCGGCTTCCGAAGATGCCTTGTCGATTTTGCCGTCGTGGCCGACACGCACGGAAGGCATCTGGCCGATCGGGGTTTTGAAAGTGGATGGCTGGCACCCCGCTGGATCGTTCGAGTAGTCAATGCACTGCGCGGCTGCCGAGCTTGTTGCTACCGCAAAGATAAACCCGGCGTAGAGAAGATTCGACTGTTTTGGCATTTCCCGAAAGTCTCCAGAAGACTATAAGAAGGCTGGCGTCCGCGAGGGTCGTGACAAGATCTCCGCGCCGCATGCTCTGGAATTATACGCCTGGAAGGCCAGGGTGATGTACTGGTCTCGATGGGCTTCGCACTGTGGATCGATCCTGCTGCCGGATTAGCCTGGGCGCAGGGGACACACGAGTATCGTCCGATGGGCACAGCGGTGGTGGCGAAGACCGATCAATTCCGGCATCGCGATTTTCAGCAGACGCGGGCGCGTCCGCCGCATCTGGAGAATTCTTTCGTTGGATTTTTCGGTTCGCTCGAAGATCTGAACGCTTCGCTGCGCGGGGAACCACGCTGGAAGTTGCAGTGGACTCCCGGGCATCTAAGGTGAACCGAAACCGCCGCCACCGGGGGTTTCGATCCGAAGCGTTTCTCCAGGTTTCAATGTCACGCGCGTCTTCGACGGGAGTTGCCTGGCATCGAGAGCGCACTTGCCGGGAGTTCCGTTCGCGCCGCCCTGCAATCCATACGGTCCTCGTTCGTGCCTGTCTGCGAGCATCGTGACGTCCGCCGTGTCAAGAAATTCGAGCTCACGAACGATTCCGTCCCCGCCCTTGTGTTTTCCGACGCCGCCCGAACCAATACGAATCCGGTAGGCCCGCACCCGCACGGGATATGCATGTTCGAACGCCTCGATTGGAGTATTCCAGCTGTTCGTCATGTGGGTGTGGGTGGCGGAGCGCCCCGGACCACGCGGCGACGCACCCATGCCGCCTGCGATCGTCTCGTAATAAGCGAAGGCGCGGTTGCGCAGCGTGTCCCAACCGCCGAAGCTGAGGTTGCTCATCGTGCCGGCACTGGCCGCCGGTATTTTATCCGGCAGTGCCTGGGCCAAAGCGCCGAGGATCACGTCGGTGATCCGTTGCGAAGTCTCGACGTTGCCGGCAGCCATCGCGGCAGGCAGGCCTGCATTCACCACGCTTCGATCCGGCGCAATTACGCGGATGGGGCGCAGCAAACCGGCGTTGTAGGGAATCTCCGCATCGATCAGGCAGCGGAAACAATACATCGCAGCCGACACCGCGACCGCATAGTTTGCGTTCACCGAGCCCGCGACCTGCGGACTCGATCCGGTGAAATCCACCTCGACCTTACCGCCGCCGATGCGCAGCGCCACCGCGATTGGGACCGGAATGTCCGTTACACCATCGTTATCGAGAAAGTCCCGAAAACAATATTCGCCCTCCGGAATGCGTCGCAGCATGGCGCGGGTTACGCGCTCGCTGTAATCCTGCAGATCCCGCGCGTTGCGATGGACGCGGGCAAGACCATATCGCGCCACAATTTCGAGAAGCCGGCCTTCTCCCCGGCGATTCGACATGACCTGCGCGAGAAGGTCGCCCTGACGCTCCTCAGGCGTCCGCACGTTGGCCAGCACGATTTGCATGACGTCGCGCTGCACTTTGCCATCCTTCATCAGCAGGACCGGCGGAATTCGGATGCCCTCCTGGTAGATCTCGCGCGCCAGAGGCATCGAACCGGGGCTCATGCCACCGACGTCGGCGTGGTGGGCCCGGGAGGCGACGTAGAAATCCGCTGCTTTGTCCTTCTTCGTGAAGACGCCGGAGATTGCCGTGATGTCGGGCAGATGCGTCCCACCCTGAAAGGGGTCGTTGACGATCGCAACATCACCGGGGCGCAGGTCGAACGCGGCGAGTGCGTGCTTCACCGACAGCGGCATGGCGCCGAGGTGAACCGGCATATGATCGCCCATGGCGATCGTCTCCCCGGCCTTGTCGTAAACCGCGCACGAGTAGTCGCGCCTTTCTTTGATGTTGGCGCTGAATGCGGTCTTGCGCAGCACAGCGCCCATTTCGTCCGCAATCGAAACGAAGAGGTTGCGGAAGATCTCGAGATCGACGGAGTTGGACTTCGGGCGCTTCACGGCGGGACGCCTTACTTTTTCTGCCGCTGTTTCGGTTGCGGCGCGGGAGGGGGCGCAACCGGAGTTCCCGTGTCCGGCACCGGTTCCTTCAGTTCCTCGGAATGGATCCTGCAAATCGCGGGTTCGACCAGAAAGGAAGCTACGGGTTTCCACTCTTCGCCGGTGCGCTGCTCGATCTGGAAAGCCTTGCCGTCTTTTGAGGGGCGTACCCGCAAGCCCGAATCGTCGACAACCGGGGGCGCATGCAGCAGTTTCGGCGGCGTATCGCTCTTGCCGCGGAGCATCCAGTTGTCGCCGCTCGTTTCCGATTCGAAGGAAAGATAGCGGCCGCTGGTCGAAGCCTTCCCTGCATCGACGATCAATTCTCCATGGCGCGCCGAATCGAACCAGAAGCGCTGGATCGAGCCGGGGCTGCCTTCTTCATCCACCGCCACCTGGCGCCAGGAATCGCCGCCGTCTGTAGTGACCAGGAAAAAGGGATCGCGAGCGAGCGGATACTGAATTTCGCCTGCTGCCCAGCCGGCCTGGAGGTTGTAGAACTGGACCTGCTCGACCCCTCCCCCGCGAATCCGCATGGCAGGCTCCTTCCAGGTGGCGCCCGCATCGTCACTCATCAGCAGGATTGAAGAGAGAGTACCGGAACCGCTGTGGAGGTTTCCGGCGGCGATGATCTTCCGTCCGTCTGGCACGACTAAAGTGAGTTCGAGATAGATGGGGCAGGGCTCGTCGTCGGTGCAGGACATACCGGCCCACTGCAGGTCGTCTTCAGCGCACGCGTAGCTGACGCGCATCGGTTCGCCTGTGTTGGTGAGAAGTGCCGAATCCTGGGCGGACAGGTTGAGAACGCAAATGAGACAGGGAAGAAGCCGGTAAAATGGAGAGCCCCCAGGAAAGAGGCGCGGGCGCATATTTGGGTGATAGGGGTGTATGCGCCCGCTTGTCGTAACGGGGATTTGCATATTCAGACGACGCTCTTTCCGCTCTGGTTACAAGGCCCGTAAGAAAATTATCAATTTTCGAACATGCCCTCAAAAAGCACGCTGGTAAGGTACCGTTCGCCGGAATCGGGCAGGATAACCACTATGGTCTTGCCCTTGAATTGATCTTCGCGCGCTATGCGAACCGCCGCCGCGACAGCCGCCCCGCAGGATATGCCGCTCAACAGCCCTTCTTCCTTGGCCAGGCGGCGCGCCATTTCGATCGATTCCTCGTTTGTTACCAGTTCGACACGATCGACCATGGTCAGGTCGAGGTTCTTCGGAATGAAACCGGCTCCGAGGCCCTGTATTTTGTGGGGGCCTGGCTTGATGGTTTGACCCGCCATCGTCTGGCTTATTACGGGGCTTGCCACGGGCTCAACCGCCACCGACAGGATCTTCTTCTTCTTCTCATGCTTGATGTAGCGGGAAACCCCCGTGATCGTCCCGCCGGTGCCCACGCCGGAGACAAGAACATCGATCTTGCCATCGGTGTCATCCCAGATTTCCGGCCCCGTAGTCTTGAAGTGGATCTCGGGGTTGGCGGGATTATCGAACTGCTGCAGCAATATGTATCGATCCGGATCGGATTGCACAATCTCCTGCGCTTTGGAGATAGATCCGGCCATGCCTTTCGAGCCTTCCGTGAGAACCAGCTTCGCGCCGAATGCCGCCAGCACTTTGCGCCGCTCGATCGACATGGTTTCGGGCATCGTCAGCGTGACAGGGTAGCCGCGCGCCGCCGCCACAAATGCGAGCGCGATGCCGGTGTTTCCGCTGGTCGGCTCGATCAATTCTTTACCGGGTTTCAGGATTCCGTGTTTTTCCGCGTCCCAGATCATGGATGCCCCGATGCGGCACTTTACGGAATAGGCGGGATTCCTGCCCTCCACCTTGCCGAGCAAAGTGACGGGAGCGCCGTCGATCACGCGGTTCAGTTTCACGAGAGGAGTGCGGCCAATGCTGAAGGAATTATCGTCGTAGAACATTTCAGATCTCCCAGTTTGGTACAAAGCGGCTGTGCTTGTCGGTCCATTCGCGCACGAGATGCGCGAATGTGGTGGTATCGAGCACGCTGTCGATGGCTGAATCGGCGCGCGCCCAGAGGTCGGAGAAAGGCGAATCGGCCTGTTTGCGCAGGCGGGCTCTTTCTTCCTGGCGGCCTTCGACAAAATGGAGGACATCCCCCACGGTGATCGCTTCGGCCCGCTTTGCCAGCATATAGCCACCCTCAGCGCCACGCCGCGATTCCACGAATCCGCCTTGTTTAAGGCTTGCCAGAATCAGCTCCAGAAATTTCTGCGGGATTTTTTGCCGACGTGCGATCTCGGCGATTTTCACCGGCTCCGCCCCCGGATTGGCTGCGAGGTCAAAAATGGCCTGAAGGGCATACTCACCCTTGACCGAAATGTTCATCGGCGAAGCGCCTTATTCAATTCCCCTGACAAAACTAGAGATTAGAGGGTTTGGAGAGATCCGTCAACTGAAGCAGTGCGCCCGCGGTGTAGCGGGATTGTTTTGATGAGGCAGGAAGAAACGGTGGGAGAAAAAATGGAAAGGGCCAGCAATCCCGGTTCCCCGGGGCGCCAGCCCTTTTCAGGTGAACCCGGAAAGCTACTTCTTTTCGTCTTCGGTCTTGTCGGCCTTCTTCTTCTTCTTGTTCATCTTCTTCGTGGTGTCAGTGGTGTCCTGCGCGAACGAGAAGGAAATGGTGCCGAGGGCAATGCCCAGGCCGAGGGCGGCTACGAGAAGTTTCTTCATGTGTCTTGATCTCCTGTGTGAAATTTTCGATTACGGTCGAACGGGAAGCTACTTCTTGTCTTCCGTCGTGTCCTTCTTCTTCTTCTTCGACTTCTTTTCCTTCTTGGTTGCGGTCGTGTCCTGAGCGAACGAGAAGGACACGGAACCGAGCGCGAGGCCTAAACCAAGCGTGAATACTAAAAGTTTTCGCATGCGGCGATTCTCCTTGAAACTGCGGCGATTTGGGTCGTCTTGAGCATCATATCGAACGGGACATGAATGACTCCTTAAACTGTGATTAAAAACACTTCATCAAACAGTTCAAGAGATTGAATCAATACAATCAATGAGTTAACAACTCTACCCGGTTTGTGCGTGTTAGTCTTTTCGCCAGATGAAGAGATCGGACCTGATTAAAGAAATGACCCGCAGAACCGGGGGTGACCGGGGTGACGCTGCCGATCAGATGGATCGCGCGGTCACGCAGATCATTCGTATTCTGCGGCGCGGCAAATCAGCCAGGCTACCCGGGCTTGGCACCATAAACCCAGGAAAAGATTGGACTTTTCGGGCGGAACAAGATGACCATTGAAGAACTCTCCCACCTGATCCGGCACTCTCTCGATCGGGCGCGCGCTGTGGAAATCGATGGACTGGGGGTGTTCGCCCGTAACCGCACCGGCGACATCTCTTTTCAGTATGCGAATCAGCCTCGTATCTTTATTGCTTACGCCACCGAGGATCGCCTTGCGGCCGAACGGGTTTTTCGGGAACTCACCGCCCATGGCTTCGCCGCCTGGCTTGATTGCCGTAAGCTCCTGCCCGGACAGAACTGGCCCCGGCGTATCGAGGATGCGATCGCCAGTTCGGATTTCTTCATCGCCTGCTTTTCCACCCGGTCCGTCAAAAAGCGCGGTGGCTTCCAGGCGGAGATCCGTTACGCGCTCGACTGCGCCAGCCGGGTACCGCTGGATGACGTATTCCTGATCCCTGTTCGCCTGGATGACTGCCGCGTGCCCGCGCGTATCCAGCGCGAGACGCAGTACGTGGATCTTTTCCCGGATTGGGCCGCGGGATTCAAGCGCGTCCTCCGCATCATTGACCACCAGTTGGCCCGGCGGGCGGCCTAAGGAGCCGGCCGCGAGTGCTTTGCGGGCTATGGATAATGGTCCTGAAGCATGCCCCCGGTCAGCCGCAATCACCGAACCTATTGGATACTGGCCGGTGTCGCAGCCATTCTAGCCGCCGGACTCATGGTCTACGCGCAGACCGACGCCTTCGCGTGGGATGAGGGTTTTCACCTTCTCACCGCTCAGTTGATCACGCGGGGGAAGCGGCCTTACCTCGATTTCAACTTCTCCCAGACGCCTCTGAATGCCTATTGGAACGCGTTCTGGCTGACAGTGTTGCCGCAAAGCTGGCGGACGGCGCATGCGGTCGCGGCCCTGATGACGACCGGGGCTGTTCTCATGACTGCGGATTTCCTTTACCGCCGCTTTCCTATTCCCGCCTGGCGGTTTCCGGCGGCACTGCTGGGCACCCTCACGCTCGGCTTGAACGTGTTGATCGTGCAGTACGGGCCCATCGGACAGGCTTACGGCCTTTGCCTGTTCCTGATCGTGCTGGCATTTCGTATTACTGTCGACTCGGTCGATGCGGGCGGGGTTTTGCTTCCAGCCCTCGCGGGCCTTTTCGCATCGGCCGGCGCTGGCGCAACGCTGCTTTCGGCGCCTGTTTGTCCGGTGCTTGGCGCGTGGATGGTGGTTCAAAACCGGAACGGCCACCGATGGGCAAAAGCCGCGGCGTTCGCCGGCGCTGCTTTGATCCCGTTCCTCCCGGTCGCCTGGCTTTTCGCCAAAGGGCCCAGCCAGACGTTCTTCAACATCATTCAGTACAATCTGTTGTTCCGCCAGGTCGAATGGTCGGGAGCCATCCCGCACGATATCGGCGTGATGCTGTCGTGGCTGCACTCCGCCCAGGCTTTGCTGGTGGGATTGCTCGCACTGGCCGGACTTCTGTTCATCCGATTTCCCGGCGATCTCGTCCTTCGGAGCTGGACGCAACCGCAACGCGCGGAATTCTATCTGTGCGGCTGGCTCGCTCTGGCGCTGGGGATTCACATTTCGAGCGCACACCCCACCTTTCAGCGCTACTACCTCCTCGGGCTGCCGTTCCTCGCGATTCTGGCGGCGGCGGGTATGTACTGCGTCACCACTCGCCTGTACCCTGGCGGGCGTCCGCTCTGGCCGATATTCGCATTAACGTTGATCTTCTCCCTGGAACTCGCGAAGGCATTGCAGGACAAACACGATTTCATCAACTGGCTCGATCTGGAAAAGATCGCTGCCAAAGCGGATCAGGTATCGGCTCCGGGCGCGGTGATGCTGAGCGATGAGCAGATCTACTTTCTCACCCGGCGCGCTCCCCCATCGGGAATGGAACTGGCCGACTCGCACAAGCTCGACTTTCCGCCGCAGCGGGCAATTCCACTGCATCTCGTCTCGGAAAACGAGGAGCTTAAGCAGCTTAAAGCGAAACGGTTCGCCACCGCCGTCGATTGCGACAAGGGCCACAAACTGACGCCGGAAGTTTTTCAGAAGCTCTACAGGCAGAAGTTCGATTTCGAAGCTGACGGCTGCACCGTCTACTGGGATCTGGCGCGTTAGCGCAATTTCCCAAAGGCGTGGGGTAGATTGTGAATCTGCGGCCGACCGGCAGCCGGCCCGGCTGTTCAGCGTATTTGGATACTTACCCTTTGCCGAGCTTCCGGCGTACTTCGGGAGCGTTCTTTGCGTCCGGCGCCAGTTGCAGGTACTTCTCCCAGGCTTCACGCGCCGCCTTCGTATCTTTCATCTTTTCTTCCGCGTCTCCGAGGCGCAACCACGCGTCTGCGTTGCCGTCATTCCACTTTGTGCCTTCGCGAAAGCGCCCCGCGGCGGCTCGAAAATCGTTCTTCTTGAAGTAGAATTCCCCGACGGTGACTTCCTTTTTCGATTGCACGGGATTAAAGCTGTAGTGCTGCTCCGGTTTGACAACGTCTTCGTCGGGCGGAAGCTGGTCCGGCGAGATCTGATTGTCATCCGATTGTTTACTCTGTTGATCGGCGCTCTGCTCTTTCGGCGGCTGCGATTGCTGAGCCCCGGCCAGAGCCGGACATGCCATCGCAAACCAGATCAGAGCTATTTGCCCGCGTGACATAATTTAAGTATATGGCTGGAGACCCCGGTAACACGGGGCCTGTCAGAGCCCTTGCGGGAAGCCGCGGAAATGCAATCCCCTCAGAGTCTGCTCCGGGAAAAAGTCGCCCTTTTGCCGCTTGCGCCTGGCGTGTATCTGTACAAAGATGCCGCCGCGAAAGTGATCTACGTCGGCAAGGCGAAGATTCTGCGGGCGCGCGTTCGCAGCTACTTCAACGACGACAAGCTTTCCGATGTCAAGACCGGTTCGCTGATCGCCGAAGCGCACGATATCGACTACATACTCGTCGATAACGAGAAGGAGGCTCTGGCGCTTGAGAACAACCTCATCAAGCAGTACAAGCCGCGCTTCAATGTTCTGCTGCGCGACGACAAGACCTATCCATACATCAAGCTGACCAACGAGCGTTTCCCCCGTGTTTATGTAACGCGCCGTCTGATCAAAGATGGCTCGACGTATTACGGCCCCTACTTTCCGGGCAATCTTGCGCACCGCCTGGTGAGCTTCATCCATCGGCATTTTCTCGTGCCCTCGTGCAAGGTGGATTTGCGGCGGTATCATCCGAAGCCGTGTCTGCAGTTCCATATTCATCGTTGTTCGGGGCCGTGTGTCGAAGGGTTGACGACACCGGATGCCTACGCGGATTCGGTCCGGCAGGTACGGCTGTTTCTGGAGGGCCGCCACGGCGCGCTGGCCGGCGAATTACGAGAGCGCATTCGGCAAGCTTCGGACGAAATGCGGTTCGAGGAGGCCGCCGCCCTGCGCGATCTGGTGACTACGGTCGAAGAGATCGACGAGCGCCAGAAGATGGCCGCCGCTTCGGGCGACGACGCCGATATCTTCGGTTTCTACGCCGAGCCGCCCCTGGTTGCGGTCAATCTTTTCCATCTGCGGAACGGCGTCGTCGTCGACCGGCGGGATTTTTTCTGGGAAGACCAGCACGAGTTCAATCCGCCCGAATTCTTTTCTTCGCTCCTGCTGCAGACTTATCTGGATCAGCAGTATGTACCCGCCGTGATTCACGTCCCGATCGACTTTGAAGATCAGGAAGTGATGGAGGAGCTGCTCTCGGAGAAGAAGAATCGCAAGGTCGAGATCCATACGCCGAAGCGCGGCCAGAAGAAGGCGATGCTGAATCTCGCACAGACGAACGCAAAGCATAGCTTCGATGGACGCTTTCGCGTGTTGAAGCCGTCTTCCGTCGCGATTCAGGCCGCCGTGCAGGAAGCGCTCGGGCTGGCGGAAGCGCCCAAACGCATTGAATGCTTCGACATCTCGCACATCCAGGGGACCGATAAAGTCGCCAGCATGGTTGTGTGGGAAGAAGGCCGGATGAAGAAGGCCGACTACCGCAAGTTCATCATCCGCACCGTCCAGGGCAACGACGATTTCGCCAGCATGCATGAAGTGGTGACGCGCCGGTATTCACGCCTGCTTGCGGAACGCCAGCCGCTGCCGGGATTAATCCTGATCGACGGCGGCCTCGGCCAGTTGCACGCCGCGGCCGACGCGCTCGAATCGATCGGCGTTATCAACCAGGGGCTCGCTTCCATTGCCAAGCGTGAGGAGATTATCTACGTGCTGGGGCAGGAAAACGAGCCCATCGTGCTGGATCGCTTTTCGCCGATCCTGCACTTGATCCAAACAATTCGCGACGAGGCTCATCGCTTCGCGGTGACGTTCCATCGAACGCGGCGGAATGCGCGAACGCTGACATCGGAGTTGGATCAGATCGCGGGCATCGGTGAAATCACCGTGCGGAAGCTGCTGAAGGAGTTCGGGAGTTCGGAACTCGTCCGGCAGGCTTCAGAAGAAGAACTGGCCCGGCGTGTTGGCCGGGCTGCGGCGCGAAAAGTGCGGGCGCACTACGATCTTTCGAGTATTCCCGGTGTAACAGACCCCGTCTTGTCCAACGGTTGAAGCAACCCCAACCGCTACAATAATCGTCACGGGCCTCTTTTCGAGTGACAACTCGCATCCCGCCGACGCCTGCGGGCAACGGCGCCGACGAATTGTCCCCGGCGCCGCGATCCTCCTTGTCGGATTGTTAACCGGCTGCGTCACTCAGAAAACATCCTCCCAAAAGTCTGACCCCGACGCGCACCAGCCCGAAGCCGCGCTGTTCAAAGTTGCAAGCGAGCAGGTGGCGAGGCTCCATGTGGTAACCGCGCACAACGCCGCGTTCCCTGTCACGATCCATACGACCGGCAACATCGACTGGGATGCCGACCACACCACGCCGGCGATTACACAGGTCAGCGGCCCTGTCTCCCGCATCCTTGTCGATACAGGCGCGGTAGTCAAGGCGAACGATCCGCTTCTCTATGTCTCCAGCACCGACGCCTCGAACGCCATCACCGCTTACCGCAAAGCGAAGAACGATGAGGATCTCGCGCGCCGCACGATGGAGCGATCCAAAGACCTGCTCGATCATGGCGCCATCGCGATCAAGGATTACGAAAGCACCGTCTCGGCTCTTAACGATGCCGCATCGGATGTTCAGAACAACCTGCAGGCGCTGCGCATCTTCGGCCTGACGCAGCAGGATATCGACGACGCGCAGAAGCAAGGTCTGCCAATCCGGCCGGAAATCGCGCTGCGCTCGCCGATCGCCGGCACGATCGTGCAGAAGACCGTGATGCCCGGCCAGCTCGTGCAGGCGGGCATGACCGCGTGCTTTCTGATCAGCGACACGTCAACCGTCTGGATCCTCGGCCACGTCTTCGATCGCGATCTTCCCTCTGTGCACATCGGGGATCCGGTGGATGCTTCCAACCCGTCATTCACGCAGGTTTTCCACGGCGAGATCTCTCACATCGACGCTCTGGTGGATCCCGACACGCGCACGACGCTCGTCCGTATCGTCACCCGAAATACCGGCCTTCTGCTCAAGAAGGACATGTATGTGGATGCCATCATTCACGCGCGGACCAGAAGAAATGTGCTGGCCGTGCCGGTCTCCGCCGTCCTGCGGGACGCGCAGAACCAGCCCCTCGTCTATGTGGAAGCACAGCCCGGCGAGTTCGCCCAGCGCATCGTGACCCTCGGCGTGCAGCAGGATGACCAGGTCGAAATCCTGAGCGGCCTGAACGCCGGCGAAAGCGTCGTGTCCGAAGGGAGTATCTTCCTGCAGTTCGCCAGCACCTATCAGTAGAGACTGCAGCAGACACTGTACCCCGGCATGATTTCGCGTCTTGTATCTTTCGCGCTTTCGCAGAGATTTCTGATTATCGCCGGAACTCTCATGGTGATGATCTGGGGCGCAATCTCGTTCCAGCGCTTGCCGATCGACGCTTACCCCGACCTCTCGCCGCCGCACGTCGAGATCATTACCCAGTGGCCCGGCCATGCCGCGGAGGAGATCGAGCGGCAGGTCACGATCCCGATTGAAATCGAAATGACGGGCATTCCGCGGCTCGATTCTCTGCGGTCCATTTCGCTGTATGGGCTGTCATCGGTGCAGATGAATTTCGAGTACGGCATCGATCCGTATTTCGCGCGTGAGCAGTCTTTCGAGCGGGTCGCCGATGCGACAATGCCTTCCGGCGTGACGCCTTCGCTCTCGCCCTTGTTCAGCCCGAGCGGTTTGATCTATCGCTATGTTCTGCAGAGTCCGGATCGCTCTCCGCAGGATCTGAAAGTAATCGACGACTGGGTGCTGAATCGCCGCTACCGGGCGATTCCGGGCGTAGCTGACGAGTCCGGCCTGGGCGGCGCCACGATGCAGTATCAGGTGCTTCTCGATCCGAACAAGCTGCTTGCGTACGGCGTGACAGTCTCGCAGGTCGTGCAACAACTCGGGGCGAACAACGCCAACTCGGGCGGCGGATTCTATTCGCAGGGCGGCCAGTTTTACTATGTGCGCGGGCTGGGTCTGGTGCGCGATACGGCGGATATCGGCAATATCGTGCTGGCCACGCACAAAGGGATTCCGGTTTACGTTCACGATATTGCCCGGGTCGAGATCGGGCATGCACCGCGCCTTGGCCAGTTCGGATTTATGCGTCAGGATGATGCGGTGGAAGGCGTGATCCTGATGCGCGTCGGAGAACAGGCGCAGGTGGTGCTCGACCGGGTGGCGCAGGTCACCGACGATATCAACCGGCACGTTCTTCCGCCCGATGTAAAGGTCGTGCCCTTCTACGATCGCCATGCCCTGATCGACGAAACGACCAGCACCGTGGAACGCAATCTGCTGCGCGGGATGTTTCTCGTGCTCATCATCCTCGGGTTGATGTTGTTCAGCCTGCGGACCGCGCTCATCGTTGCGGTGACGATTCCTTTCTCACTTCTCTTTGCTTTCATTTGTCTCGACTGGCGCCATATCCCCGCGAACCTGCTTTCGATCGGAGCGATCGATTTCGGAATCATCGTGGATGGCGCGGTCGTGATGGTCGAGAATATTTTCCGGGAACTCGCGGAGCGCGGCGACTCCGAGCGGGATTTTTTCGACGTGATTCGCGGCGCCGCCCGCGATGTGGAGCGGCCGATTTTCTATGCGGTTGCGGTTATCGTTGCGGGTTACGTTCCCATTTACGTGCTCAGCGGGCCCTCGGGCCGCCTGTTCCAGCCGATGGCCAGCACAATGTCGTTCGCGTTACTTGGGTCTCTGTTGTGCGCACTCACTCTGTTGCCTGTCCTCTGCTCTTACTTCATGCGCCATGTCCACGAGCCTCGGGCGCGTTTCTTTGAGTGGATGCGCGGTTACTACGGAAGGCTGCTCGGCTGGTGTTTGCGGAATCGCATCGCCACCGTGTTTCTGTGCGGCGCCGTGTTCGCGGCGTCTCTGCTGTTGATCCCCGGCATCGGCGCGGAGTTCATGCCCCACCTCGACGAAGGAGCCTTATGGATTCGCGCGACTACTCCTTATTCGATTTCTTTTGAGGAAGCGAGCAAGCTGTCGCCGCAAATCCGGAACATCCTGCTGAGTTTTCCCCAGGTCACGAGAGTAGCCAATGAACTGGGACGGCCGGATGACGGCACCGATTCCACAGGTTTCTTCAACAACGAATTTTTTGTCGGGCTCAAGCCGTATGGAGACTCATCGTGGAAAAGTACGGGCTCAGACAGCATTCACACAAAGGCGGAGCTCACCCGGGCCATCGAGAAGAAGCTGTCGTCTTTCCCTGGTGTGATTTTCAACTACACACAACCCGCCGAAGACGCTGTCGACGAAGCGGAGACCGGCCTCAAGAGCGCCCTCGCCGTCAAGATTTTTGGCGACGACCTCAAGACTCTCGAAGATCGTGCGACGCGCGTTAAAGAGGTCCTGCAGAAAGTGCCGGGGATTAACGAGATCACCATCGTGCGTGAGCTCGGGCAGCCCAGTCTGAATATCACGCCGGATCGCGGGAAGATCGCACGCTACGGCCTCAATGTCAGCGACGTAAATGCGCTTGTCGAAACTGCTATCGGCGGCACTGCCGCGACGCAGGTTGTCCAGGGAGAGCGGCGGTTCGATCTCGTCGTCCGCATGCAGGAGCCGTTTCGGGCCAATGCCGATGCCATTCGAAACCTGCTGATTCCGACGCCGGACGGCCAGCAGCTTCCGCTCAGCCAGTTCGCCGACATCCGGGAAGAGAGCGGGGCGTCTTTCATTTATCACGAATCGAATTCCCGCTACATCGGGATTCAATTCAGCGTGAACGGGCGCGACCTTGCGGGCGCGGTCGGCGAGGCGCGGCAAAAAGTCGACGCTGCCGTGAAGCTTCCCATCGGATACCGGTACGACTGGGGTGGCGAGTATAAAGACTATCTTTCTGCTATGGGGCAGATGCGTATAATTCTGCCGCTGACGGTCTTCCTGATATTGATGATCCTGTTCGCGTTGTATGGAAACATCAAATTCCCCGCGGTGATCCTGGTCAGTGTGTTGATGACGGAGCCGGTCGGAGGCCTGCTCGCGCTTCGATACACCCACACCAACTTCAGCGTATCGTCGCTGCTCGGGTTTATCGCGCTGATGGGAGTCGCGGTTCAGACCAGCGTAATTCTCTATTCGTTCATCAACAAGCTACGTCTGGAAGGGCGCGACATTGCAACGGCGACACTGGATGCCTCCATGCTGCGCCTTCGACCAATCATGATGACGGCCCTGGTCGCATGTCTCGGCATGTTGCCCGCGGCGATCTCGACCGGCATCGGCAGCGACTCGCAGAAGCCATTCGCGATTGTGATTGTCGGCGGACTGATCTCGCGGCTGGTGTTATCGATCTTTCTCTCGCCGGTACTCTACTCGCTGGTCGCCCGCAATGGGGACAGACTGCAAGTCTGAGCCGCCCCTGAGACAATTTACTTCGGGGGCTCGGCGCCGGCGCCCGCGATTTCCAGCAGTTCGACTTCGAAAACCAGCGTTGCCCCGCCGGCGATCTGGGGAGGGCTACCCCGGTCGCCGTAAGCGAGGTCTGACGGACACACGAGCTGTGACTTTCCACCGACCCGCATCTTTTGAACGCCTTCCGTCCAGCAGCGGATTACGCCGTTCAGCGGAAACTCCGCGGGCATGTTTCGTTTATAAGAACTATCGAACTCGGTTCCATTGGTCAGAGTCCCGCGGTAGTTCACTTTCACGGTATCGGTGGCTTTCGGAGAAGCTCCGGTGCCTGGCTGCAGTTCCTTGTAAATCAACCCGGAGTCGGACTTGACTGCGCCGGGTTCCGTCGCGGCTTTCGTCAGGTAGGCGGCCGATGCGGCCTTCTCCCGCCCTGCCACGCGCGAGGCGCGAGCGCCGGCCAGCGTTTCGATCTTTGGACCCCAGGTATCGACATCGATCGCGGGCTTCTTTGCTTCCGCATCGGTGAGTGCCTGTTTCACGATTTCGATTTCCGCCGGAGAAAGATCGAACTGTCCCAGTGAACGGAAAACGGAGAGTCCGAGCGAGTAGACGATCTTGTCGTCGTCGGTGTTAAGTTTCGCCGCCCCAGCCGCGGGTGCGGGTCGCGCCGCTGTCGTCGCAGCCGGTCTGGAAGCCGCAGCCGGTTTGGGAGCCGCAGCCGGCTTAGGAGCCGTGGCTGGCTGTGCCGTCGTCGCGGGTTTCGGAGCGGGCGTCTGAGCCAGAAGAACTGCCGGCAGGAACATTAAAATAGCGCGCATTTTCACAGGCTAGCATTAATGGGCCTCGCGAACGTATTCGGGCCGAAGTGATATCATCGCGCGAAGTATGAAGAAACAGCTGTTCCTCGCAATGGTCTTTTCCGCAGCTTCGATGCTGGCTCAGCTTCCCGCGCCCAACGCCGCGGGCGTTTCAGCCGGTCACGATATTTTCAGTTTTCACGACATCGACGCGGCGAACAAGTTCTGGAATACGCTCGGCGGCCAGCCCGCGGAACTCGGTCCGCTCAAGATGACAAAGTATCCGGGCGTACTTTTCCTTATGCGAAAGGGTGACCCCAAAGGCGGTACCGAAGGATCGACGGTGGATTACATTGGCTTCAAAGTTCGCGATCTCAAGGAATCGCTCGCGCGTTGGGCAGAGGCCGGCATCAAGCCGATGCCCGGCGGAAGGGCGACTCAGGTGTTTCTCATGGGCCCCGACGAGGTGAAGGTCCGCATCACTGAGGACCGCTCCCTGGCTGCGCCGATTGCGGCGGACATGATTCATATGGTGGTCCCGGATGTTGCAGCGGCCCAGGCCTGGTATGAGAAATGGTTCGGCGCCAGGCTGGTAAAGCACGGCGCTGAAACCGTCGGGGAAATCCCCGGGGCAAACATCCTCTTCGCGAAAGCGGAGGGACCCGTGATGGGAACCAAAGGTCGCGCCTTCGATCGCATTGGTCTCGAAGTAAAAAATGTCGAGCAGAAATGCAAGGATCTCGAAGCTTCCGGAATCAAACTCGACGGAGCGTACCGGAAAGCCACTGCCATGAATCTCGCGGTGTGCGTGCTGACGGATCCGTGGGGAACTTACATCGAAATCAGCGAAGGGCTTGCAGCGGTAAAGTAGCGCAACGGGTGTGAGTTGTTTTCACACTGCTTGTTGTTCAACCTCCTTCGCACGGCTGGGCAGGCCTGTGTGGGTGCCCGCGTGCTTTCGGATGCCTCATGCGAAAGATGGCGGCGCTGGTGGCTGCAGGCTGGGCGACATTGCTCGGAATCGCGCAGCCTCCGGTATTCCGCGTGCCGGTCCGCGTCGTCGAAGTGCCCGTAGTCGCTACGGGACGCGATGGATCGCCGGTCAGGAATCTTCAAGCCGCGGAATTCCGGCTCCTCGATAACGGACGGCCGCAGAAGATCAAGGTCGGTTATGCGGATCGGCCTTTGTCGCTGGCTATCGTTATCCAAACCAATGACGCAGTGCGGGCGTGGCTGCCGGAGGTCCGCCGGGCGAAAAGCTCCATCGAAGCGCTTTTAGTTGGCGAGACGGGCGAAGCTTCGCTCACAACATTCGACGACGAGGTGAAGGTTCGGCAGTCGATGACGGCGGATGTTTCACTTCTGGACAAGGCCTTCAACTCCCTCGCCCTGTCCGGCGACAAAAGACTTTGTCTCGATGCCGTTAACGAGGCCGCGAGTCAGCTGGAAGCGGTGCCGCCGGAGCGGAGGAGAATCATCCTGATCATCGGGCAGCCGGCGGATGTCGGAAGCTCCACGCATCTCGCCGACATCCTCGCGCGGACGGAAAAGAGCAACATTGCGGTTTACCAATTGGCAATGCCGCTTGTCGGGCTGGATCTCATGGAGAAGACGGTCGCCGTCACCAAAATCCACGGTGTGGCTTTGGGAAACGGCACCGGCATCATGGGGTCGGTGGATTTGACGAACCTCATTCCCGAAATCATGCGCGGAGAAAAGACCTCATCGGGGCAGGAGGATCTCGTAATCCTGACACGCGAACTCGGCGGCACGCGCATCCCATTCCGAAAATTGCGCGAGCTCGAATCCGGCATAGGCGCAATCGGCCGGGAGCTTCACACCGGTTATGTTCTCAGCTACACCCCCGACACCGATACCGCCGGCTATCACGCGATCGGCGTCGAAGTGCTGCAGGCAAATGTTACGGTGCGAGCGAGACCCGGCTATTACCTGCACTGAGCCAGTGATCCGGAGCGGTCCGGCAGTTCCATTAGACTGGATCTGACCCGCTATGAGACTCCGCGCTTTGCTCTGCACGCTCCTCCTGACGATGATGGGAAGACAACTCCCCGCGCAGCCGGCGCCCGCCGCAAATGCTCAATCCCTCTTCGAGCGAAATTGCGCAAGTTGCCATGCGGCCCAAACTTCGGGCGCGCCCGACCGCGCAACGCTCGCCAAAATGACGCCGGAAGCGATTTACCGCGCGCTCACCAGCGGGCCCATGCGCCCGCAGGCCGCCGCGCTCGCGGAACCCGCCAAACGTTCGCTCGCGGAATATCTTACCGGCGCCACGCTCAAGCTTTCCCAGTTCGCCGATGCCGCGCAGATGCCGAATCGCTGTTCCGGCGATTCGCACGCCGATGCAAACGGCGCAGCATGGAACGGCTGGGGGGCCGATGCCTCCAATACGCGATTCCAGAACACGCAGGGCGCAGGTCTGGCCGCGGCTCAGGTTCCCCGGCTCAAACTGAAATGGGCGTTCGGATTCCCGGGCGTGAGCTCTGTTTGGGGCCAGCCGTCTGTGACCGGTGGACGCGTGTACCTCGGAGTCGACACCGGGTACGTCTACTCACTCGATGCCGCGAAGGGGTGCGTGCACTGGTCGTATGAGGCGGAGGCCGGGGTCCGCACCGCCATAACGATCGCGCGCGCAGGCGACCGTCTGGCGGCATTCTTCGGCGATATGAAAACCAGCGTCTATGCGGTCGACGCCGACACGGGCAAGTTGATATGGAAGGTTCGCACGGAAGAGCATCCGACCGCGCGGCTGACGGGCGCGCCGAAATTCTTCGAAGGGCGCCTCTACGTGCCCGTCGCGTCCGGCGAAGAAGGGGCGGGGGGCAATCCGAAATATCCGTGCTGCTCGTTTCGCGGGAGTGTGGTCGCTCTGGATGCGGGTACTGGCAAGCAGATCTGGAAGACGTACGTCATTCCCGAAGCGCCGCAGCCCACGACGAAGACTGCGGAGGGTGTCCAGCATTTCGGACCTGCCGGCGGCGGCGTCTGGAGCTCTCCGACCATCGATCCAAAGCTGCACGTTCTCTACGCCACGACAGGCGACGCTTACACAGAGCCTGCTTCGAAAAACACTGACGCGATTATCGCGATGGATCTGGATTCCGGTAAAATCCGCTGGGTCGCGCAGGGCACCGCAAACGATGTTTGGCTCGCGGGTTGCCCCGGGAAGAATCCGACGGGGAACTGTCCGGCAAATCTCGGACCCGATCACGACTTCTCAGCGTCGCCGATCCTCAAGACGCTTCCCGACGGCCATCGAATTCTGGTCGCCGGCCAGAAGAGCGGCAATGTGTGGGCGCTGGATCCGGACCGCAACGGGGCTGTCGTCTGGAAGACCGCTTTGACCAGCAACACGACAGAGTTCGGCGGCAAGATCATCTGGGGCGGGGCAGCCGACGATCAGGCTGCATACTTCGGGCTCGGTATCGGTGGAATCGCCGCCGTTCAGTTGAAAGAAGGCGAGCGGAAGTGGTTCACGCCTCTGCAACCCTCCGCGGCGATGGCCCGTCATGCGGGGCAGGATGGGCCGTTGACAGCTATTCCGGGCGTCGTGTTCTCCGGCGGATGGGATGGTGTGCTGCGCGCACTCGACGCTTCCGACGGTCATGTGATCTGGGAATTCGACACGGTTCGCGAGTTCGATACCGCGAATGGAATCGCCGCGAAAGGTGGCTCGATGGGAGCGGCGGGTCCTGTGATTGTGGATGGGACGCTCTTCACCGGGTCGGGATACATCGGAGTGAAGAACGGGATGCCGGGGAACGTGCTGCTGGCTTTCACAGCGCAGTGAAACGCCGGCGGACAAGACCGCCCGCGCCACTAACTCACTACTGGTGGAACAACCCGAAGTAAACGCCCTTGGCGCGGATGTGACCCGTCATGGCTTTTAAAAGATCGTCGCGCGTCGCGATCCCCGCGTCGAGCTTCTGATCGAGCGCATAAAACTCGAACATGTAGTGATGGGTGGTCGGAGGCGGCGGGCAGGGATTGAAAAACCCGATCGACTGGCCGATGTTCTTGATCTGAACCGCTCCGTCATCCAGCGTCGCTTTGGCCGGGACCCCTTCCGGAAGCCCGGTGGCAGTGGCGGGAATGTTGAAGATTGCCCAGTGCAGCACGTCGTCCGCGCCGATCGAAACATCGGGATCGTGCAGGATCAGCGTGATGCTTTGCGTGCCCGCCGGCGCGCCGCTCCACTCGATTGCGGGCGAGATGTTGGCGTTCGTGCCCTTCAAGCAGCCGTACTTTGCCGGAATCGCACCACCGTCGGCAAACGCCGGGATAGTAATCTTCAATGGCGCGGGAATACCCCCGCCGCCACGCCCGCCGGCGCGTCCACCGCCACGGCCCTGCCCTCTGCCACCGCCATCCTGCGCGGCGGCGACGCCCAGCCCGAGTGTTAAAGCCAGTGCCGCCGTAATGACAATTCCCGTGATTCGCATTCGCGACCCTCTCTATTTCTTTCCGGTGTAAGTGACTTTCCAGATGACGGCCGCGGATTCGTCCGTCACATATAGCGAGCCGTCACGGCCCGTTGCCACTCCGACAGGCCGTCCCCACGGCACGCCCTCGGCATTGGTGAAGCCGGTGAGGAAATCCTCATAAACACCGTTGGACTTGCCTTTGTTGAGCGGAACGCGCACGACTTCATGGCCGGATTTGGTCGAGCGGTTCCAGGACCCATGCTCAGCTGCGAACAGGTCGCCGCGGTATTCCGCCGGGAACTGTGTCCCGTCGTAGAAAGTCAGGCCGAGCGAGGCGTTGTGCGGTTGCAGCAATACGTCGGGCACGATCACGGAATCGATCGTCCTATCCGCCGGACGCGGCAGTTTCGCGCGGTTGTCTTCATGCTTGCCGATGTAGAACCAGGGCCAGCCATAGAAACCGTTTTCCTTGACCGAGGTGATGTAGTCGGGAACCAGGTTGTCGCCAAGGTCATCGCGTTCGTTCACAGAGGTCCAGACCTGGTTCGTGGTCGAGTTAATCCCCAGACCAACGGGGTTCCGAATGCCGGCGGCATAGATCTTGACGAACTTGCCTTCAGGCGTGTATTCGAGAATGTTGGCGCGATGCTCTTCGGAAGCCGGCGAATTGGACACGTTGTCGGCCGAACCGACGGCCACCAGCATCCGATTGCCGTCCAGAAATACGATGTCGCGGGTGCTGTGGTTGCCGCGCGGAGGGATATCCGAGACGAGCGTCTCAGCGGGGCCAGTGGCCTTCAGGTCGCCGTTCTTGTAGGGGAAACGCACGATCGAGCCCGTGTTGCCGATATAGACCCACTGCGGATTCGGCCCGGTTGGATAGAAGTTGATGCCGAATGGAACCGTGAGGCCCGTCGCGAAGACCGAAATCTCCGGTTTACCTTTGTTGTCACGAATAATCTTGATCTCACCCGCCGCCTGCTCAGCGACGAAAAAATCCCCATTCGGCGCGCGGCGAATCTGCCGCGGAGCTTTCAAGCCGTCATGCGCGTAGAGGGAAACGGTAAAGCCCTCCGGAGCCTTCGGCATCGCGCCTTCCGGCCGTTCCGGGACGCGTCCGAAACCACCGGGGGTCGCCTTCGTCGGCTCGGGGAGATCCGCCACCGTGATCTTGCGGAAACTGCCCGGCTGCAGGTCTTTCGCATTCACGTAAGCGCTGCTGCCCGTGATCACATTTTTTTCACTGCTGGTCGCGGCCCAAACGGCGGCCAGACCAAAGCAGACGCCGCCTGTAATCCACATCAACTTCTTCATTTTTTACTCTCCATGGGTTGTCCAAGGCAGTTTATCATGCTGGAAATACAGGTATCTTTACGACTCGGGCTACTTCACCCGGCCCTGGAAGCCCGCTGCCACCGTCGTGATTTTATAAATCGTCTTCGCGTTGTTGCGAACCCCTGCGGGCGTCTGGAATTCCTTCCCTTCCGGCCCCAACGCACCGCTGCCCACGACATAGAGGATCTTCTTTCCCGGTCCCGAGAAGGCTGCGCTGATCACGCTCCGCGGCGTCGGAATCACGCCCAGATATTTTCCCTCCCGGCTGAATACCTGCACACCGGGCGCTGAAGTGACGTAGAGGCGCCCTTCCGAATCGATCGCCATGCCATCGCCATTGCCGCCGGCTTCGAGTCTCGCGAAGTCGCGCTGGTTCCGAACCAGACCGTCCGGCTGGATATCGAATGCAACGAGAGTCGCCCCGTTGGTTGCATAGAGGGTCTTCTCGTCTCGGCTGAGGGTAATTCCATTTGTCCGGACGTTCTCACCGATCGTCGCGACATTGCCCGCCGGGTTCAGGTAATACAGCGCGGCGCCATTGAAGTAGACGCCACCTTGCTTGTCGACGATCAGGTCGTTTAGCCGCCCGAGGCCCTTGCCTTCGAAGTTGTCGGCGAGGACCTTTCGCGCGGGCGACAGTTCGGCCACCGCGGTTGCCTCCCTGCACGTGTCAGGGTGGCCGCCGGGATCGGTGCAGGTTCGTTCGTCTCCGAGAATCCGGCCTCTCGAGTCGACCGTGAGCGCGCCGGTGCCGTGTGTGTCCTCCAGATAAGCGGACACGTTATCACTCTTGTCGAGCTTGCTGATCCGGCTCGGCTGTTCCTGTGCAAATAACAAGCCGCCATCGGATGTGCCCACGATGCCGTCAGCATTATTGGTCCCTTGCCAGGCCAGCTTCCAGACGGCGCCGGCAGCGATAACTCCCGGAATCTCCGTGACGGTGACTTCACGCAAGCCCTGCGGCGCCCCGCCGCGTTGTGCGAGCGCATAAAAGCTCAGGAGGAAAGCCGTCGTAAGGTAAAAACCCATTGCGAAAACCGGCCTGGATTTCATGACTGCGAACCGCTGCCTAATGAGCGTGCCCTGACTTCTTTTCAATGTGCTGATCGATCCAGGTGAGGATCAGGTCGGCGAGTTGCAGATTGTTCTTATCCTGCATCAGCATGTGGCTGTTCCCTTTGATGCCCATCTTCGGCAACTCCATCAATTGAGCATCGCCACCCGCATCGTGAACCTGCTGGACGAACTTCCTGCACGTCTCGAGGTTTTGCGGCCACAGCGAAGCGAACCTGCCCTGCACATCGCCAAGGTGGTCGCCAAACATCACGAGAATCGGAATTTTCGCCATCACCCCAAGCTGCTGCGGAGACATGTTCGTTGTGCAGGCCATTTCGATGGACACAATCCCTTTCACGCCCGCCGGATCAATCAGCGCCGCCTCTTCCGGAAAAAAGCCTGATTCCGAATGGCCGATCAAAACCGCTCCATGAAGTTTCACGGCGAGAGCCGCCATGTTCTTCCAGGTAGGATTCGGCGTCGGAAGCACGGCGTTGAAATCCGGGATCATCTGCTTGTAGAGCTCGTTGGCCGCTTCCACAGGAAACTGCTCGTCCGGAAATGTCTTGTTGAACTCCGGCCCGAAGCGGAATAGCGTCCACGATGTCTGGTGGCTCGCGAAGATCACGTTCGGCAGCTGCGCAGGGGGAACTGCGCCCGACTTGACGTTGCTGATGACCGTCGCGTCGAAGCCGGACCGCGCTCGCGCCGACTGGTCCGCCAGATAAACCGCGCGATCCTTCCGCACGAAATATTCATTCCAGCCCATGCGGCCATCGGGCGTGGTCTCCCACGTTTTGCTGCTCAGGCAGCACCCGTGCACCATCACGACCGGGACGTGGCGATTTCCGTTCAGCGGCGTCTCGTACTGCACGTACATCTGGTTGATCGTGACGTCGGACGCGGGCGCGTCCTTCGGCGCGTTGGGCGGGTTGGAAGTCTTCGTTTCACCGCCGACGAAGAAGCTCCCCTGGTCGGCAAGCACGAGCGGCTTGTTCGCGGGCGCCGCGATCGAAAGAGCCGCCACGGTCGCGCAGAGGAATGCGGGAGCCAGAATGCGCCGCAAGTTATTTCAACCTGTCCGCAAGTTTTGCCAGCGCTGCATTCGCGCAAGCCGCATCTTTGTCGCCGCCCGGCGCGCCACTGACCGCGACCGCGCCAATCGTAGCAGCCCCCACTTTAATCGGCACTCCACCCTGGGCGTTGATCGTTCCCGGAATCGTCGCTGGAGGCGCGGCCTGCCCCGCTGGAGGCGGCGTTGCCGGCCCCGACGGCCTGTTATAAAGCATCGTCGCCGTGGCCTTCATCTTCGCGACCTCAGTCGTCGAGGCAGTTGCACCGTCGTCGCGCAACATGGCCTTGGTTGCGTTCAGCCCATCGACTACCAGTACCGTGACTTTGTAGCCATCGGCCCGGCACTTCGCCATCGCCTCCTGCGCAATCGCCTGGGCCACGTCGAGCGTGAGGACTTTCGAGGAAGGGAGTTGCGCGGCAGCGCTTGATGCCAGCAGTGCGGCGGCCGCCGGGAGAAGAGCGAATCGGGTGAGTGTCATGGGTGTTGAATCCTTTGCCGAAGTTATTCGGATCTCTGGTATTGTATTGCGGTTTTGGTAATCACTACAATGGTGCACGGAGAAAACGGATGAATCGTCGCAAAGTCATGACCACCCTCGCGGTGGGAGCCGCTGCAGCCGCCACGGTGAGCGTTGCCAGCGCCGCGGACAAAGAAATCGAGATTTTTGTCGATCACTGGAAGAAGTCGAAAGCCCTGACGCTGAAGGTCGCGGAGGCCATGCCGGCCGAGAATTACGATTACAAGCCGTTCGCGGATGCGCGGCCTTTCGGCGGTGAGTTGCAGCATCTCGGCCAGGCGGAAGGTTTCTATCTTGGCCGCCTTGGCAAGAATGGACCCGCGCCCGCCGCACCCAAAGGCGACACCAGCAAGGCGGCCACTGTCGCGTATCTGACCGCGAGTTTCGATTGGGCCATCGGCGCCATCGGCCAACTCACCGCGGCGGATCTTACGAAACCCTTCGGCGGCCGCGGCCCTGCGATGACAGGCCTCGAACTGCTCTATCAGGCGATGATCCACACGGCCCACACTCGTGGATACGGTGAGATGTATCTCCGCAACAAGGGCGTCAAACCTCCGGACTACGACGTTTAGGGCGGATTGTTAATCTGCGCGGGCTTGGCAATCCCGCTCGCCAGTCGAAGCGAATCCTGCCGGGAGAAAAACATGCGTATTATCAGAACGGCGTTCACGGGTCTTGCATTCCTTCTCGCGTCCGTCTCGCAGGCTGACGACAGCGGGCGGCTGCTCACCGTTGACCACTACGTCCCCGTTCACTCAACCGTGCCCGCCATCGCGGGCCAGATCACGCAAGTCTATGTACGGGAAGTCGTGCGGGCCGGCGCGGCCCTGCGGGACGATGCTTCGCCCGACCGCGTCGTCCTGTTTGTACACGGTGCCGGAACGCCTGCTGAAGTCGCCTTCGATGTTCCCTATCAGGATTACAGCTGGATGGGCTATCTCGCGCGCGCCGGCTACGATGTGTTCTCCATGGACATGACAGGCTACGGGGGCTCCACGCGGCCGGCTGCCATGAACGACCCCTGCAATCTCTCCCGCGAACAGCAACTGACCTTTGTGCCCGCGCTCATCAGCGCGCCGTGCGCTGCGAGCCATGGACAGCAGTTGACGACTCTCGCATCCGACTGGCATGACATCGACTCGGTAGTCGATCACCTGCGCGCGCTTCGGCACGTCGAGCGCGTCGCGATGGTCGGCTGGTCACTGGGCGGGCCGCGCGCCGCCGGTTATACTTCGCAGCATCCCGGGAAGGTGCGGAAGTTGGTGCTCCTCGCGCCCGCATACAATCGCAATGCCAGTGCCGCGCCTCCCGCGCGGGTTCCCGCAAACGGTGCTGCCATGACGACGCAATCGCGCGCGGAGTTCGACGCGAATTGGGACAGGCAGGTCGGATGCCCGGCGCAATACGATCAGCCCACGAGCGATGCAGTCTGGTCCGCAATGATGGCTTCGGATCCGGTTGGCGCCACCTGGGGCGCCGGTGTCCGTCGTGCTCCGCAAGTCACCTCATGGGGCTGGACAGCGGCGGCCGTCGCCAAAACGCAGACTCCAGTGTTGATGGTGAGCGGCGCTCATGATAAACAGGTGCCGCCTGACCGCGTGCGCAACCTTTACGAAGATCTCGGCTCCCGGCAGAAGGTCTTCGTGGACCTCGCATGCTCATCCCACAATGCGATGTGGGAGAAGAATCATCTGCTCCTGTTCCGCGCCTCGCTTGAATGGCTCACCAAAGGCACGGTCAACGGAAGCGAACAGGGAATGTTGAAGCTGGGTTACTGAGTTGGTCCGAGGCCCGCTTATGATCGGGCTGCTTTAAGATTGCGGTTCCGCGCCTCAAAAGTCGACAGCCGGTACGATTCCCACAACTCACTGCCGCGGAACAGGCGGCGCAGCACCGGCGTCGTCATATACGTCGTCGCCACAGCCATGAAAACCAACATGAAGAAGACCGTCTTCGGCAGGATTCCAAGCTCGTAGCCAACGTTGATCACGATCAGTTCCGTCAACCCTCGCGCGTTCATCATGACGCCGATGATCGACGCTTCGCGGGGGGAAACTCCGTTGAGTCGCGCCGCCGCTCTGCATCCACCGTATTTCCCAACTACCGCGGCGACGAGCACAAGGCCGCAGAACATCCACAGTTTGCCGCCTGTCATAGCTCCGACGTCCGTCCGCAAGCCGGTGTATGTGAAGAAAATCGGCAGAAAGAAAGTCGTAACGAAGTCGTTCAAGCGCCGATGGACGGCATCCCGCAATCGGGTTTGGTCGTAGAAAATCGCTCCCATCATGAATGCACCGAAAAGGGAGAAGATGCCGATCCGGGTGGTAATCGCTGCGGAAACCAGCACCAGAACAAGCAGCACCGCCATTGCATTCAGCGAAAGCTCGCCCGAATTTTTTCGCAGGGTCCACGCGCTCCACTTCGCCACCACCGGCCGAACCGCGAAGGCCATGACCAATCCATAGGCGATTACGGCTCCCACCATCGTCGCCAGTTTCATCGGATCGAACGTGGACCGCACGATTGCGGTGATCAGCGCCAGGATAGTCCAGCCGATTGCGTCGTTGATCGCCGCCGCTGAAATGGTTACCGAGCCGATACGGGTACGGGTGATATTCAATTCGATCATGATGCGCCCGAGCACCGGAATCGCCGTGATTGACATGGCGGTCGCCATAAACAGCGAGAAATTAATCCAGCTGCCGGAGAGCGCCAGTTGCGTATGCATGACTTTCCCGAGCGCGAAGCCCAGAGAAAACGGCAGCAGGATCCCCGCGACCGATACCGACATCGCCGTTCGCCGGTTATCCGGCAGGTGGTCGAAGTCGAATTCGAGCCCGATGAGGAACATCACGAGGATCAGGCCCAATTGGCTAAGCACATTGAAGACCGGGCCCACGCCGGGATCGAAAATTTTATGTGATAGCGCCGGGAAGAAGCGCCCAAAAAGCGACGGCCCCAGAATCAGCCCGGCCGCGATCTCCCCGCATACGGAGGGCTGCCCCATGCGGCGGAAGAGGTTGCCGGAAATACGCGCCACCGCGATGATCGCGACAAGTTGGATGATGACGCGAAACATCGCCGCTTCGACGCTGGCATTATCGGCAAGCAGATTCATTCAAATGACTTGTGACGCGCCGCAGTCCGGCGTTTCGCCGAACACTGGCCATCCGGAGATCAAGTTCCACGGATTGTCTGAGGATAGGGAGTTGCCAGCCGCGGGGCAATACTGCGAAGCCACTATTACGCATTAAATCGGCCCGCCTAGTGGAAAGACACTAGTGACAACTTTGTGGGTTTCAGCTTAGTATCGGGAAATCGTGCCGCGTACTACCGCGCCGGCGTATTCGCTGTTTTCGTCGTCGCTATCGTCCCTGATCTTCGCGTTTCTTCCCAAGTGCCCGGCGTGCCTCGTGCTGCTGCTCGCGCCGTTGGGAATCAAAGTGCCCGGTTCGAAATGGTTTCTGGCGTACGCGATTTTAATGGTGGCGGGAATTCCGCTCGC